>NZ_CP032514.1:604982-907473 GCF_003606385.1 Actinomyces lilanjuaniae | reverse complement strand
TGGCACGACACAGGGCATGACCTTCCGCCCGGACCGACGCTTCTGGGTGGTCTATGGCTGCCTCATGCTGGTGATGTTCCTGTCCGCCATGTACCAGACCGTGGTGGCCACCGCCCTGCCCACCATCGTGGGAGACCTAGGCGGGGTCTCGCGCATGTCCTGGGCCATCACCGCCTACACCCTGGCCCAGACGGTAGCGATGCCCGTCTACGGCAGGCTCGGCGACACCATAGGGCGCAAGCCCCTCTACCTGGTGGCCATCGCCCTGTTCGTGGGCGGCTCGGCACTGTGCGGCACATCGACGAGCATGGAGATGTTCGTCGCCTTCCGGTTCCTCCAGGGGCTGGGCGGGGGCGGGCTCATCATCTCCTCCCAGGCCATCACCGGGGACCTCATCCCGCCGCGGGTACGTGCCACCTACACGGCCCCGCTGGGTGCCATGTTCGGCCTGGCCTCGATCCTGGGGCCGCTGCTGGGCGGATGGCTCACCGACGTCCTGAGCTGGCGGTGGGTCTTCTGGTTCTTCCTCCCCTTCGGTACCGCCGCCTGGGTCCTGGTCGCGCTGAACCTGCAGCTGCCGCGCCGCCACGTACGCGTGCGTATCGACTGGCTGGGCCTGGCCCTGGCCAACACCGGGGCGGTCGGCACCGTGCTCATCGCTACCTGGGGAGGTGCCCTCTACCCGTGGAGCAGCCCGGTGATCCTGGGGCTGGGTCTGCTGACCCTCCTGGCCTGGGGCGCGCTCCTCCCGGTGGAGAGGCGCGCCGCCGAGCCGATCATGCCCCCCTCCATCCTCACCAACCGGACCTTCGCGGTCGCCACGGTTGTCTCAGTCCTAGCCCTGGGCTGCCTGTTCGGTATCAACGGGTACCTGCCCACCTACCTGCAGATGGTCTACGGTGTCTCCGCCTCCGCCTCCGGCCTGCTGCTGGTGCCCGGGGCCGCGGGGATGGTGATGGGCTCCATGCTGTCGGGCGCGCTGGTCACCCGCACGGGCCGCTACCGGCTCTACCCGGTCGTGGGCAGCCTCCTGGGTGCGGCGGGGATGGCTGTCATCGGCCTGGCCAACCAGGCGACGCCGCTGTGGTGGATGTGCGCGGGAGTATTTGTCCTCAGCCTAGGCATAGGCCTGTTCTTCCAGCTGATCGTCCTGGTCATCCAGAACGCGCTGCCCGCCTCCGTCCTGGGCACCGCCACCAGCGCCAACAACTTCTTCCGCGAGATCGGGGTCTCCCTGGGCAACACGATCGTCGGCGTCGTCTTCACCTCCCGGCTCACCTCCGCCCTGACCGCAGCGGGGCTCAGCTCCCAGGACTCCTCCAGCCTGACCCCGCAGGCGGTCAGGGAGCTGGGTCCGGCGGTGCACGCCAGTGTCGTCAGCGCCTACGTGGACAGCCTGTCCCCCGTAGTGCTGGCTCTGGTCCCGGTGCTCCTGCTGTCCGCCCTGGTCGCCCTGGGCTTCGAGGCGATCCCCTTGTCAGCCAGAACCGGCCTGGAGCAGCGTGAGCTGGAGAAGGCGCTCACCGCCGACCCGACGCCCCTGGCCGGGGATGTGCCCCTGACCGGAGACGAGACGCAGCCTGAGGCAGGTCAGAGAACGCCCGAGGCGTGACCCAGGAGCGCCGGACAGGCTCCAGCCCTGCCGCCCTGAACGGGCGGGACGTACAGCGGCCTCTTCCGGGGCGCTGTCCCGTCGCAGTCTGCTGCCTGGCAGGCAGAGCACGAGATCATCACCGAACCACCGCGTCGCAGATCACCTACCATGACACGACCTCCGAACCCATAATAGGCGGCATGTATCTGCGCGGTAATGGTTCCCACTGGCGTCACAGAACTGCTGCCACGGCCCTCCTGGCCGCTGCGACCCTTACCCTGAGCACTCTTCTCCCAGTCTCACCGTCACAGGCAGGGGAGACCAGGGGTACCAGTGCCCCCGGGGACGCTGCGGGCACCAGCAGTAGCGACAGCGGCACCAACGTCACCACCCCGGCCCTGTACCCCGCGCCCCAGTCCCTCACCTGGGAGGGCCCGCAGGTGGACCTGACCGGCGCCGTAGAGCTCGTCACTGTCGGTGACGCAGCAGACGCGGACACAGCGGACGGTGACGCAGCAGACGCCGTCACGTTGGTGCGGGAGCTGGTCACCGGCTCCGGCGGCACGCTGAGCACCCCAGGTACTCCAGAAAGCCCGGCTGTCGCGGACTCCGAGGCCTCAGCCCCAGCGGGCGCCTCCCCCGCAGCCCGGGTCGTAGTGGGGACCGCCGGTCCTGACGCCTCCGGCTACCTTGAGGGAGACAGGGCAGTGCCCGAGCACGAGGAGGGCTACCTGCTGGCCACCACGACCGCTGCTGACGGGCTTCCCACCGTCGTGGTCCTGGGCGGCGGTCCCGACGGGCTCTTCTACGCCGCCAGGACCCTGGGAGAGGTCACCCAGGACGGTGTCGTGGCCGGGATCCAGGCCACCGACGAGCCTGCGATGGACGTGCGAGGCGTGGTGGAAGGGTTCTACGGGATCCCCTGGAGCCACGAGGCCCGGCTGGACGCCCTGGACTACATGGCTCGGTGGCGGATGAACACCTACGTCTACGCCCCCAAGGACGACGTCTACCTGCGTGACCAGTGGCGCGAGCCCTACCCCGACGAGGAGCTGGACCGCCTGGCAGAGCTGGTGCAGCACGCTCGCTCCCGTCACGTGGAGCTTGTGGTGGCCCTGTCCCCCGGCGAGGACATCTGCTACTCCTCCCAGGACGACCTCACGGCTGTGGAGGCCGTCTTCGACCAGCTGGGCGAGGCGGGGGTGGACAGCTTCTACCTGGCCCTGGACGACACGCCACAGTCCCTGGAGTGCGAGGCGGACCGGGAGGTCTTCACCGACCCTGACCCCTCCGTCGCGCTGGCTACCGCACAGGCCCACCTCCTCAACCATATCCAGACCGACTACGTCGAGGCCAACGGCCTCCCGGACCTGTGGACAGTCCCGACCGAATACACGGGAACACAGGCCACGGCCTACACCACCGCCTTCGGCCAGGCCCTCGACGACGCCGTGCAGGTCCAGTGGACCGGGGAGGCCGTGGTCACCGACAACCTGACCACCCAGCAGGCCGCCCAGGCCGCCCGCAACTACGACACCACCAGCCTGGTGGTGTGGGACAACTTCCCCGCCAACGACGGGGACAACCAGTCCCGCCTCTTCCTGGGAGCCGTGCCCGCCCGCGACACCACCCTGGCGAGTGCCGTCACCGGGATCACCACCAACCCCATGATCCAGCCCTACGCCTCCCGGCTGGCGCTGGCCGAGTACGCCAGCTACTCCTGGAACCCCACGGCGCACGACCCCCAGGCAGCGCGTGACACCGCGGTCGCCGACCTCGTCGGCGAGGACTCGGGCCCGGTCTGGGAGACGGCGCAGGCCTTCATCGACGTCCACAGGCCGTGGGAGTTTGCCGCCTGGGAGGCGACCGAGACCTGGGAGGAGGTCAACGCCGTCACGCAGGCGCTGGACACCGATGACGACACCGCGCTGGGCGACAGCGCCGCCCGGCTGCGCTCCCGCCTGGCACTGCTGCGTGACGCGCCCACGACCCTGGCCTCCATGGAGGAGAGGGGCTTCTATGACGACGTCAGCCCCTGGGTCGAGGCGACGTCCGACTGGGCCGAGGCCGGGCTCGCTGCCGTGGACCTCCTCATGGCACTGCGTACCGAGGACACTGCCACCGCTCAGGCGGCCAGCACGACCATGGACCAGGCCGTCTCCCGGGCGGAGCAGCCCCGTGTTGCCTCGCTGAAGGGGACGAGCGTGGTCGAGGACGCCGTAGTGCCCCAGCTCGGCGAGACCGCGCTCAGCGAGCTGGTAGACTACGCCGCTGCCGCCTGGCAGGCTCGCTAGCCGCGCGCCCCAGGGAGCAGGTCAGCCCCGTGGTGCCAGCTCCTCCCCTCGCTTTCGCTCAGCCGTTTTATCAGATAGCATCCGGGACGTAGCAGCGACAATGCCGGTACCCGTAGGAGATTGCCCCAGGCGGTACTCATTCCTCCCACCCACAAGGAGTGCTGATGCCTACCTTGACAAGCAGGCTAGCGCGCATGCTGCTCATGCGGGCAACCAGCAGTGACAGCACTGGGGACGCCGGACGCGTGGAGGAGCAGGAGGACGCGCTGGACAGGCTCGTGTGGCCGGAGGTCCTGTCCATGGAGAACCTGGCGGACGCCGTGGGCCGGGCCTGCGGCATGAACGTCGTGCTCAACCCGATCCCCAGCGAGCTACAGAGCGCCGAGGTCAACGGCGTGACCGTGTCCGTGGGCGCCACGGCCATGGTCTACTACGACTCCCGGCTGTCACCGCTCAACCGTACCCAGACGATCCTGCACGAGCTCGCCCACGTCCTGCACGGTGACATCTGTGCCGAGCACACCACGGCGAGCTGCCGGACCACGTTTGGCAGCGTACGGGAGCGGCGCGCCGAGATCACCGCCATGCGCATGATGTTCGAGGTCTACCGACGTAACCGCAACTCGACCGTCCTCAGCTTCCTCGTCGGCAGGGCGGGAGCCAACCGGTAGTCCTGCGACCCCCTGCCTGGGCACGCAGAAACCGCCTGCCCAGGTTGCCGCGACGTCACGCCCGTAACGAGGCCTGCTCACGTCCAGGCCGCCGCACCAGCTCAGAGCCGAGCGCAGCAGGCGGGGTGCGGCGGGGCAGCAGTCCCCGCGTGGGCAGCATCCAGGCGGTGGAGCCAGAGGCCTGGGACCACCAGCAGGCACTATGCCCGCCTGGAGCTGCTACCCGACACTCGTTCGTTGGGAATGGAAATATTTCTACTGCTGTGACATCATCGAGATGATGAAGTCAGCAGCGCCTCCTCAGTGCGTCCCGAGCCGACCCAGGCGCGACGCCGAACCTGGGGCGCCTCCTCGCAAAGGAGGTAACACAGCCCACACAGCGACACTCACCACGCCCGCCGACCCGCCTGCCCCTACCCACCAGCCCCTCACCGCACGACGACTGAGGTCCTACCTGCCACTGACACCACACACCTTGGAGCTACTGAGCACATGAGCAGTCACCACGATCTTGCCCACGCGGCGCACCTTGTTGACGACCTTCTCACCGGGGCAGGTGCCACCCGGGAAGAGCGTCAGGCGATTGCTGACCACCTGACCGGCAGGAACCACCTGGCTCTTCACGGCCCCTCCCAGGACCCCTGGACACTGACCACCGCCCTCGCCCACGCCTGGCACACCTACTCCCGGCGCACGGACCTTCCCGCCCCGGCGCTCCTGACGATCCTTGACGGAGAGTGCGACATGGTCTCCACCTACGTCGACACCGAGACCGCCACCCAGATCCTCCAGGACGGCGAGGACACGCCGACTCCCGACCAGGTGGCAGACCTTGTGCACTGGCTGGAGAGGGAGGACCTCTGGCGTGACGAGGTCACCGCGGCCCAGCTCCGGGCCGCCTGGGCCAGGTACCGCGCACAGCACCCCACCACCCCCGGAACCACCCACCGACGCACGACTGGTCCCGTAGACCCTGTTGGCCCCGTAGACCCTGTAGACCCTCCCACCCCGCTGAGGCCCAGGCCCTCCCCCGCTCACGGCAGGGCTCTGTCCTGCGATCAGACCACTCAGACCCTGGCCACAGGTGCGTAGCGCAGCATCAGGCGCTTGGTCGTCACCGCCCCGGCGACGGTGAACTCCACCCGGGCTGTCAGGGAGCGGCCCGCGCCCTCCAGACCAACCACGGTCCCGATCCCGTAGGAGTCGTGACGAACCTGGTCGCCCACCCGCAGGCCGGCTACTGCTGCTGGCAGCGCCTCGTCCTGAGACCGCCCTGCCTCGTCACCGGCGCCCACGCGACCTCTCTCCTGCTGCCCTGAGCGGCCCCGAGGACGGCCTGGGCTGCCGTCCAGACGAGTCGGCCGACCACGCCTAGCCGCCCGCTCAGCCCGGCGGGCCTCGGCGCGGTCCTTGGCTGTCTCCACCCGTCCCAGACGCCCGGTACGGCGGTTCCCCGAACCGACCGGGGGCGCGAAGTCGTCCTCGTCAGGGTGGGCAGGACTCTCCCCGGGCTCCCCGCCACGGTCGGCACCTGCCCGTCTTCCCGGACCCCCACGAGCGCCACGGCGGCCGGAGCCGTAGCCGCCCTCTCCCCAGCTGGAGCCCCAGCCAGTGCTGTCGCTGTACAACGCCACGGTGTCCGAGGCCAGTCTCCTCCAGTCCACGACCTCGGCCGGAAGGTCGTCCAGGAACCGGGAGGCAGGCATGGCCTGAGTCGTCCCCCAGGCACTGCGCACGGCAGCACGGGTAAGGTAGAGCCGCTCGCGCGCACGAGTCAGCGCCACGTAGGCCAGGCGGCGCTCCTCAGCCAGGTCGGCCTCCTCGCTCAGGGAGCGGACGTGAGGGAAGGTGCCGTCCTCCATGCCAGTGACAAAGACCACCGGGAACTCCAGCCCCTTGGCAGTGTGTACGGTCATGAGAGTCACCTGCCCTTCCGGGAGGCCTCCTGTGCCTGCCTCGTCCGCGTCGGGGAGCTGGTCGGAGTCGGACACCAGGGAGACTCGCTCCAGGAAGTCCGCCAGGGTTCCTGTCGGGTTGGCAGCCTGGAAGTCGGAGGCCACCGAGTGCAGCTCAGCCAGGTTCTCCACCCGGGTGGCGTCCTGAGGGTCGTCACTGGCTCGCAGCTCAGCCAGGTAGCCGGAGGCGTCCAGGGCCGAGTCAAGCACCTCGGCCACCCCCTGCCCCTCGCCCAGCATCTGGCGCAGGGAGACCAGCAGCTCGTGGAAGCCACGCACCTGGTTGCGGGCGCGAGTCGTCAGGCCTTCCACAACCGGCGGCTCGTCATCGCCCTGCCGGGCGGGATCCTCACGCGGCACGCCGGCGGCGTCGGCAACGGCCCGGCCGAAGGACACCGCGTGGCGGGAGGCGTGCTCAGCCAGGGCCGCCTCCGCCTTGTCCCCCAGGCCCCGCCTGGGGACGTTGAGGATGCGGCGCAGGTTGACGTCGTCGTCGGGGTTGTCCACGGCGCGCAGGTAGGCGATGGCGTCCTTGACTTCGCGCCGCTCGTAGAAACGGGTACCCCCGACGACCTTGTAGGGCTGTCCGGAGCGGACGAAGACCTCCTCCAGGGCGCGGGACTGGGCGTTGGTGCGGTAGAAGACGGCCACCTCCGCTGGCCGCACGCCGTGCTCGTCAGCCAGTCGGTCGATCTCCTGGCTGACCCAGCGGGCCTCGTCGTGCTCGGAGTCGGCCACATACCCGGTCACAGGTGCGCCGTCGCCGGAGCTGGTCCACAGGTTCTTAGGACGGCGGCCGCTGTTGCGGGAGATGACCGTGTTGGCTGCGGTCAGGATGTTCTGGGTGGAGCGGTAGTTCTGCTCCAGCAGGATCGTGCGCGCGCTGGGGTAGTCCTGCTCGAACTCCTCGATGTTACGGATCGTGGCACCACGGAAGGCGTAGATGGACTGGTCGGAGTCGCCCACCACCGTCAGCTCGCCCGCCGGCAGGGGCGAGCCCTCCCCGGAGGTGCCCGGGCCGCCGACCAGCTCACGCACCAGCACGTACTGGGCGTGGTTGGTGTCCTGGTACTCGTCCACCAGCACGTGGCGGAAGCGACGCCGATAGGCCTCGGCCACGGCGGGCTGGGTCTGGAGGAGGGCGACGGTACGCATGATGATGTCGTCGAAGTCCAGGGCGTTGGCCGCCGCCAGGCGCTGGGCGTAGGCCTGGTAGACCTCTACCAGGTGGCGCTCCATCGGGTTGGTGGGTTGGGCCGTGCGGGCGAGCTCCTCGGGGGTGACCAGCTCGTTCTTCAGGTCGGAGATGCGGTGGGCAAAGGTCTTGGGGGTGAAGCGCTTGGGGTCGATGCCCAGCTCCCGCACGATGAGGGTGATCAGGCGGGTGGAGTCTGCGGCGTCATAGACAGAGAAGGTCGAGCGCAGGCCGGCCGCCTCGTGGCTGCGGCGCAGGATACGCACGCAGGCGGAGTGGAAGGTGGACACCCACATGCGCTCCCCCGCAGGTCCCACCAGGGCGGTGACCCGCTCACGCATCTCGGCGGCGGCCTTGTTGGTGAAGGTGATCGCCAGGATCTCCCCGGGACGCGCCCGACCGGTGGCGATGAGGTGGGCCACACGGTGGGTGAGCACGCGGGTCTTGCCCGAGCCGGCCCCGGCGATAATAAGCAGCGGAGAGCCCGAGTGCGTGACCGCCTGCGCCTGGGCGGGGTTGAGTCCCTCGACCAGGCTGGCGGGGTCGGCCACGGTGACCCCCCAGGGCACGCGTGGCGCCCCCGTGTGCCCCGCGTACCCCGTGCGCACGGTGCCGACGGCGCCCACTGGCTCCCGGCCGGCCGTCGCGCCCCCAGCGCTGCCCGCACCGGGGCGCACCAGCCCTTCTGCGCCCCCCGTGGCAGCAGCCGCTGCCAGGTCGGCCTCAGCCCGCTCAGACCACTCGGCCTGGGCGCGGGCTGCTGACGCGTCCGCCTGGGCGCGGGCCACGAGGCCCGCCGTGACCGCCTGGCGCTCTTCCCAGGAGAGGGGCGCGGTGCCACGGTCCTCGGCAGGCTCCCCGCCGTGGTCGGCAACAGGGCCTGCGCCCCGAGTCCTGACGGGGTACTCCCCAGTCCCCGTGCCACGGGCCCCGCCGGGTAGGTCCTCGCGCACCCAGTCCTGCGGTCCCCCCTCCCCCGGCTCCAGGTCCTCCTCGTCGGGGGGCTCCACGTCGGCCCAGGAGTCGTCGTCAAAGGTAGCCAGGGAGGGCAGGGCGGCCTCGGCGGGCGGGGAGGTGCGGCTTGTCCCGGGCATGGACAGGTTGCCGAAGAGGGCGTTCGTCGCGTGAGTCATGGCAGGCCAAGCCTAGGCCACGTGCTACCCAGCGGCCCACCGGCACTCGCGCGGGCGAGGCCAGCGCCGCAGAGCACTTGGGCAGCATGAGGACCCCGTGAGCGCTCGCACGGGCGACGCACCTCGTCGGGCCCACGGACGTACCTGTCCAGGAGGACCTGGCCCTGCCCCGAGCCTGTCCCGCACCTTTGCGCGGAGTCTTCTGAGAGAATTGAGCCATGACTGTTGCCGCTGCAGCCGATCCGGATGCCATCAGGGATGCCTGTAGGCGTTTCGGTGTGGCGCGGCTCAGGATCTTTGGCTCAGCCGTGACCGGGACCTTCGACCCGACCACCAGCGACCTCGACTTCCTCGTCGATTTCCAGGAGGACCGAGACAGTCGCTTCGAGGACTTCTTCGGTCTGCAGGAGGCCCTGGAGCACGTTGCAGGCCGTCCTGTGGATCTCGTGACGACAGACTCCCTGCGAAACCCCTACTTCCGGGAGTCGGTCCTGGCTACAGCGGAGGACGTCTATGCGTCATGAGAGCGCCGCCTACCTGTGGGAGGCTGCCGAGGCAGCCCAGTCGGTGATCACGTTCCTTGACGGTGTCAGCTGGGACCAGTTCACCCAGGACGCGATGCGGCGCTCCACAGTTGAGCGTCAGCTTGAGATACTCGGCGAGTCACTCAACCGGGTACGCCGAACGGATCCGCGGATAGCAGCGCAGATCCGGGATGTGAGCCGCATAGTCGGGATGCGGAACATTCTTGCGCACGAGTACGGGACCGTTGACGCCCGACTCGTCTACGAGGCGGGGACACGAAAGGTTCCGACCCTGCTGCCACAGATCGAGGCGTTGCTCCCCGCCAGCAGCGACGGCTGAGCACACCACCGCCACTCCTCTCCCGGTTTGGACGCACGAGGTCATGAGCTGGCAGGCAGCCCGGGACCGCACCGGCCTGAGGCAGGTCAGCCACCCTTTGACAGTATGCTGTCAATGCCAGTACGGTCCCAGCATGCCTGAACGGACCGCTCTGACTACCCAGTCCTCACACGTCACCTCACGCGTCATCGCCCTGTACACCACTGACACCATGGCGGACTGGGAGTACGCCTACCTGACCACCCAGGTCACCACCGCGGAGAGCATCCGCCCCGGCCGCTTCCGCCTGCTGCTCGTCGGTGACGGCCTGGAGCCGGTGACCTCCCTGGGAGGTCTGCCCATCACGCCGTCCGCAGATCTCAGCGAGCTCACCACCCTGGCGGAGGAGGGCCGTCTTGCCGCCCTGGTGGTCCCGGGCGGGGAGACCTACGCCCAGGGGCACGAGCGGCTCACCGCAGCCGTCCAGGACCTGCTGGAGCGCGGCGTCTCCGTCGCCGCCATCTGTGGCGGCACCTTCCTCCTGGCACGCCACGGGGTCCTCGACACGCGCTCCCACACCTCCAACAGCAAGGGGTACCTGGAGGCCAGCGGCTACCGTGGCAGCCCACGCCACGTGGAGACCCCTGTGGTCACCGACCAGGGGGTCACCACCGCCTCCGGCATCCACGCAGTTCCCTTCACCGCCGAGGTCACGCGGGTCAGTGGCGTGCTACCCACCGCAGTCGCCGACGCCTGGGAGCGCCTCTACCTCACCGGGGACGCACGTCACTACGAGGAGTTGGCGGAGGTGACCCGTGCCTGGCAGGAGTCCTGAGGGAGACGCACTGACAGAGCTGGTCCTGCCGGTCTTCGAACTGGGCGGAGAACTCCTCGCCGCAGCAGCCATGATGACCGCGCACCACGAGCTGACGCCAGCCCGCTGGCGTGTCCTGGGTGCGGTGCTGGAGGAGCCGCTGAGCGTCGCCCAGGTCGCCCGCCGCGTAGGCCTGGGCCTGTCGCGCCAGAGCGTCCAGCGGGTAGCCAACGACGTGGTGGCCCAGGGCTGGGCAACCTGGCAGCCCAACCCCGCCCGACGTGGTCAGAACCTCCTCGTGCTCACCGGCCGTGGGCGCGAGGCTGTCCAGGCGCTCGCCGCCGAGCAGCACGCGTGGGCCGACGCCGTCGGTGCCGAGGTCGGCGAGGAGGATCTGCACCTCGCGCTCGACCTGGTGCGCCAGATCACCGCAGCATCCCGTCGGTACCGTGAGGACAACGGCTGAGCGCGCTCCTGTCAGGACTCCCCACGCATCCTGGCAAGGTTGTATCCGGAGCGGGCGTGCAGCAGCACCCCTGCCGTCACTGAGACGTTGAGGGACTCCACGGCCTCATTCATGGGGATGGAGACGGTCGTGGCAGCCAGGTGGCGCGCCTGCTCGGAGGCTCCCACCGTCTCGGCACCGAGCAGCAGGGCCTGCGGAGCGCTGCGTGCGGCCACCTGGTCAAGCCCCGTACCACCGGCGGTGTCCAGCAGCACGACGTCCATCCCGGCCTGGTTGACCAGCTCGGAGACCTCCTCCCACGTCATGAGGGCCACCGGCAGCGAGAACACGTAGCCGCGGCTGGCCCGGATCAGCCGACGATCGGTGATGCTGCGCAGACCGGAGTCCACTAGCACCACGCCCGCAGCCCCGAAGGCGTAGGCGCTGCGCACGATCGCGCCGATGTTACCCACGATCCGAACGCCGTCGAGGATGAGGACGTCACGGCCGGGCGCCTGGAGCCGCTCGATGCCCGGAGGCGGGGGCACCCGCGCTACGCCGAACACGTCCGGGCGCTTGTCCGACCTGAAGAGCTCGGTGGCCAGGGCAGCGCTCATGACGGTCACGGGGACACCAGCCTGCTCGCAGGACTCGACAACCCCGCGCGGCGGCTCCACGGAGTCCAGGACGTAGACGCCCAGGAACCGCAGCCCCGCGCCCAGGGCGGCCAGAAGGGGCTCCTCGTCCTCGATGAGGACTGACTTGCCGGGTGACACCGACGCCTTCGCCAGGTCGGCGATGCGCTGGGCCTGTGGCGCGGAGCGGTCGGTGAGGGTCGCGTAGTCGGTCACGGTCTCGGTCCTCCTGGACGCGGGCGGTCGGTGGTGCCAGCCAGCAGCGCCACTGTGAGGGGCAGCCGACAGGCGGCTGACGGGCAGCAAACAGGTTACGTGTAGGCGCGCGCCTTCTCCGGCACCTTCTCCCGGAGCACCCAGTGTCCCGAGACGGCTCTGACCGGCACCCGCCTCAAAGTGCCCGGGTCTCGCTGATCACGAAGTGCTGCTCGCGGCGGCTGATGAGCCACTTCCCGTCACGGAGCACCAGGGTGTCGGTGTAGCGGATGGAGTGGTCAGTCAGCACATCCTTGCCGTCAACCTCCTGGACCAGCAGGGCCTTGCCGTAGTGGACATCAGTAGCGGTGCCCCCGTCAACAGTGATCACCTGCTGCCCATTGATGTGGTAGGCGGTCTTGACCCCCGCCATGGCCGCGCCAAAGCGCTCGACGAGCGTGTCCGCACCGTCGAACTCCATCATGACGGAGCCGTCAGCGGCATAGACGACGACGTGCGCGTCCGGCGTGAACAGCTTGGCCTGCTCGGAGACGTCCACCTCCAGGGCGGCAAAGCGGTCGATGACCTCGCGGATTGCGTCCTTGTGCTCCAACGGTGTTGTCATGGTGTTCCTTTGCTGTCTTGATAATCTTGACAATCTTGACAATCTTGACAATCTTGAGAATATGGTCGCGCCCATATCTCCTCCGGCAGGCTCCCTTCCTGCTGCCAGCCCTGCGCCCGCTCTTCCAGCCGTCAGCCCCGGTCTGGGTGCTGGCAGGGCGGCGTCCCTCGCGCCTGGGTCACCACGGTGACACATTGCCCCGACCACGTGGGCCTCAGGCGACGTCCCTCGCGCCCGGGTCACCACCCTGCCGCCTGCCCAGCGGCTGGGCAGAGTGGTGGAGCGACGCTCTCGGCCGCCCCTTGCACCAGTCCCTGCCGCACGGCGACGACCTCCTTAACCAGCCGCGCCGTTCACGCTCACCTGCCAGCCAGCCGGGCGACATCCTCCTGGACGCGGGCGGGCTCCTCGGTCAGCGCCACGTTGTTGGTGTCCAGCACGCCGTCCAGGGAGCCCGGCTCGTCAGCGCGCGTGGCGGCTAGCAGCGCCTCAAAGTCGGTGACCGGGGAGCCGGAGGCGCTGAAGACCTCCACCGTGCGGCGGGAGCCGGAGGGGTTGAGTGCCCCCTCCAGGAGCACCTGGGCGATGTGGTGGCGGTCCACCCCGGGCTGGCCCGTGACCAGGTCACCCTGGCGCAGGTCGATCCTGCGGTCCCCGGACCCCTGGTAGTCGAACCAGCCGGGGCGCACGATCGTGTAGGACAGGCCGCTGGCCCGCAGCAGGCGCTCGGCCCGCCGCTTCCACTCCACAAACTCATACCCGGTCACCGTCGCGGAGTGTGAGGCGTTCATGGTGGTCATGAGGCTGACGTGGGTGGTGGGCTGTCCCAGTGCGTCCAGCGCGTCGATGACGGCGCGCACCACGTCGTAGAAGGTGGCGCCGCCCCTCCCGTCAGAGTCGGTGCCGTGGGTGAGGACGACAGCATCCGCCCCGGTCAGCACTGGGCACAGGGCATCGACATCACTCGGCGAGGCCTCGACGACCTCCGCGCCCCGAGGCAGCCGACGACGGGCGCGAGAGGCGCTGCGGGTCTGGGCACGCACCGTGGCCTCGCGAGCGAGCGCCTCCTCGACAACAACCCGGCCCACCTGGCCGGTGGCTCCAATGATGAGAACGGTTGTCATAGTCCTTCTCTCCTTGAGGTAGGTCTGCTGACGGCGTGGCCGCAGCCGGTCGCTCGAGCCCTGCACACGGCTACTGCCCCGAGGACGGAAGACACGGAAGACCTGGCGCGGCAGACCTCCGAGGACCTCGATGCAGGGCAGCCTGGTTGGGTTCCTTGCTGAGCCTCCCACCTCCAGGAGCCAGGATCCAGGCCCTCCCGCACCCCCGCTGCGTGTACCCCCGGCACGGCTGACGACCCACGGTCTCACCGCGCCCGCCACCACGGCCGCCGTGGTCAGCGGGCGAGCCTGGCGCCACGCAGGTAGGAGGCGGTACGCAAGGCGATCGGGAAGGGGGCGTCAGGGTGGCAGGGATACATGTCCTGCTCCACGATCACGAAGATCTCCGGGTCCAGGCGCCACATCTCACGAGTGATGGACTCTGCCGTGGGCACGCCACCCGGGGGCTCACAGATCGCGCCGAGCTGGACCGCGTCGTAGAAGCCCAGGTCCTTGTCGCGCACCACCGACATCTTGGCCGGGTCAACCTGCTTGAAATGAATGTACTCCACGCGCTGCGGGTAGCGACGGATGATCTCGGCGGAGTCGCCGCCGCAGTACTCGATATGGCCGGTGTCCAGGCACAGGCCCACGACCTGCGGGTCCGTGGCCTCCAGCCACTTGTAGGTCTGCTGCTGGGTCTCCACGTGGGAGTCGGCATGCGGGTGGAACACGGAGCGCAGCCCGGTCTCCTCCCTGACGACCCGGGCGACCTCCTCTGTGGCCCTCACCAGCTGGGCGAACCCGTCCTCGTCCAACTGCCTGCCCTCGACGAGCTCACCGGAGAGCAGGTCGCGGTACATCGCGGGCAGCAGTACCAGGTAGGTTGCGCCGACGGCGGCAGCCAGGCGGGCCACGTCCAAGGCGTCCTTGGTGATGGCACTCAGCTCCTCCGCACGGTGGAAGGCGCCACCGACTGTCCCGGCTGAGACCCTGAGGTCACGCTGGGCAAGCTCGTCGGCCAGCCGGGCCGGGTCAGAGGGCAGAAACCCGTAGGGACCAAGCTCCATGTAGCGGTAGCCGGCCTGGGCGATCTCGTCGAGGTAGCGGGTGCTGGTGGTCTGAAGGGGACTGTCAGGCATCCACACTCCCCATGAGTCAGGGGCGGAGCCCAGGCGGGCGCGGGTGACGATCGAGGACATCGTTGTCTCCGTTCTTGAGGTCAGGTCGTCGACGAGGCGAGGCCTCACAGGACGATCATTGTGTGGTCACGTGACAACCATAGCGCACCTCCCGTACCCTGGCAACCCTGCACCACAGAGAGCCCGTACAGCCTGTCAGTTCCCACTCACAGCGGCTGCACGCCCACTCCTCCTTAGGAGGCCTCCGCGATCAGCCCCGGCGCGGTGGCGCCGTCGTGGAACGCACGCTGAGGGTCGGCGCAAGAACCTGCTGGACAGGGGTGGTCCTGAAGGCCCCGCCTCCCAGGCCCAGCCCTCGCTGGCTCCCCTGGGACAGCACGTCCTCGTCACCCTCACCACCCTCGCGCCCAGCGCCCTGGGAGGAGTCCTGAGCCTCAAGAAGCGCACGCACGAAGGCCCCGGAGATCCTCCCCTGCTCGGCTGCGCCCTGGTCCACCGTGGTCAGCCCGGCCAGGCGCGCCAGGGGCTGGTCGTCATAGCCGACCACGGAGACCGCCCCGGGCACGTCTACCCCGTGGTCACGCAGCGCGTCGAGCACCCCCAGCGCCATGTGGTCGGAGCCGCAGAACAGCGCCGTAGGAATCTCGCCGCCGTTCACCAGGGTGCTGACCGCCTCGTAGGCGGCCCCACGCGTCTGCGCCTCCGGCGTGATGACCCACGGCGCCAGCCCAGCGCGCTCCATGGCGGTCATGTACCCAGCGGCACGCTCCTCGTAGGGGATCCCCGGGGGCAGCTGGAGGTGAGCGATACGGGCGTGCCCGAGCTCGAGGAGGTGGCGGGTGGCCAGCATCGCCCCGGTCCGGTCGTCGCTGTAGACCGAGCGCACACCGGCCTCGGAGATGCGGCGGGTGACCGAGACGATCGGGATGGAGTGCACCGCCGCGGTCAGCGCGTTGGTCGAGCCCGCGTACCCTGCCACGACGACGCAGTCAGGTGAGTAGGAGACCAGCTGGCGCAGCCGGGCGTCCTCCTCCTCGGCGTCCAGGGATCCCTCGACGATGACCAGCTGGAAGCCGTGCCCCCGGAGCTCGGCCCTGAGACTGTCGTAGACCTCGACGAACAGGGCGTTGGACAGCTCCTGCGGCAGGAAGCCGACCAGCCTGCTGCGCCGGTTGCCAGCCAGCGCCGTGGCGAGCCCGTTGTCAACGTAGCCCAGCTCCTGCACCGCCGCCAGGACCCGCTGGCGCTTGTCCTCGCTGACCTTGTCCAGCCCCTGCAGCACCCGGGAGACGAGGGAGCGTGAGACCCCGGCGTGCCGGGCGAGGTCCGCCTGCGTCACCCGTCGTCTGGCCATGGGCGCTCCTTCCGCGCGGTTGAGGTAGCGCACGGATCGTATCGTAGACACTGTGCACCCCGGCCCAGCGCCTGCTGCGCACAGCAGGAGGACTCACAGTCCCTCCGGTAGTCCAGCCCCTCCAGCAAGACGGTCCACCGTCCCTAGCCACGCCGCGTCAGGGCGGTCCCGCCAGGGACCGCCCCTGACCCCTTACCGGCGCCTGCTCCAGCAGCACCTCGGCCGCGGGACACAGGCGCCAGCACTCGTCTGCGGTCACGTGACCGCAGTGCTCACGGGCAGGCGCCTGCCTGGCAGCCCGGCACCACTCAGCCCCGAGAGCCGGGTAGCCGCCCTGCTCACCTGGGCGTGACAGGCGTCCGCGTACGCGCCGACTCCTCAGCCGCCTCAATAATCGCCATCGTGGGGATCGCCTCGGCAAAGGGCACTGTGACCTCGCCCCTGCCCACGACAGCGGCGACAAACTCCTGGATCTCCCCCACGAGGTTCTCACCGTACCCGGTCCCCACGCCGCGGCCGGGCATGCAGGCCACGTCACTGAAATAGGGGAAAGCAGGTCCGGCGATGATCTGGCGAGGGCCGTCGAAGCCAGGGGCGGACTGCTCAGGCTGGCAGAGGTAGAGCTCGTCAGAGTGCGGGGACTCGAACTTCGCCCACCCCTTGCTCCCGTACACCTCGATCGCGAAGACGTCGGTGATGCCTGTGGCGATACGCGAGAGGTTGACCGACCCGACAGCACCACTGTTCATACGCAGGGACACCACTGCGTTGTCGTCGTTCTCCACGGCGCCGGTCTCAGTGAGGGAGGCCCCCTGGTTGTGACCGGTACCCCCGGTGGGCAGCGGCCGCTCGGTAATGACGGTCTCCAGCGTGGCCGAGGTGACCTCGGCCACCTCGCCCAGGAGGAAGCGCACGGTGTCGATGATGTGGGCGCCAATGTCAGCAACAGCGCCGCCACCGGCGATATCGCGCTGGAAGCGCCAGGTGCGAGGAGCCTGCGGGTCGGCGGCGTAGTCGGCGAAGTAGCTGGCGCGGAAGGAGTGGACCGTACCGATGCCGCCCTCGGCGACGACCTGGGCCAGGGCGGCCAGGGCAGGGACGCGGCGGCGGCAGAAGCCCACGGAGGTGACCACGCCCGCCTCCTGGGCGGCGCGAGTCATCTCCCGGGCCTCTGCCGTGCTCAGGCCCAGCGGCTTCTCGCAGAAGACGTGCTTTCCAGCCTCCAGCAGCCGTGGGACGACGCCAATGTAGGCGTTGTTGGGCAGGGCCAGGGACACAGCCTCGATCTCGGGGCGCTCAAGGATCTCCTCGACACAGGAGGCGGTCCTGGCAAAGCCGTACCTGGCTGCGACGGACTCCGCCAGTGCTGTGCTGGGCTCGACGAGGGTGTCCATGATGACGTTGACGCCCTCGAGCGCAGGCAGCATCTGGGCGTTACGGAATCCGAAGGCGTGGCCCTGGCCGGCGAAGCCGGCACCGACGACGGCGATGTGCAGGTCACGAGACATGGTGGTTGTTCCTTTCAGGTGGTGAGGGTGTGGCAATGTCAAAGCGTCAAGTGTCTGGAGCCTCAAGGGTCAGGAGCGGCGAGAAAAGCAGGAGCGGCCAAAGTGGTGGGTCCGCCGGCGGGCCCAGGGTCAGCCGACAGCCCCTGGGCCCACGGCCCGGCCGTCGGCACCGGAGGCGAGCTCCTCCTCCAGGTACTCCAGGGACTTCCCCCTGGTCTCGGGCAGATACCTCTGCTCCCACAGGAGGATGACAAAGTTGACGGCCGCGAAGATGAAGAAGGTCCGCATGCCGATCGCGTCCAGGAGGATCGGGAAGCACAGGGTGACCACGGCGTTGGAGATCCACTGGCAGAACACCGCGATCCCCATGGCCACCCCGCGCACCCTCAGCGGGAAGATCTCGGCCATCATGAGCCAGAAGCAGATCGCGCAGAACATCTGCATGAACCACAGGAAGCAGAGCATGAGGGCGAGGATGATGTAGCCGCGCCACGGGGCCTCAGGCAGGAGGGAGGCCAGCCCCAGGAAGACCTGGGACATGACCAGGCCCACCATGCCGATGCGCAGCATCGTCCGGCGGCTGGAGCGCCCGATGACCGCGATGCCGGTAGCCACAGCCACCACAGAGACGACCCCGTTGGCGATCGTGGCCACGAGCGAGGCCTGGGTCCCCATACCGGTGCTCATGAGCACCGTCGGGGCGAAGTACATGATGGAGTTGACCCCGGTGAGCTGGATGACCACCCCGAAGCCGACTCCGATGAGGGTGATGCGCCGGATCCAGGGCACGGTCAGGTGCTGCCAGGAGTTGCGCTGGAGCCTGGCGGTCTTCTCCACGACCTCGGATATCTCGGCCACCTCGGGTGCGGGATCCTCCACACGCAGCTGGCGCAGCACCTCCAGGGCCTCGTCCCTGCGCCCCTGGGAGACCAGCCAGCGGGGGGACTCGGGAACGAGGAGCACGCCGACCCACAGCGCCACGGCGGGCACGGTGGCCAGGCCGAGCATGATGCGCCAGGCGTGGGCGCCCTCGGCGACGAAGCCGATCACCGCGTTGGAGGTGTAGGCGATGAGCTGGCCGGTGACGATCATCAGCTCGTTGCGTGAGACCAGCTGGCCGCGCCGGGACGCGGGCGCGAGCTCACCGATGAACATGGGGACCGTTGCGGAGGCACCGCCGACGGCGAATCCCAGCACCATGCGGCACCCGACCATGACGGGCACGGTGGGCGCCAGGGCGCACCCCAGTGCCCCGACAAAGAACACGAAGGCCAGCATGAGGACGTTGTGGCGGCGTCCGTAGCGGTCGGACAGCCGCCCGCCGATGATCGCACCGAAGGCTGCGCCCAGGAGGAGGGAGGAGGTCACCAGCCCCTCGGTGGTGGGCGTGAGGTCCAGTCCGCCGGCGTCGGTCGGCAGGGTCATGAAGGGCAGGGCGCCGGAGATGACGCCCGTGTCGTAGCCAAAGGCGAGCGCACCAAAGGTAACGACGATCGTCACGGTGTTGAGTCTGCGTCTGACCGCCCTGGCATGGGCCTGGTCCATGGTGGTAGCGGGCGGTGTGGTGTGTGTCGTCATAGCCATCCCCGTTGATGAGCGAAGTCACCATGGTTGTCACGTGCTAACCATGTGGTTCCAGTATGCATCGCCTCTCGTTCGGCTGTCAACGCCCCATCGCAGGTGCCGCCAGACGTCGTGACACGGCCCCAACACGGCTTCCGGGTACCGGAGAGCTCTACCGCTTGCTCTCGTGTGGGCACCTGACACCCCGGACACCTCGCTACCTGCGGGCGCTACCGCACCGCCCGCAGGTAGCGGTCCCGGCCAGCGAGATCCTGGCCGGTAGCTGCCTGTCGAAAGCCCGCACCCAGCGCCGCCTGACACAGCGCAGCCGACTGGCCCGGGTCGTGCTCCATGACCAGCACCCCGCCCCCGCGCAGCAGCACCTCGGCTCGGGCGACGACGGCACGCGGTACGGCCAACCCGTCGTCTCCCCCACCGTACAGGGCCGTGCTCGGCTCATACCTGCCGGTCTCGACGTCCTCGACCGCGCCAGCGGGCACGTAGGGCGGGTTGGCCACCACCACGTCCACCCTCCCGTCCAGCCTGGACAGCGTGGCGGGGTCAGTTGCGTCGGCGTGGACCACCGTGATCCGGCCCGGGACGAGCCGTTCGCAGTTCTCGCGCGCCAGCTCCACGGCAGCCGCCTCCAGCTCGACGGCAACCACCCGGGCCCTGGGTACCTCCGTGGCCACGGCGGCGGCAACCGCCCCGGATCCGGTGCACAGGTCAACCACCAGCGGTGCGGCTGGCGAGACCGTCGGGAGGGGCGTCACCGAGGATCCCGTCTGGGACCTGCCAGCCGCTGGGGGACTGTCAGCCCGCGGGAGCCCGTCGCCCACCCCCAAGCCGTCGGCCTCGGCCTCAGGCCCCGATATCCCCCGGGACGGTGCCCGCAGGGCGTCGATCGCGGCAGCCACGACCACCTCCGTCTCAGGGCGCACGATGAACACGCCGGGACGGCTGACCAGCTCCAGGCCGCAGAACCACATGACGCCCAGGACGTGCTGGAGCGGCTCCCGGGCGGCGCGACGCTCGACCAGCACCGCGTAGCGCTCCACGAAGCCGTCACCGGCACCCTCGGCCAGCGCGAGCGGACGGCCCAGGAGGTGCTCGGCGATGAGCCGGGCATCCGTTGCGGGCGATGCCACTCCGGCGCGCGCTAACCTGCCCCCCGCCTCACGCACAGCTCGGCGCAGCGCGTAGCGGTCAAGCACGCTCATGGTCGTGCCCCCGTGAGATCCCGAGGGGCCTGAGGGCAGGCATCCCGGCCCCTTTCCTCGTGCGAGGTACCACAACCCTCACTACTCGCCGGCAGCAGCCAACCGGGCGGCCTCGTCGACGGCGAGCGCGGATGCGATGACGGGTCCCAGGTCGCCGTCGAGCACCGCGTCAAGGTTGTAGGCCTTGTAGCCGGTGCGGTGGTCGGCGATCCGGTTCTCGGGGAAGTTGTAGGTGCGGATGCGCTCGCTGCGGTCCACGGTGCGCACCTGGGAGCGCCGGGCGGCACTGGCCTCGGCCTCGGCCGCAGCAGCCCGCTCGGCCAGCAGGCGGGCACGCAGGACGCGCATGGCCGCCTCCTTGTTCTGCAGCTGGGACTTCTCGTTCTGCATGGACACCACGATGCCGGTGGGCAGGTGGGTGAGGCGCACCGCGGAGTCGGTGGTGTTGACCGACTGCCCGCCCGGGCCGGAGGAGCGGAAGACGTCGATGCGAAGGTCGGCCGGGTCGATCTCCAGCTCACCGGGGTCGTCGGCCTCAGGCATGACCAGCACCCCGGCGGCGGAGGTGTGGATACGTCCCTGGGACTCGGTGACGGGCACGCGCTGAACGCGGTGGACACCGCCCTCGTACTTCAGGTGCGCCCACACCCCCTGTGCCGGCTCCACCGCGCCCCGGGACTTGACCGCCAGACGAAGGTCCTTGTAACCGCCCAGGTCAGACTCCGTGGCACTCATGACCTCCACGGCCCAGCCCTGGCGCTCGGCGTAACGGGTGTACATGCGGGCCAGGTCGGAGGCGAAGAGAGCCGACTCCTCACCGCCCTCACCCGCCTTGACCTCGATGATGACGTCGCGGGCGTCGTCAGGGTCACGGGGAGCCATGACCTCGCGTAGGCGGCTGGCGGCGGCGTCACAAGCCTCCTTCAGGGAGGGGACCTCGGCGGCGAAGTCCGCGTCCTCGGCAGCCAGCTCAACGGCGTCGGCGAGATCCGCGCTGGCCCGCTCCCAGGCCCGGTAGGCAGCCACCACCCGGCCCAGCTCGGCGTAGCGGCGTCCCAGCCGCCTCATGGCTCCCGGATCTGACGCCGCCAGGGCCATCTCGGCCTCGATCGCGGCGTACTCCTCCAGCAGGGGCAGAACCGGGGTAAAGTCGTCGCTCATAGGTCCTCCAGGGTGCTTCTGGGCGTGCGATCTCTGGGTCCCGCCGTCCCGTGCCCTGACCCGGGAGCGCTGAGCCACGATGGCGGCTCACAGCCGCAGCACGGGAGGGGCCAGTAGCAACGCACGACGCCGACGGCGGCCCACCGGAGCCTCCGTCGGCGTCGTGCCAGTCAGCTACTTCTTGCGCTTGCCGTAACGGGCCTCGAAACGGGCCACACGGCCACCGGTGTCCAGGATCTTCTGCTTACCGGTGTAGAAGGGGTGGCAGGCCGAGCACACGTCCACACGGATCTCTCCGCTGGTGACAGTGGAACGAGTCTCAAAGGTGTTGCCACAGGTGCACGTGACGGTGGTGGCCACGTAGTCGGGGTGGATCCCCTGCTTCATAGCGTCTCCTCAAGCTCTCAGAGGGTCCCGGGTCCCACGTGGACACGCGGGTGAACCGGAGGCCGCGGTAATTGTGCCACCACGCGTGAGGCGAGGCAATGCGCGGGCCCGTGGCAGAAAGTGAGAACGGGCACCACACCTTAGGGACGGTCAGCCGTGGCCTGCCTGCTTCCAGCAGCACAACGCACACACAGCGCAGGAGGCCCCCTCCGCGACGACCACGACGGGACGTCGCGAAGAGGGCCTCGTGCGGGCACGTCGAGGCCCCAGTGCCCAAACCGACGCCTCGCGGCAGCCGCAGGGGGTCCCAGGGCAGAGTGGAGTCAAGAGTGGAGTCAGTCTGCGTCAGCGTCGGCGTCGGCCAGCGAGGTGCCGCTCGGTGTCGTCTTGGAGATGACCATGAGGAACTCGGCGTTGGACTGGGTGTCCTTGAGCTTGGACAGCACCAGCTCCAGGGCCTGCTGCTGCTCCAGCCCGGTGAACAGCCGACGCAGCCTCCACATGATCTTGAGCTGGGCGGGATCGATGAGCAGCTCCTCGCGGCGGGTGGAGGAGGCAGCCACGTCCACGGCCGGAAAGATCCGCTTCTCCGCCAGCTGGCGGGACAGGCGCAGCTCCATGTTGCCCGTGCCCTTGAACTCCTCAAAGATGACCTCGTCCATCCTGGAGCCGGTATCTACCAGGGCTGTCGCCAGGATGGTCAAGGACCCGCCGTTCTCAATGTTGCGGGCAGCACCGAAGAAGCGCTTGGGCGGGTAGAGGGCGGAGGCGTCCACGCCACCGGAGAGAATCCGCCCCGAGGCGGGAGCGGCCAGGTTGTAGGCCCGGCCCAGGCGGGTGATGGAGTCCAGGAGCACGACAACGTCCTGGCCCAGCTCAACCAGACGCTTGGCCCGCTCGATAGCCAGCTCAGCCACGGTCGTGTGGTCTGACGCCGGGCGGTCGAAGGTAGAGGCGATGACCTCGCCCTTGACCGTACGCTGCATGTCGGTGACCTCCTCCGGACGCTCGTCCACCAGGACGACCATGAGGTGGGCCTCCGGGTTGTTGACGCTGATCGCGTTGGCGATCTGCTGGAGGACAATGGTCTTGCCTGCCTTGGGCGGGGAGACGATGAGGCCGCGCTGGCCCTTGCCGATCGGTGAGACCAGGTCGATGACGCGCGGGGTCAGCGCCTTCGGCGTGGTCTCCAGGCGCAGCTGCTCCTGGGGGTAGAGCGGGGTGAGCTTGGAGAAGTCAGGGCGCCGCTTGGAGCGCTCGGAGTCCATACCGTTGACGGTGTCCACGCTCACCAGCGGGTTGTACTTGACACGACCCGCACGACCCTGGCGGCGGTTACCCCGCCCGCCGGACGCGAAGCCAGAGGTCTCCCCTCCCTCACGTACCCACCCAGTCACGGCGTCCCCAGCGCGCAGGCCGCTGTCCTTGATGAGGTGGCCAGGGACGTAGACGTCCTTGGGCCCGGACAGGTAGCCCGAGGTCCGCAGGTAGGCGTGCTGGTTGTCGGTGACATCCAGGATGCCTGCCACGGGCAGGAGGACCTCCTCCTCCCGGGGCTGGGTCCTGGCCTGGCGCCCGGTCCCCTCACCGCCGTCGCGGCTGTCGCGGCCGTCCCGGTCCCGGCCGCGCTTGCGGCCACGACGGCGCCGTCCCCCCCGGTCCTCGTCATAGCCGTCCCCGCCCTCCTCACGGGAGCGCCGACCACGGTCGGAGTCGACCACGGAGGTACCCGTGGCGTCAGCCAGGTCCCGCATCAGCGCGGCCTTGGCGTCACGGTGGCCCTCGGGGTCACGGGCCTCGCCGCCAGAGAGCTCAGTGCGCTGGGCGATCTCGGGCGAGCCCGCAGCAGCCTGGACCCGACGCCGACCTCGCCGGGACTCACGTGAGCGGGGCTCCCACCCGGCAGACTCCGACGAGCCGTCGCCGTCGTCACCGACAGGCGCCTTCTCCCGCCTGTCGACCGAGTCCCGGCCCCCTCGCCCAGGGCGTCCGCCCCGCTCGGGACGACCAGGAGCGACCTCCTGCGTGCTGGCGCTGCCCTCAGCACCGGCACCGGAGTCGGTGTCAGGGGTGTCGGCACCAGGCCCGCCTGGCGCGTCAAGCCCCAGGTCGAGGGCCGGGGCGGCCTCCGAGGAGGTCGCCCCACCAGCCTGGGAGGCGGAAGACGCACGACGACGTCGTGAGCGCGTGCCCCTGGGGGCCTGCGCCTGGTCACCCTCAGCCGCACCCTGGGGCTCTGGAGTACCAGGGTCCTGCGCAGGGCCGGGTTCTGCCGCCGCGGCAGCAGGCCTGTCGGCGGCCCGCCGGGACCCGCGCCGAGCAGGAGGAGCGTCTGCGGGGTCGAGGGAGCCGTCTACCTCACGGATGGCAGCGACAAGCTCACTCTTGCGCATACGAGAGATGCCCTTGAGGCCCATCTGGCCAGCAAGCTGTTGAAGCTCAGCCAGTCGCATCGTGGAAAGCGAGGGCTGGGCGGTCGAGGTCTCGGTCACGAGTGTCCTTACGGTGTGATGGAGCGACGCGGGGAGGCGTTCACCTACGGCCTCTCCTCAGACATCCACGGAGAGAGCCCGCACGCCCGGTTTCCTCCTGAAGCAGTGCCTCATGAACAGGGGTCGTGCAGCCGACGGCACGGTGCAGTCCGAGCGGCCGACAGCCGCATCATAGCAGCACGGCACCGTAGGGCCACTGCGCCTCGCCACCGTGGGCAGGTACACACTACCGCGCCGCACCACAGAATACATCGTAATGTAGATCATCTCCTGGTGGCGGGAGCGCTCCGCGCCGACGACACCAGGCGTCCCTCACGATCCCGTAGACCGCAAGCAGCCGTCCAGCCGACCACCGGGCCAGCCCCACGGTCCGGCCAGCCACTGCCCTGGCAGAAGTACCAGCAGCGCCAGCAGGCGCCGGGCCATCTGCGCGCTGGCACGCTCGCCCCTGTCCCCCAGTGGTACCTCGCGGTGCTCAGAAGCGGCCTGCGCCCCCAGGACGCCCCGAAGTCCTCGCTGGCAGCGAAGACCGACAGCGTCACCGGCTGGGCCTTGAGGTCGGTGAACAGAGGCCTCAGTGAGCCGCTCAGCCAGCACCGCCGAGGTCGACGGCGCCCCCAGGCCTGCGTTAACAGCCACGAGCCTGATCAGGCGTCCCATCTGGGCGCGGTCGTAGGCGTCATCAGCCACGCTATCCACGTCTGCGATCCCTACCCACGTCAGATCCTCACCTTTCGGCCGGTCAGCGGGTCGAAGTCGCCGACCAGGGCAAAGGGCTCCTCCGCCGGGGGCTCGCCGCCCTCCAGGAGCGCCCGGTGGCGCGGGTGCAGCGGAGCCTCCGGGACACCTGCGGGCCGGGAGCCCTCCAGCTCGGCCCTGAGAGCCGGGACAACCGTGGTCCCCAGGACCTCCAGCTGCCGCATGACCTCGGCATGGGGCATACCTCCCATGTCGATGATGAAGGCCTGGCGCTGGTAGTCACCGACCTGGTCACGGTAGGTCAGGTACTTGTCCACCACCTGCTGCGCGGTACCCACGGCCAGCGGCGTGTGCCGGACCATCTCCTCCAGGTCGGCCCCCTGGTACACGTAGCTGTTGCGGAAGTAGGGCTCGAAGCGTTCCACCGCCTTGGTCCGGGTCTCGGCCACGAAGAGCTGCCCACCCAGCCCCACGACCGCCTGCTCGGGGGTGCCGTGACCGTAGTGGGCGAAGCGCTCACGGTAGAGCTCGACCATCTTCCTGACGTGGTCGATGGGCCAGAAGATGTTGTTGTGCAGAAAGCCGTCTCCGTAGTAGGCGGCCTGCTCGGCGATCTGCGGCGAGCGGATCGAGGCGTGCCAGACAAACGGCGGTACGCCGTCGAGCGGGCGTGGCATGGAGGTGAAGTCCGTCAGGGGCGTGCGGAACTCCCCCTCCCAGTCCACGTTGGTCTCGCGCCACAGCTGGCGCAGGAGGTCGTAGTGCTCCACCGCCAGGGAGATGCCCTTGCGGATGTCCTGGCCGAACCACGGGTAGACGGGCCCGGTGTTGCCCCGCCCCATCATCAGGTCCACACGCCCGTCGGCCAGGTGCTGGAGGTAGGCGTACTCCTCGGCGATACGTACCGGGTCGTTGGTGGTGATGAGCGTCGTGGAGGTGGTCAGCAGAAGCCGCTGGGTCCGGGCGGCGACGTGGGCCAGGAGGGCCACGGGGCTGGAGGGGACGAAGGGCGGGTTGTGGTGCTCCCCGGTCCCGAAGAAGTCCAGGCCCAGCTGCTCGCTGGCCACCGCCATCTCCACGGTGTTCCTAATGCGCTGGTGCTCGCTGGGCGCCTGCCCGGTCGCAGGGTCGGTGACGATGTCGCCGACGGTGAAGACACCGAACTGCATAAGGGCTCCTCTCCCTCAAGATCCGGAGTGGAGCATAGGAGTCTTCTAGTTTAACAATCAACCACTAGGACTGAGGACGTTCCTCACACGCCAGGTCTCTTACCTGTTACGCCGCAGAGGCAGCGCAGGACGACCCCTAGACCAGCCTGGCCCCCTCCATGTCGATGCCGGGGGTGAGCAGGGTCCAGCCCTGCCGCTCAAGAGCGGCACGCGCGTCCCCTTCCAGGCGGGACAGCACCAGGACGGTAGGCCCCGCCCCAGAGATGACCGCCGGGTAGCCCTGCTGCCTCAGGGAGTCCATGACCTCCATGGAAGAAGGCAGCACGCTGCGGCGGTACTCCTGGTGGAGCCGGTCCTCGGTTCCCGCCAGCAGCAGGTCCGGACGCCCCGCCAGGGCCAGCATGAGCACCGCCGCCCGGGAGGTGTTGAACAGGGCGTCAGCCCGGGGCACGAACTCCGGCAGCACCTTGCGGGCCTGCCGAGTGGACAGGCGCGTGGCCAAGGGCGGAACCACCAGGCTCACCGGCAGCGAGGCGTCCACGGGCATCGGCGCCGCACGCGGGGCTCCGTCCTCCTGCGTCCAGGCGACCGTTGCTCCGCCGAAGACCGCAGGGGCCACGTTGTCGGGGTGCCCCTCGAACTCGGTGGCCAGGGAGAAGACAGCGCTGTCATCAAGCGCCCGGGGGTCGGAGAGCAGGCCGCGGGCCAGCACGAGCCCCGCTACCACGGCACTGGCCGAGGAGCCCATGCCGCCTCCGTGGGGGATCCGATTGACGCAGCGCATCTCGAACCCTGCCTGCGCAGCGCCAGCCGCGTCCAGGCCCGCGCGCAGGGCGCGCACCACCAGGTTGTCGTCCCCCTCAGGCACACTGCCCGCCCCCACGCCCTCCACACGCACGCGGGTCGCACCGGTGACGGCGCGGACCTCGACCTCGTCGTAGTAGGTGAAGGCCATGCCGAAGGAGTCAAAGCCCGGCCCCATGTTCGCCGTCGTCGCCGGGACACGCACGGCGGCACGCTCGTGGGCCAGACGCACCTCAGTCACCCTCGACACGTCGCACGGAGACGACCTCTACCACACGGTCGCAGCGCCTGAGCCCATCAACAGCGGCATCCAGGTACCGCACGGCAGCCGGGTGGGTGACGATCGTGACCACGGCGCGCTCCTGCCCCACGTAGGCGCTCTGGCGCACAGAGTTGATGGAGACGCCGTTGTCGGCAAAGACGCTGGCCATGACGGCGAGCGAGCCAGGAGCGTCGTCGACGAGCAGCTGGACCTGGTAGCGGGTGACGGCCGCCTCCGGCCCCAGGACCGGCAGCGCCGCGTAGCTGGACTCGCGCGGCGCCTGGCCGCCGTAGACCCGGTGCGCGGCCGCGGCGACGACGTCGGACAGGACCGCTGAGGCCGTCGGCGCGCCGCCGGCGCCCTGCCCGTAGAACATGAGACGGCCAGCGCTCTCAGCCTCCACCAGGACCGCGTTGAAGGCCCCGTGGACACTGGCCAGGGGGTGGTCGGTCGGCACGAGGGCGGGATGGACGCGCACAGAGATACCAGAGGTACCGCCAGTATCCCCGGTAGTGCTGACGCCCTGGCTGCCGCTCCCGGCACCCGGCCCCAGGCGCTGGGCGACCGCCAGGAGCTTGACCTCGCAGCCCGAGGCATGGGCCTCTCGGATGTCCTCGGCGGTGATGTCCCGGATCCCCTCGACGGTGACGTCGTCCAGGCCCACCCGGGTGTGGAAGGCCAGGGAGGCGATGATGGCGCACTTGGCAGCCGCGTCCAGGCCGTCGACGTCAGCCGTCGGGTCCGCCTCGGCGTAGCCCAGCTCCTGGGCCGTGGCCAGGGCGTCGGCAAAGGAGAGACCCTTGGTGGTCATCTCGTCCAGGATGTAGTTGGTGGTGCCGTTGACGATGCCGAGCACGCTGGTCACCCGGTCCCCCGCCATGGACTCGCGCAGCGCGTAGACCACAGGGACAGCACCGGCGACAGCAGCCTCGTAGTAGAAGTCGGTGCCCGCAGCCGCCGCGGCCGCGTAGAGCTGCGGGCCGTGTGCAGCGATAAGCGCCTTGTTACCAGTGATGACGCTGGCCCCGGACTTGAGGGCGGCCAGGATGAGGGTGCGGGCAGGCTCGATACCGCCGATGAGCTCGATGACGATGTCGTTGCTGGTTGCCACGGCAGTGGCGTCGTCAGTGAGCAGGTCGCGAGGGACCGCGGGATCACGTCGGGCTCGCGTGTCACGCACGGCCACGCCTGTCACCTCCAGCCGCGCACCGGAGCGGACCGTGAAGTCGTCAGCCTGCTCAGCCAGGAGCCGGATCACCTGTGTCCCCACGGTGCCGGCTCCCAGGACACCAACAGTGAGAGTGCGCCCTGCCTGGGAGGTCACCTGTTCCACCTCTGCCATCCTGCCTTGTCGTGTCGTCTTGCCTTGTCGTGCTTCCGTGCCGCCACGGCAGCCACGGTGGTCGCAGCGGCTTGCAGCAGCCATGACCCGCACCGGGCGGAGCGCGGTTCCACGAGCTCCGCCCGGCACAGCATAGGCGCGTGAGGGCCTGGTGAGCACCAGTCAGGCAGCCGACTCACCCGTCCAGGACGTGCTGTCGGCCGCAGAACAGGCTCACCGTGCCAGGTCCAGGTCCCGCAGGAAAGCCCCGGGCGGAAGGACCCGCTGACGCACGAAGGCGGCCCCCGGCAGCGAGGTCTCGCTGCCGGGGCCGCCTGTCCAGGCCCGTCGCCTAGGTCAGACCAGGGAAGGCGTCCTGGTCTCAGGACCGCCGCCGACGTGCCAGCAGCAGGGTTCCGCCACCGATACTCGCTCCGATAAGAGCCAGGAACGCGGCTACGTTCGCACCAGTACGGGCCAGGCTCTGGCCTCCCCCGGAGGGGGGCGCCGCCTGTGTGGCGGGCGCCGGGTCAGCCTCTGCGGTGGCGTTGTGGCCCTCACCGTCCTCACCGCCGCCCGCCGGAGGCTCGGAGCCCTCGGAGGTGGCACTGGCTTCTGGATGCGGCTGGGCCCCGTCGTCAGCCGGTGCCGGGGTAATCGTGGAGGAGTCCTCCTGGGACACCACAGTGTTAATCAGCGAGACGCTGGTAGAGACCTGGTCACCGATAGTGAAGGTGTCCGTCTCCTCCCCCTCCACCACGAACACGGGCGCGGCCCAGGTGTAGCCAGCGTGATCAGTGGTGGCATCGGAGGTGTGCTCGCTCAGGGTAACGGTGGTCCCTGCCGGGAAGGTCCCGTCAAACTGGGTTCTTTCCCCGACTGTCACCGTCATCGACGTGGTCCCTGAGCGCTCCTCGCCGGAGGGGGCGTCGCCCTCGGGAGCGCTCCACCCGGAGTAGGAGCTGGCCGGGGCCGGGAGCTCGTAGGCGACGTCCACCACGAAGATGGAGCCCTCAGCAGTGAACGGGACGTCGCCCTCGATCGTCTTGGTGATGTTAAAGGCGCCGAAGCCCCGCTCCATCTCGACGGAGATGTCAAAGTACTGGACGTAGGAGCGTGTCTCGGTGTCACCGGCAGCGGTGCCGTCCAGGAGCACGGAGTTGGTGTAGGAGACCCCCTGGGTCGCCTGGCCGCCGTCGAAGGAGACCGGGTACTCCATGGCGTAGTCGGCGTCAGCCTCGAAGGGGCCGGTGATCGAGATCGTGGCGGTACGACCGTCGGAGGACAGGGACACGTCCATGTCGAAGTCCCCGCGCTGCGTGCTGTCGTCAGTACCGTCCGCGCGCGTGAGCACCGAGCCACCGCCCCCGGCAGAGTCGTTCTTGAGGTACTTCAGCGCCAGGGTCCAGCGGCTCATGTCGGTGGAGAAGGTGGAGCCGGCACCAAGCTCATCGGTGAAGGTCACGGTCTGGCGCGTCTGCCCGTCCAGGGTCAGGCCCAGCTGGTCAGCCACGTAGTTGGAACCGAAATTGACCCCCAGGTCAGCTCGGAGTAGTCGTTGTAGAAGCTGGAGGCCCACTTGTCGATCTCCCAGTCGCCGTAGCCCGGGCCGGTCCCGATGCCTCCCCGCCAGGCAGGTCCACCGAGGCGGTGCCGTTGGCGGTGATGTCGGCCGTCGCCGAGGTGGTCGTCTCCGTGATCGCCAGCAGAGCGGCCCCTGGCCCTGAACCCGTGGAATCCTGCGGAGCGTAGCTGGGTGACCTGCTCGGAGAAGGTGCACACGATGGTCTTGGTCGTAAGCTCGCAGGTACCGACCTCCACGTCGGCACCGTCGTGGCTGACCGACATGGGCAGTGACTCAGACCGCTGAAGGTTCTCGAAGTAGGTTCCCAGGTCGATCGTGAAGGAGTCGCCGGGCTGGAGGTCCGCGCCCGAGGCGTCCCAGTCGAAGGTCAGGCGGGCGTTGTCGTAGTAGAGCAGCGCTCCCTCCTGCGGCTCGTTGTTGCCGTTGACGCGGGTCAGGCTCATGTTGCTGACGGTGATCCCCGTGCTCTCCTCGGCCTGAGCGGAGGAGGCCAGTGGGGTGACCACGGCCAGGGCCAGGGCGAGAGCGGCAACCAGCACGGCAACCGCTCCTCCTGCGAGGGCACGGCGAGACGCGATGCCCGTTGACACTGTGTTCATAAGGTCTCCGAGTTCAAAGGGTTGAGGACACAGGACGGAGGGAGTCACTTCTCCACTCATCGCAGGAGCGCAGCACGCCCGCTGGCGCACCGTCCGCGACATGTCCGCAATGATTGTAACCACCTTGTCACAAGGAGCGACCGCGTCCGCCTTTTTCTGTTGATTCAGGAAGAGTTTAGATACTCACAGGAAATCGTCAGCGACTGGAAAGACCGTTCCCGTTCCGACGGCCCTCGGCGCAAAACCAGTCCCAGCAGGAGTGTCGACCAGCCTTGGCGCCACCGCCGACAACAGTCTCCGCGCACCGGGGACCCTGCAGCAGCCTACCCGGCCAACCCTATTTAGAAACCAAACAATAAAGGACCTCTAGGTCGGTCACTCTATTTTCAGAGCATCCCCAGACAATACAGGGGCGACACCAGGTCCAGACTGCCCCGCTTTCTTGCGGGTCCTCTACAGGTCCCCCTCCAGCCCACGCAGGTCCTCCAGCGTCTCAGGGCGCAGCACCCAGCCCTGACGGCCTCCCTCCACCCAGGCGACGCCCGGACGGGTGAACAGGTTGTAGCTGCTAGCCATGGAACGGCCGTAGGCCCCGGTCGCAGGCACCGCCAGCACGTCCCCGACCCTGATGTCGGCCGGAAGGTCCACGTCACGCACCACCACGTCACCGCTCTCGCAGTGCTTGCCCACGACGCGGGAGCGCACCAGCCCTGCCCCTGGCTCCGGCAGCCGACTGGCCAGCAGCGCGGTATAAGCCGAGCCGTACAGCGCGGGCCGGATGTTGTCGCTCATGCCCCCGTCCACGCTCACGTAGAGCCGACTGGTACCCGCTTCCAGCTCGACACGCTTGGTCCCGGTCACCGTGTAGAGGGTGACCATGGCAGGGCCGATGACGCTGCGGCCCGGCTCAACCGAGACCCGAGGGACGGAGTCGCCCATCTCGGCACAGGTCTGGCGCACGGCCTGGGCCAGCGTCCTGGCCACGACAGCGGGCGAGGGCGCCACGGGGTCGTTACCGGTGTAGGCGATACCGTAGCCGCCGCCCAGGTCAACCTCGGGGCACAGCACCCCGGTGCTGGCGGCGACCTCATGACGCAGGCGCAGGACCACGGCGACCGCCTGCCTGAAGCCGGCCAGGTCCATGATCTGGGACCCGATGTGGGAGTGCAGGCCGACCAGCTCCAGCTCCTCGGTTGCTGCGACCGCCTCTACCACCCGGAGCGCCTCACCGCTTGACACGGACAGGCCGAACTTCTGGTCCTCGTGGGCTGTGGAGACGTACTCGTGGCCTCCGGCGTGGATGCCTGTGGTCAGACGCACCATGACCCCGCCCCGCTCCCGGGGGCCGTAGTGCCCGCTCTCCCGCCAGTGACGCACCGCAGCGACGGCGTAGCCGACCTCCTCAGGCGAGTCGATGACCAGGTGCCCCACGCGGTGGTAGACGGCGGCGGAGACCTCCTCCTGCGTCTTGCCGTTGCCGTGCAGGCCCAGCCGCCGTGCCGCCGTCACGGACCCGTCCCCTCGACCGCCCGCAGGGCGTCCAGACCCACCGCCAGCTCACCGCGCGAGGCGGTGTCGATGCCCATCCCCTCCTCCAGGACGACACGCCCCACCCCAGTGCTGAGGAAGGCCTTGGCCGCGTAGAACGCCTCCCCTCCGGACATGCCGTAGCCGGGCCAGAACTCCTCGGCCATGGCAGCACTCCAGGTAGCAGCACGACCACGCAGGTCACAGCGATCCAGGACGAAGACCGGAGAGAGAGCCTGGTCCAGGATCTCACTGACTCGCAGACCACCCAGGGCCAGCTCACCCACGGAGGTGCGCTGCGCCGTGGTTGGCCACAGGTCGGGACGCTCCTGCGGCTCGGGACACACCAGCGCGCCCAGGGGGGCCTCGCCGACGGGGACCTGGGAGGAGGCGGGGACGGCAGGAAACGGGGCGCAGGCAGAGGACATCAAGACTCCTTGGGGCCGTTGAGCGGCTACGAGCGGGGACGGACGAGCAGGGACAGGGACCACCGGGCTTGACGGTGGCGCACCGGGGCCGAGGAGGCGGCCGACGTCACAGCCTCGGTCGGCCCTACATGCGCTCCGGGGCACTGACCCCCAACAGCTCCAGCCCGTTAGCCAGCACCTGGGTGACGGCGTCGTTGAGCCACAGGCGGGCGACGTGCCCGGAGTCCACCGGGTCCTGCCCGCGAGGGGTCACGCGCGTGGCCCCGTACCAGGCGTGGTAGGCAGCCGCCAGGGACTCCAGGTACCGGGCCACCCGGTGCTGCTCGCGCAGGGAGGCCGCCTGGACCACGGTGGCCGGGTACTGGGCCAGGACACCCAGCAGGTCGGCGTCAGCCCGGGTGCCCAGCGCGGCCGGGTCGAAGCCCGCCTCCCGGCTCACCCCGTGCTCGGCGGCGTTGCGAGCCACGCTGCGGGTCCGGGCGTGGGCGTACTGGACGTAGTAGACCGGGTTGTCTGAGGAGGAGGAGGCCAGCAGGTCCAGGTCGATGTCGATCATGGAGTCCATGGAGGACCGGGCCAGCGCATAGCGAGCGGCGTCCACACCCACGGCCTCGACCAGGTCCTCCAGGGTGACGATAGTGCCCGCCCGCTTGGACATGCGCACCGGCTGGCCGTTCCTGACCAGGTTGACCATCTGGCCGATGAGGATCTGCATGTTGGTGCCTGCCTCGTCCCCGTAGGCAGCGCACATGGCCATCATGCGCCCGACGTAGCCGTGGTGGTCCGCGCCGAGGAGGAAGATGCAGCAGTCGGCCCCACGTGCACGCTTGTCCAGGTAGTAGGCCACGTCCGCGGCAAAGTAGGCGGGCTGGCCGTTGGACTTGATGAGCACCCGGTCCTTGTCGTCGCCGAAGTCGGTGGTGCGCAGCCAGGTGGCGCCGTCACGGTCCTCAATGACGCCGCGCTCACGCAGCCGACCGATGGCACGATCCACTGCACCTGAGGTGTGGAGAGAGTCCTCGTGGAAGAAGACGTCGAAATCGCTGCGGAAGGCGTGGAGCTCGGCCTTGATAGACTCAAACATCAGCGCCACGCCGCGGGAGCGGAACACCTCGGCCGCCTCCCCGTCAGGCAGGGTCGCAGGGTCAGGACGTCCCTCAGCCACCTCGGCGCGCACCACCTGGGCGGCGATCTCGCCGACATAGGAGCCACCGTAGCCATCCTCGGGAATCTCCTGCCCCCTGGCGCAGGCCAGTAGGGACTCGGCGAAGCGGTCGATCTGGGCGCCATGGTCGTTGAAGTAGTACTCACGGGTCACGGTGGCGCCGCACGCGGCCAGGACGCGGGCCAGGGAGTCCCCGACGGCGGCCCAGCGTGCCCCGCCCAGATGGACAGGGCCAGTCGGGTTGGCTGAGACGTACTCCAGGTTGACGTGCTGGCTTGCCAGGGTCTCGTTGCGGCCGTAGGCGGACCCGGCCTCCACGATCGTACGAGCCAGGACGCCGGCGCTGGCGGCGTCCAGGCGAATATTGAGGAACCCCGGTCCCGCGACCTCCACGCGGGCCACGCCCGCGACGTCAGCGAGTCGGCCTGCCAGCAGCTCGGCCAGCGCGCGGGGAGTGGTCCTCGCCTTCTTGGCCAGCTGCATGGCCACGTTGGTGGACCAGTCCCCGTGGTCCCGGCTGCGGGGTCGCTCGACGCGCGGCTGGGGGACCTCGTCCTCAGGCAGGCTCAGGGAGCCGTCGGCGACGGCCTGCGTCAGGACGGTACGGACTGCTGCTGCGAGCTCTTCAGGGGTCACGCGCGCAAGCGTACAGGCAGTCGGTCGCACCTCACCCCGCGACAGGGCTCGGCAGGAGCTGGCCCAACCCGTCGACCGGAGTCGACCGAACGCCACGGACGGACTAAGATTTCGGCTGTCCGAAGTTTTCTTGTCCCAAGCCCGCTCCACGAGGTCCTATGAGCAGCAACCCTGGTACCGCCCCGCCTTCTGCCACCCCACCACCCCTCGACGGCGCCAGCGCACCTACCCGCACCCGCCCGGAGCACGGGGCCACGACAGGTGCCCCGCTCGACGACCCCGTTGCGCAGATCGCGGCACGTCACGCTGCCTCCCACCCGCGACCCCCGCGGCACCGGCTGCTGGCCCTCCTGGGGCCTGCCTTCGTCGCGGCCGTGGCGTACGTGGACCCTGGAAACGTCGCGGCAAACATCACCGCCGGAGCCCGTTACGGCTACCTCCTGGTGTGGGTGCTCGTGGCTGCCAACGCCATGGCTGTGCTCATCCAGTACCAGTCCGCCAAGCTGGGGATCGTCACCGGACGCTCACTGCCCCAGGTCCTGGGAGAGCGCCTGGGCCGCCCCGCACGCCTGGCCTACTGGGCACAGGCCGAGCTGGTCGCCGCCGCTACCGACCTGGCCGAGGTCATCGGGGGCGCCATCGCCTTGAACCTGCTGCTCGGGCTCCCCCTGCTGACCGGTGGACTCATCGTAGGAGTAGCCTCAATGGCGCTGCTCGCCCTCCAGGAGCGGCGCAGCCAGCGGACCTTCGAGGGTGTCGTCGTGACGCTGCTGATCGTGGTGACCATCGGGTTCCTCGGCGGCCTCGTCGTGGCTCCCCCCGACTGGGGCGGCACCCTCGCCGGTCTTGTGCCCCGCCTGGAGGGGACCGGCAGCCTCCTGGTAGCAGCCTCCATGCTGGGGGCCACCGTCATGCCTCACGCCATATACCTGCACTCCTCCCTGGTGCGTGACCACAACCATGAGCTGTCGGCAGCCGGAGAGGCGTCGCAGGCCGTCGGCGCCACGAGCACGTCGGGGGCGCCGCAGGAGCACCCAGGCCCCGGCAAGACCGTGTATGCCGCGTGTACTGCGCCAACCGCGACCACGGGCCCCGGGAGCACCTCACGTCTCCTTCACGCTACCCGGGTGGACGTGGTCTGGGCCCTGATCGTGGCCGGCGCCGTCAACATCGCGCTGCTGCTCCTGGCTGCCTCCGCACTGGCCGGTGCGCGAGGCACAGACACTATCGAGGGGGCGCACGCAGCCATCACCGCAAGCCTAGGACCCGCGGTCGGGACGGTCTTCGCCATCGGACTGCTGGCCTCGGGGCTGGCCTCGACCTCGGTAGGGGCCTACGCGGGCTCAGAGATCATGGCGGGGCTGCTGCACACACGAGTCCCCCTGCTGCTGCGCCGAGGAGTCACGCTTGTCCCCGCCCTGGTCATCATCGCAGTCGGTGCCGAGCCGACCTGGGCGCTGGTGCTCAGCCAGGTGGTGCTCTCCTTCGGGATTCCCCTGGCCGTGGTCCCGCTCATGCGGCTGACCGGCTCGGCACGGGTCATGGGCCAGTGGCGTGACAGCGCGCCACTGCGCTGGTCGGCCAGGGCCGCAGCGGCGCTTATCGTCGCGCTCAACCTGGCCCTGGTCTCCCTGACGCTCTCCGGGCAGGCCTGACAGCCGCATGCAGCCACAGGGCACCACGACAGAGGCCAGAGGCCAGAGACCACAGAGGCCAGAGGCCAGAGACCACAGAGGCCAGAGACCGCTGAGGTCTGGCGAGACCTCAGGTGACCAGCCAGAGACGCGTCTCTCTTTTCCGGATCTGCGGACAGCCTGGTACAGTTTCCTGCCGTGCCCCGGTAGCTCAGTGGATAGAGCGTCTGCCTCCGGAGCAGAAGGCCGCAGGTTCGAATCCTGTCCGGGGCACCACACCACCACCGTGGGCGCTGTCGTCCCCGAGGCAGGGGCACCTCGGACTTCCTGCCCTCACCTCCACCTGCTCTTCTCGGCCAGGACCTCCTGGGCCAAAGTGGGCACGTCGGTCATGATCGCGTCCACATTGAGCCTGGCCAGACGACGCATCTGCTCCGGGAGGTCTACGGTCCACACATGCACCTCCAGCCCCATCCTGTGCGCTGCGGCAACGAGGCGGGGAGTCACCACAGTCACTCCCCGATAGGTCAGAGGTACCTGGACCGCGTCCACCCGACCACGGGTCCAGCCCCACCGGGTGTGCGGCAGCGGCACCGAGGCCTCACTCAGCAGCATGAGACCGACGACGTCGACCCTTCCCAGCGAGGTGGTGGCCCTGGGCTCCTGACGTCGCAGCACCGCCAGGCGCCGCGCGGAGAAGGAGGCGAAGCGGACACGGTCCAGAGCGTCGGCGTCGCGCACGGCCTGCAGAGCGGGCTGGACGACGTCGGACTCCTTGAGGTCCATGTTGAGACGCAGGTCCGGGTGCGCAGCCAGGAGATCAGGCAGGCAGACAAGCCCGCGAGCGTCACCGGCATCCAGGTCGGCAAGCTCTGCCCACATCACCTCCCGGACCTGGCGAGGGTCGGCAGCCAGGCGCTGCAGATCCGCGTCATGACAAAGAACAGGCACGCCGTCCGCGCTCAGACGCAGGTCCGTCTCCATCCATTCCAGCCCCAGCCTCCTCACGTGCTCCACCGCGCTCCAGGTGTTCTCCGGGACCTCCCGGCTACCACCACGGTGGGGGATCACTCGCGGGCGGCCGCTCACAGCCCTCTTGGTAGCCATGTCGTCCCCTTCCTCTCTCATGCGGCCGACCCGCCTCTACCCGTCTGCCCGGCGCTGTCCGGCTCTGTCAGGCGCAGTCGGTCGTCAGCTCAACAGCCCCGTGCTTCTCAAGCCACTCCCAGGGGTCGACAGTGGAGTCGTCGGAGTAGTCGTCAGCAGTACGCACCTCGAAGTGGAGGTGCGCACCCGAGGACCGGCCCGTGTTACCGACCCCGGCAATCAGGTCACCCGCAGAGACCGTGTCCCCCTCCTCGACGTAGATACCGTCCTCGTACATGTGAAGGTAGCTGGTGTACCAGACCTCGCCGTCGATCTCATGCTTGATGGTGACCGTACCCGTGCCGTCCACCATTCCTGCGGTGGTCACCGTCCCCTCAGCCGCGGCGTAGATGGCCGTGCCCACCGGCGCGGCCATGTCCTGCCCAGCGTGCAGCTTCAGGACGCCTAGGGTGGGGTGGATGCGGTAGCCGTACACTGAGGAGATCTCGTAGCTGCCCGGCAGCATCGGGTAGAAGAGCTCCGGTGTCGCGTTGAAGGCAGCCGTGTCTCCTGAGGCACCTGTCTCAGAGGAGCAGGTCTGGACCGCGTTCTGGTAGGCCTCACGGATACGAGCCAGTGTGGCGGCGTCAGGCACGTTGGACAGCTGGTCGTCAGTGTCCTCGTCCCAGTCAGCGTCCGATCCTAGGACGGCGGCAGCCACGGAGGAGGCGCGATCAGTCGCCTCCTGGGAGGAGTCATCCGGCTGGGAGGAGGACCGGGTCGAGGCCAGTGCCGCGTTGGTCAGGTAGCCACTCAGGGGCGCAACCACCGTCGCCACGGCCAGGACACTGAGAACCGCGCTGCGCCCCACCACACCGGCACCCCGGCGGCGTGCCGAGGGCCGGGGGGACTGTGAGGCCTCCGTCCCCGGACCGTCCTCGTCGCGGGCAGTGTCCGCGTCTGCGGACGCCTCCCGTCCCGTCTGCCGAGCACGCCGAACCCGACGCACCTCCGGAACCTGCAAGGTGTCAGCGCTGCGGCGCTCGCGTACCTCCGGGGAGAAGCGAAGCTCGCGCGGAGCCGGTCTCGCATCCTTCCCGGACCCGGCAGGTTCCGCGACCTGCGCCGAGGCCGACCGCGAGGTCGGCTGCGAGGCCGACTGTGCAGACACGGCCAGCATGTCAGCAGGCACCGGCTGCCCCACAGGCTGCGCAGCGGCACCGGGCAGGCCTACCGGCAACGGTGTGGGCAGCTCGGCCCCTGCCGGGACTGTAGCGGCACCTGGAGGGGTACCAGTCAGCGAGCCGGTGCTCAGCGTCACGGTGGGCACCGAGGAGACAACGGCCTCATCGGGAGCCTGGTCTCCTGTCTCCCGGGAGCGCCCTCCCCGGCCCCCTGAGCCTTCTGGGACCGCCTGCCTGGAAGCAGGCTGGGCAGACGGCGCCACACCTGCGACCCGGGTCCCGGACCGCTGGGACCGCCGTGTCCGCCTACGCTCGGGAACATCGCGCTCGGCAACGCTGCGCTCAGGAGCAGATACGCCAGGCAGGCCCGACTGGTGCAGGGCGGCGGGCTCCGCTCCGGATGAGGACGGAGGCCAGGTCCCTGCGGGCGAGGGCACCTCAGCACCCCGGGACCGCGATGGTGCGGCGGGGGAAGTGACTGGGTCAGGTGGGACCTGCACGGCCTCGGAGCTTTGCAGACGCCTCCGCCCCCCGGACTGAGCCGCCGGGGCAGCCTCTCCAGACGGAGAGTACCCGCCAGAAGCCGCAGCACGGGACAAGGGCTCCTGGGCTGCCTCCCCGGCCGTCTCCCGGGCTACGGGCGCCGACGGCGTCGGTGCCTGGTCCCGGCCCGGGCGCTGACGCCGGGAGCGACGGGTCTGCCCCGGCTCCTGGGAGCGCACGCCCCGGGCGGTGCAGCGGAGCCGTGGCCAGCAGGCCCGGCAGGTGCCACGGAGGCCGTGGGGGGCACAGAGGCGGAGGGCGTGGAAAGAGGAGAAGAGGAAGAGCCAGACGTCGCAGATGAGGCGGCGGCGGAGGCCTCTGGTGTCGTGATGCTCGTCGGCGGCACCGATTGGTGCGGTGCCGCCTGCCGCCTTCGCTCCATACGGCTCAGCGGAGGCGCTGCGTCCCCCGCCTGCCGGGTGGTCGCTGTCGGGGAGACCGTCCCGGAAGCGGACTGGGGGTCACGCCTACGGTACGCTCCCGGTTCTGGAGCACCCTGCCCGCCGAGCAGGACGCTGGCGGCCTCGGCCTCCGTAAGCCGATGCCCCGACGTGCCGCCACCCTGCCTCTGGGCCGGGGCGTCAGACCGGGCGCGAGCGGCCTCTGCGGCGCGCTCAGCCTCACGACGCTGCCGTCGGCTCAGGGGCTGTGAGCTCACGCTAGTGCCTCCCAAGGCTGCTCGCACGATGATCTGGACCGGGTCAGGGCTCCTCACGGGAGCGTCCCCAATCCGCTAACCCGGGTAACGATACGACGTTGACCGGAGCATGTCTTCTAGAAGAATAGCCAGGCAGCCCGATCACGCCAAGATACGTGTCACATCACGGTGTATCCACACCCTGGTCGTGCCCGGCCGCCGACCGGGCTCCGCTGCGCTGCATGGCATCGTTGACCTCACCCACCAGCTCCTCAAGGATGTCCTCCAGGAAGACCACCCCCAGCACCTGACCCGCCGCGTCCTCCACGCGTCCCAGGTGGGCACCGGTGCGCTGCATGGCCGCCAGCGCCGTCTCAATCTCGTCGTGGGCACGTACAGGGACCAGGGCGCGCGCCCGCCAGGCTGGGACGGGACGCGTGCGCTCCTCGCCGTCGGCGTCAAGAACGTCCTTGAGGTGCAGGTAGCCGGTGACAGCTGGTACCTCACGGACACCCTTCTGCCCCGGCCGCTCGGCCCTGGCGACGTCAGCCACGAGAGGGAACCGGGAATAGCCTGTAGAGGCCACCGCCGCCTCCACGTCCTCAGGCGTGCAGTCCAGGGGCAGGGTGACCAGGTCCCCCACCGGCACCATGACGCTTCCCGCCGTCTCCTCGGAGAACTCCAGCGCCCCACTCAGCAGCCCGGTGGCGTCCTCCAGCACGCCCTCGGCGGTGGAGCGCTCCACGATGGAGGCCACCTCCTGGGCGTTAAAGGCTGCCGCGACCTCCTCCCTGGGCTCAATACCCAGCAGACGCAGCACCCCGTTGGCCAGGCCGTTGAGACCGGAGACGACGGGACCAAGGACCGTGGCCACGCGTACCAGGGGCGGAGCCAGCCACCGCACCGCCTTCTCCGGGGAGGAGATCGAGATGTTCTTGGGCACCATCTCACCCGCCACCACGTGCAGGTAGACCACGATCACCAAAGCGATGAGCACCGCCACCGCGTGGGTACCAGCCTGACCCGCGCCGTGACGGGCCAGCCAGGGCTCGATCGCGTGGGCGATGGCAGGCTCGGCCACCACGCCAAGGCCCGTGGAGCACAGGGTCACCCCCAGCTGCGCGGTAGCCAGCATGCGTGAGACGTGGCGCAGTGCCCACAGCGCCGTCACGGCCCTGGTGTCACCCGCCTCAGCCAGGGGCTCGAGCTGGCTGCGGCGTGCCGAGGTCACCGCGAACTCCGCCCCGACGAAGAAGGCGTTGCCGACCAGGAGCACGGCTGTGACCAGCAGGGCGGCGGGGGTGCTCATCGCAGGCCCTCCCCGCCGTGTCGAGGCCTGTCGGCGGTCCCCGGCCCAGTGGCAGGTCCAGTCGGCCCTCCGACCGCACCTGAGTCTCCCCCCTCTGCCTCAGAACCGACACCGCGAGCCCGCAGCCGGACGACACGGCGGTCCTCCATGGCGTCCACGACCAGGACCGCCCGAGGCAGGCTGACACGGTCCCCGACCTGGGGGATGCGGCCCAGCTCGGTCATGACCAGGCCGCCCAGGGTCTCGTAGGGGCCGTCGTCAGGCACCGTGACGCCTGTGCGGGAGGCCAGCTCGTCAGGACGCATCCAGCCGGGCACCACCCAGCTGCCCGCTGGGTCCAGGTGGACGCCGGAGCGACGGGGGTCGTGCTCGTCAGTGACGTCCCCGACCACCTCCTCCACGGCGTCCTCCAGGGTGACCACCCCGGCGGTCCCACCGTACTCGTCGACCACGACCGCCATCTGCGACCCCTGTGCCCGCAGCTCGACAAGCAGGTCCGCCAGGGGCATCGTCTCAGGCACTCGTGGCGCGACCGCCATGAGAGAGGCGGAGACCACCGGGACCTCGGCGCGCCTGGCGTAGGGGACAGCGACGGCACGGCGCAGGTGGGCGATCCCGAGGATGTCGTCCACGTCCTGCCCGGTCACCGGGAAACGGGAGTGCCCGGTAGCGCGGGCCAGGTGGACCACGTCCTCCGCGGTGGCCCCGGACTCCAGGGTGTGGAGGCGTCCCCGGTCGGTCATGACGTCGACAGCGGTCAGCGCCCCCACGCCGATCGACCTGGTCAGCAGGGTGGCCGTCGTGGAGTCGAGAGTGCCCTCCCGCGCGCTGTGACGCACCAGGGCAGCCAGCTCCGAGGCCGACCGGGTGCCGCTGATCTCCTCAGCCGGGGTGATCCCCATCGTGCGCAGCACCAGGTTAGCGGTGTCGTTGAGGACGACGATGACCGGTCGCAGCAGCAGGGAGAAGCCTATGAGGAAGGGCGCTACCAGGGCGGCAGCGCGCATGGGATCGGCCAGGGTGGCGTTCTTGGGGATGAGCTCGCCCACGACCATGGAGAAGGCGTTGACCACCACCAGTGAGACGGCTGCGGCAGCGCCCACCGCCACCGACTGCACCAGCCACCCGCTCATGACCTCCGACAGAAGCCTGGCCAGGGCAGCCTGCATCGTGTACCCCAGCAGGACCGTGGTCAGGGTGATCCCCACCTGCGCCCCGGACAGGAGAGTGGACAACCGGCTGAGCGCCCTACGGACAGCAGCCTCCCGACGCCCGCCGGAGGCTGCCCGGGTCTCCACCGTGGAGGGGTCCAGTGACACCAGGGAGAACTCCCCGGCCACGAACAGGGCCGTCCCAAGCGTGAGCAGGACGCCGACAAGGATCATGAGCCAGTCACTCACCACGGCCTCCCGTGCAGGTGCTGACGGGGCACCGCGAAAGGTAGCGGGGACAGCAGTGGTCAGGATCAGGGTGCGGGCGAGACAGACGTCCGCGTACCCGGCGAGCGTGTCGGCGCATAGTAAGGCGCACGCTACCACCGAGGGAGGCAGCCGGGCCGTCAGGCCGACCGTCCACAGGCCCTGCGCTGCCGCCCTGCACCCAGCCCCTGCGTGCCGCCCCCACATGCCGGGAGCCGCTTGTAGCATGCTGTGTGGTACCAGTCTGTGCCACTCCTCATGTACCAGGTCCCAGGCACCGGCTCTCCACCAGCGCCGTGCGCGCCGTCCTCCGGCCAGGGGCGCCGGGCCGGAGGACGGCGCGGTAGCAGGCCTGGACCGCCACCGCCGACAAGGAGATGCCGTGCCAACGCAGGACCGCGCCACAGGAGCCGCAGGATTCGGCGCCAACGAGTGGATGGTGGAGGAGATGCGGGCCTCCTGGGCCGCCGACCCGTCCTCGGTAAGCCCCCAGTGGCGTGAGCTGTTCGAGACCGACCCGCAGGCGGGTCGGCACCAGGTCGTGGGCTCCGCCCCGGGCACGACCGCGACAGCGCTGCCGACCGCGCAGCCAGGGCAGTCCGTCGCGTCCCCCACGACGCCGCCCGCCGGGCCACCATCACCGCCCCGCACGCCCTTCCCGCCTCGGGGCAGCAGGCCTCTGCGGTCCAGGACGTTAGCCGCTCCGACCTACCCCCTGCCCCGCCCTCCGACACTGCCCCCCGACCTCCCCCTACGCCCGGCGCCTGTCCCGCCAGCAGGCCCGCGACCTGGAGGCCGGGGCAGGCAGCGGCAGCACCGGCGGCGGAGACGTCGGCGCAGACAGCACCAGCGACGCTGCCAGCAGCATAGACGGCACAGGCCACGACGCCGACGGTGCTCGTGCCAGCAGTGCCACAAGCGCCACCAGCACCCGTCTCAAGGGGGCGGCTGCCCGCACCGCCAGGAACATGGAGGACTCCCTGTCGGTGCCCACCGCCACCTCCGCACGGGCGGTCCCCGCCAAGGTCCTTGTCGAGAACCGCTCCATCATCAACGCGCACCTGGCCCGAACCCGCGGCGGCAAGGTGTCCTTCACCCACCTCATCGGCTGGGCGCTTGTGGAGTCGCTGGCCCAGATGCCGGAGATGAACGTCTCCTACACCACCGACGAGGCGGGGCGGCCCTGCCTGCGCACTCCCGCGCACGTGGGGCTCGGCCTGGCCGTCGACGTCCCCGGCCCGCAGGGCCAGCGTCGGCTGCTGGTGCCCTGCGTCAAGCAGGCTGACCTCATGGACCTGGCCAGCTTCGTCTCCGCCTACGAGGACCTGGTACGCCGAGCACGGGACAACGCCCTGAGCCCCGCAGACTTCCAGGGCACCACGGTGAGCCTGACCAACCCGGGCACGATCGGCACCCTGCACTCCGTGCCCCGCCTCATGGCGGGCCAGGGCCTCATCGTAGGCGTGGGCTCCATGGACTACCCGGCGGCCTTCGCCGGAGCCAGCGCCGAGACCCTGGCCCGCCACGGCGTCGGCCGCACCCTCACCCTCACCTCTACCTACGACCACCGGGTCATCCAGGGAGCCTCCTCCGGGGAGCTCCTGCGCCTGGTGGAGCACAAGCTCCTGGGGCTGGACGGCTTCTGGGAGCGGGCACTAGAGTCCCTGCGCATCCCGCACGAGCCGGTGCGCTGGGCACGCGACACCACCTACGACCCCGAGCACGAGACCGGTAAGCACGCCCGCGTGGCCGAGCTCATCCACGCCTTCCGTCAGCGCGGCCACCTGGCCGCCGACACCGACCCGCTGACCTACCGGCTACGCCGCCACCCTGACCTGGACATCGTCTCCTACGGTCTGAGCCTGTGGGACCTGGACCGGACCTTCCCCACCGGGGGCCTGGGAGGCCGGGACCGGGCCACCCTGCGTACGATCCTGGACATGCTGCGTGACACCTACTGCGGCACAGTAGGGATCGAGTACATGCACATCCAGGACCCCGCCCAGCGCGCCTGGTGGCAGGAGCGCCTGGAGGGAGGCCGACGAGAGATCGACGCCGCCGAGCGCCGCCGGATCCTTACCAAGCTGGAGCAGGCCGAGGCCTTCGAGACCTTCCTGCAGACCAAGTACGTGGGCCAGAAGCGCTTCAGCCTGGAGGGCGGGGAGTCCCTCATCGTCCTGCTCGACCGCCTCCTGGACTCCTGCGCCCACGACGGCCTGGACGAGGTAGTCATCGGTATGGCCCACCGGGGGCGCCTCAACGTCCTGACCAGCATCGCGGGCAAGTCCTACAGCCAGGTCTTCGACGAGTTCGACGGCAACGGCGTCATTGAGGGCGCAGGTACCGGGGACGTGAAGTACCACCTGGGCACCGAGGGCGTGTTCACCGGCACCGACGGGGTCTCCACCCGCGTCTCCCTGGCTGCCAACCCCTCCCACCTGGAGACCGTCGACGGCGTGGTGGAGGGGATCGTGCGCGCCAAGCAGGACCGTATCGGCCTGGGCGAGAAGGGCTACACGGTCATACCGGTGCTCGTGCACGGAGACGCCGCCTTCGCAGGCCAGGGCGTCGTCTACGAGACCCTCAACATGAGCCAGCTGCCCGCCTACCGCACCGGGGGGACGATCCACGTCATCGTCAACAACCAGATCGGCTTCACCACCGGAGCCGCCTCGGCCCGTTCCACCACCTACCCCACTGACCTGGCCAAGGGCCTGCAGGTACCGATCTTCCACGTCAACGCCGACGACCCCGAGACGGTGGCCCGCGTGGCCCACATGGCCTACAGCTACCGGCGGACCTTCCACAAGGACGTCGTCATTGACCTTGTCTGCTACCGCAGGCGCGGTCACAACGAGGGCGACGACCCCTCTATGACCCAGCCGGTCATGTACCGCCTTATCGACTCCCTGGCCTCCACACGGGAGGTCTACACCGCCAACCTCGTGGGCCGGGGCGACATCACCCGCCAGGAGGCGGAGCAGGTCAGCGCCGCCTACCACGCTGAGCTGGAGCGGATCCTGTCCGAGGCGCGCACCAGGGGCGAGCCCTCCCAGCAGGCCGCCACCGACCTGGCCTCGGCGGAGTCGCAGGACCAGGCCGACCCCACCACCGTCGGCCTGCCCCGCTCCTCCCTGGAGGTGCCCACCTCCCAGCAGGCGGGGACGGGCATGATGATCGGCTGGAGCTCGGCGGTGCCACGCGACGTCGTCGAGCGCATCGGGGACGCCCAGGTGGCCTGGCCGGAGTCCTTCACCATCCACCCTCGCCTGTCCGGCATGCTGTCACGGCGCCAGGACGCCACCCGGTCAGGCGGCATCGACTGGGGGCTGGGCGAGCTGCTCGCCCTGGGCAGCCTCCTCATGGAAGGCGTGCCGGTGCGCCTGGCGGGCGAGGACGCTCGGCGCGCCACCTTCTCCCAGCGTCACGCCGTCCTGCACGACTACAGCTCCGGCACGGAGTGGACGCCTCTGAACTTCCTGACCCCGGACCAGGCCCCCTTTGAGGTCTACGACTCCCTGCTCAGCGAGTACGCCGCCCTGGCCTTCGAGTACGGCTACTCGGTGGAGCGGCCCGAGGGTCTGACCCTGTGGGAGGCCCAGTTCGGCGACTTCGCCAACGGCGCCCAGAGCGTCATCGACGAGTACGTCGCCTCGGCCGCGCAGAAGTGGGGGCAGCGCTGCGGGCTGGTCATGCTGCTGCCCCACGGCCAGGAGGGGCAGGGGCCGGACCACTCCTCGGCGCGCATGGAGCGCTACCTGCAGATGTGCGCGCAGGACAACATGTGGGTGACCCAGCCCTCGACCCCCGCCAACCACTTCCACCTACTGCGAGAGCACGCCTACCGCCGCCCCCGCCGTCCCCTGGTCGTCTTCACCCCCAAGCAGCTGCTGCGGCTCAAGGCGGCGACCTCACCCGTGGAGGACTTCACCTCTGGACGGTTCCAGCCGGTCATCGGCGAGACCGACCCGGGGCTGCTCGGCCAGCCGGGGCCAGCAGGTGAGGGGCAGGCAGCCCGGTCCCCGCAGCAGGGCGCGCCCAGCGCCAGCACCGGGGGCACCTCGCAGGTGGACCGGGTACTGCTGTGCTCGGGCAGGGTCTACTACGACCTGCTCGCCCACCGGGAGGCCACTGGCGACAGGCGTACCGCCATCGTGCGCCTGGAGCAGGTCTACCCACTGGAGACCGACGCCGTGGCCGCGGCCCTGGCTCCCTTTGCCGGGGCGGAGCTGGTGTGGGTCCAGGACGAGCCCGCTAACCAGGGGGCGTGGCCCTACCTGGCGCTCCACCTGCCCACCGAGCTCACCGGTGGCGTGCTCCCGCGCCTGGTCTCCCGGCCGGAGGCCGCCGCCCCTGCCGTGGGTACGGCAGGCGTCCACAGGCAGCAGCAGACCGAGCTGGTCGAGGCGGCTTTCGCCCGCTGACAGGCAGACGGCACGGCACTGAGACGGCAGTTGAGACGAGGACGTCAGGGAGGGGCGCGTCGTGGAGGACACGAGGCTGAGCTTCATCGGTGACGAGCTGGTCGCTGGCTACGGGGACGGCCGCGCCCTGGGATGGACCGGGCGGGTGATGGCGCGCACGCCCCGGGAGGTCCCGATCCTATGGACGACTCTTGCCGTCCCCGGTGAGACGACAGCGCAGCTGGCCGAGCGGTGGCAGGCAGAAGTGGCTCGCCGCTCAGCTCCCAACGGACGCAACCGGCTGGTCATCGGCCTGGGCGTGGCTGACGTCATCGCGGGTGTGTCCTACGCGCGCTCGCGCCTGGCCCTGGCCAACATCCTGGACGCGGCGGCCTCGGAGCAGCGGCGGTGCTTCGTCGTGGGGCCCCCGCCCCTGGCACAGGCCGACCCGGACGCCACCTCCCGCCTGTCCACAGCCGCCTCCGAGGTGTGCCAGCGTCGGCAGGTCCCCTACGTGGACACCTTCGAGCCCCTGCGCAACCACGAGCAGTGGAACACCGACGTCACCGCGGCCGGGGGCTCGCACCCGGGCCAGGCCGGCTACGGCCTCCTGGCCTGGCTGGTCCTCCATCGAGGCTGGTACGAGTGGCTGAGTACCGGGCGACCTTAAGCGACCTACAGCCCCTGAGGCCGGGCAGGCGGGGCCGCACCGCTGAGGAACCCCTGGCAACCAGACCGCCCGGTCCTCGCCCCTGCCCGTAAGAGGGGCTTCCCACACGCCCTCACAAGGATGTATCGTTGCTGACAGGGATTCACATCTCTGCCTGGCAGCCCTGCCACTACGGCCACAATCCTGCCAGGGGACCCGGTTCCCAACGGCTTCTCAACGAGGAGAAGCAGACGAGGAGCAGTCATGCGCACCTCGGTCTCACGTCGCGCCGCCCTTACCCTGGGCGCAGGCGCTGCGGCCTCCATAGCCCTGGGGTCCTGCTCACCCACCCGTCAGGACGCGAGCACCTCCCTACCGTCCCCCTGCCCGGGCAGGGTGACGCTGACCTACTGGTCCTGGCTCAAGGACCTGCAGAAAGTCGCCGACCTCTACTCCCAGGTCAACCCGGACGTGAGCGTCCAGGTCACCTGGATCCCCTCCTCGACGTCGGGTGGCTACCAGAAGCTCTACTCGGCCCTGGCAGCGGGCGGCGGCCCGGACGTCGGACAGGTAGAGATGCGCATGATCCCGGAGTTCCTCCTGGCCGACGACCTGGTCGACCTCTCCCTCTACGGCGCGCGCGAGGCCCGCGCCAGCTTCGACCCGGCGGCGTGGAACTACGTCGACATTGCCGACGGCGTCTACGGCGTACCCCAGGACACCGGGCCGGTGGCCCTGTTCTACCGCGCCGACGTCCTGGAGGAGGTGGGGGCAGCGCCACCCGCCACCTGGCAGGAGTGGGCGGAGACGGCCCGCGCCCTCAAGGACGCCAGGCCCGACACGTTCATGGACGTCCTCAACGTGGGTGACGGCAACATCCTGGCGACCTTCTGCCAGCAGGCAGGCGCCAGGTGGTTCGTCCCCCAGGAGGACGGGTGGGTCGTCAACCTCACCGACGAGGCCACTGTGCGGGTAGCCGAGTTCTGGGACACCGCGATCGACGAGGGGCTGGTCTCCACCGCCTTCGGCCCCTTCACCTCACCCTGGCTGTCCGCCATGGGGGCAGGGACGCTGGCCACCCACACCAACGGCTCGTGGGCCGACGCCCTCATCGAGTCCGTACCAGGAGGCGCCGGGAAGTTCCGGGTTGCTCCCATGCCCCGCTGGGAGGACGGGTTCGGCTCCAGCTACTCGGGCGGATCGACGGCAGCCGTCATGGCAGGCTCCCAGCACCCCGCCGAGGCCCTGGACTTCGTGGTCTGGCTGCACACCGATCCCCAGGCCATAGACGCCCTGATCACCACCTGCGGCATCGGCTGGTCACCAGCAGCAGACCACATCGGCACCCCCCGCGAGGGTCCCAGCGAGTTCTTCTCCGGCCAGAGCTACAACACCGAGGTCATGGTGCCTATGGCCCAGGAGCAGAACCTGGAGTGGGCGTGGCCGCCCCTGTGCCAGCAGTCCATCAACATCGTTGCCGACGGCATGCGTCGCAAGCTGAGCGAGGGGACCGCCCTGGTGGACTCCCTAGCCACCAGTCAGTCCCAGATCGTCCAAGCCTTCCGTAGGAAGGGCCTGGCAGCCAGGGAGGCGCAGCAGTGAGCACAGCACGCACACCAGCAACGCCACCTGAGCCGCTGAGAGCCAGCCCACCAGGATCGGGAACAGGACCGGGGCGAAGACGCCTCAGGAACCGCACGCTAGCCCCTTACCTGCTGGTGGCCCCCTTCATGCTCCTGTTCCTGATGACCTTTGTCATTCCGATCCTCGTGGCCCTGGTCCAGTCCTTCACCCGTACCCGCTACGCAGGAACCTACGGGCAGGAGGGGACCACGCAGGTCTTCGCGGGCCTGGACAACTACGCCACGGCGTTGGGCAACGCGGGCTTCACCCAGTCGATCGGCCGCGTGCTGCTCTTCGGCGTCGTCCAGGTCAGCGTCATGATCGCCGCGGCCACGGTCCTGGCCCTGCTGCTGGAGTCCGCCTCGGCCCGGTGGCCGGGGCTCTTCCGAGCCCTGTACTTCATGCCCTACGGGGTGCCCGGCGTCATCGCCACCATCCTGTGGTCCTTCCTCTACATCCCGGGCCTGTCCCCGGTGGTAGACGCCCTGGAGGTCGTGGGAATCCAGTACGAGTTCCTGGCCGAGGGCAACGTCCTGTGGTCCATCGCCAACATCGTCACCTGGGCCTACACCGGCTACAACATGCTCATCATCATCGCCCAGCTCAAGGCGATCCCCTCCGACGTCTACGAGGCGGCCAAGGTGGACGGAGCGGGGCCGCTACGCATCGCCGCCTCGATTCAGATCCCGCTCATCCGCCCGGCGCTGCTGCTGACCATCGTGTTCTCCATCATCGGCACGCTCCAGCTCTTCGCCGAGCCCCAGGTACTGGCCACGATCACCCCGGCGGTCGACACCGAGTACACGCCCAACTACTCGGCCTACACCTGGGCGTTCCAGTACAACGACTACGGGGTGGCTGCGGCAGAGGCGGTCATCATCGCGCTAACCGCGTTCACGCTGTCCTTCGTCTTCCTCACGGCCACCACCAGGCGAAGGGGGCAGTGACATGTCCCCAGGCAGGACCCCGGGCACTACTCCGGACGAGCCGGACAGCCGGGACACCAGCGGGCCCGCCCCACACGCACGCGCGGTGGGCACCCGTCTACGCAGCAGGAGCCCTCACAACCGTCAAGCAGGCACTCGTGGCTCCACCACCTTCTTCGTCACCAGTGTCCTGCTGGTGGTCTCCCTCTACTTCCTCATCCCGGTGCTGTGGGTGGTGGTCAACGCCACAAAGACTAGTGACGACCTGTTCGCCACCAACGGCTTCTGGTTCGGTGACACCTTCGTCCTGTGGGAGAACATCCGGCTAGTCCTGGCGTCCAACGACTCGATCTTCCCCCGCTGGTTCCTCAACTCGCTGCTCTACTCCGGGGCCGGGGCGCTGCTGGCCACCTATATCGCGGCCGCAGCAGGCTACGCGCTGTCCACCTACAGGTTCCGGGGCAGGAACCTCCTGCTCGGGATGGTCATGGGAGGGGTCCTGGTCCCGGGAACAGCCACGGCCCTGCCCCTGTTCCTCGTATTCTCTCGAATCGGGATCACTAACACCTACCTGGCCGTCCTCATACCGGCGGTCGTCTCCCCCTTCGGCCTGTTCCTGTGCCGGATCTACGCCGACGCCGCAGTGTCGACCTCACTCATCGAGGCCGGGCGGATAGACGGGGCTGGCGAACTGACAATCTTCCATCGCATCGCGCTGCGGCAGATGGCACCGGCCCTGGTGACTGTCTTCCTCTTCCAGTTCGTCGCGATCTGGAACAACTACTTCCTGCCGCTCATCATGCTGGCCGACGAGCGCCTCTACCCCGTGACCCTGGGCCTGAACACATGGCTGTCCCAGACCGACCGGCTGCCCGAGTTCTACCAGCTCACGGTCGGCGGGGCGCTGCTCAGCGTCATCCCCCTGGCCGTCCTCATGCTGGTGCTCCAGCGCTTCTGGAGGGGAGGCTTGACCGAGGGGGCTGTCAAGGAGTAGCTGACAGGAAGAAGCCAGAGCCTACAAGCAGGCCGACATCCCCAGCAGTCCCCGTCAGCAACGCCAACAGCCGTCGGTAACTCCCGACAGTCCCCGGACAGTGGGGGAGCCGACCAGCCACCGCGGTGGCTGGTCGGCTCCCCCACTGTCCTCCGTAACGCGCACAGGCGCAGCACGGCTCAGGTGTTAGGACGCTTGCCGTGGTTGGCACCGCTCTTGGCCCGTGCACGACGCTTACGACCGCGCTTGCTCATGCCTGCCTCCTCGTAGTTGCTGCTGGCTCACAACACCGCCCCGCCAGGGGGCGTGGAACGGCGGTAATCCTGCCACATCACCGACCCGCCTACCAGCCCCGTGGCTGCGGAGCGAGTCTCCACGACCCTGGCCGCGACCCCGGTGGCCCTGGACGCGCTGACACTGGTGATACCGGCCGACGTGGTCACCGAGTCCCTGACAGTGCTGGTAACGCTGGTTACGCCGGTAACACTGGCAACACTGGTGTCACCGGTGGCACTGGCCGCCCGGATCAGGGACAGCCGCCCCAGGACCCGGGCGCGCAGCTCGGGAGGAGCCTCCTCCGCGCAGCGCGAGCGCAGGATCGCACGCAGGTGGGTCTGCGCGTCCGCCAGGCGGGAGCAGTGGTCGCAGGCGGCCACGTGCTGAGCAAGTCGCTGAGTCAGGTCCTGGGAGCACTCCTGGTCCAGAAATGCCTCAAGATGGGCGCGCGCCTCGCTGCAGGAGCAGTCAGGCGGCTCCGGTGTCGCATCAGCGCCACGTTCGGGCGTCATGTCGTCGGACCTGTCAGGTGTCATTGCCCCTCCTCCCCGTCCGAAGTGATGTAGCCCAGGGAGCGGGCATGGTCGGCCAGCAGCCCACGCAGCTGGCGCCGACCCCGGTACAGGCGGGACATGACGGTCCCGATCGGTGTGTCCATGATCTCGGCTATCTCCTTGTAGGCAAAGCCTTCCACGTCAGCCAGGTAGACGGCCAGACGGCGCTCCTCGCTGAGCTCGCCCAAGGCAGCCTTGATCTCCTCGTCAGGCAGCTCCTCCAGGGCTAGGTTCTCGGCACTGGGCAGTCCGACGGAGTCGTGGGAGGCAGCCCGGTGCAGCTGCCAGTCCTCCACGGCGTCGGCGTCGGACTGGAGCGGCTCACGCTGCTTCTTGCGGTAGGAGTTGATGAAGGTGTTGGTGAGGATCCGGTACAGCCAGGCTTTGAGGTTGGTGCCGGGCCGGTACTGGTGGAAGGAGCCAAAAGCCTTGGCATAGGTGTCCTGGACCAGGTCCTCGGCGTCAGCCCTGTGGCGGGTCATCCGCAGGGCAGCGCCGTAGAGCTGGTCCAGATAGGGCAGGGCCTCGGCCTCGAAGCGGGCGGCACGGGCCTCGTCGTCCTCATCGGCGGGAGCACGGCCAGGCGGCACCGCCGCCTCCGTGCTCCTCCCCTCGTCCAGGGTGGTGTCTGCAGGGTCGTCGGTCTCCGTCATCACCCACGAGCCTAGCCCGCCTGCGTGTGCGCTGCCGTAGACAGCGCCGGCATCTTGCTCCCTGGCCGCCCGGGCGAGACCCCCAGGGGCCGACAGCGTACTGAGAAGCGTCACGACCAGGACAACAGGAGAGGAAACCGGTTTCATTCCCGGCTCACCTCAGGCTGTAAGGGCACAGCGAGGCCAGGCCACAACCCCACCCGGGCCGGGCCGCGAGGTCCCACGGGGACTGCCACAGCAACGACGAGGCTCACCCGGCTGCGCGGAGCCCGTTCCTGGCAGCCCGGGCCTGCTCACCCGAGGAGGCTGACACCCTGCCAGCAGCCAGCCCATCCCTTGCGGCCGGAACCCGCCCACCGCCACGGCCCAGACCATCCACAAGCCGACCACCCAGCAGCCGGGCCCGCAGCAGCCGGGCCCGCAGCCTGGGCCGCCCAGCCTGCCAGTCCACAAGAGGAGGCCCGGAAGTGTGCTGTTTGCCATATTCTCAGATCGGGGCGGGGTAGTTCGTGTGAGTAAGTCTGCCTCTGCGGGATCCGTGCCAGGTAGGCTGGCACAGGTCACGCCGGGCTAGAGCGCCCCAACGGGAGCCGAGTCCGTGGCAGCCCCTGCAAAGTCTCGCAAACCCGCCCGAACATCCGGCAAACCCCGCGAGGCTGGCCCGCACCAGTCTGGGCGTCCGCTCGCGACGGGCCTGGATGAGAGCAATCTCCACGGACCACAACCAGCCCGTCTGGGCGTCCGCTCGCGGCAGGCCCCTGCGGAAGACCCCGTGAGGCACGGCTTGCACTGCTCCTACCCGCCTGGAATCAGGCAATACAGAGACATGCCTCACGCTCGCGCGCCAACAGCCATGCGCCTCGGCCGAACCGCCCGCCAGGAAAGGGAGCCGTCAGGGATCAGGGAGCCGCGGGGCAGCACCCGCACCAAGCCCTGCACCGCAACTCCTGCGCTAAGCCCCGCATCAACGACCACACCAGGCCTAGGCGTGAGCGCCCAGGAAGAGCCCACGCTGCCAGAGTCATGAATGGCACGCTCACCTTGCTCCATTTTTATTCGCGTCCGCGGGACCGCGCCGTTTTGCGGGTCAGGGCAGCTGGCCTGATCGGTTCCCATGTGCGTTGAGGTGCTCAACGCACATGGGAGCCCAGACCTCAGGTCACATGCAAAGGCAGGACCTGCGGAATCAGGCGGTTTCCGCCTCGGGCCCAAAAAGGTGAGCGTGCCACCAGGCCCGCAGCCGGCGCCTGGCTGCCCACAACCGCACCACCAGACGGACGTGCAAAACCCGGGCCAGGGGTGAGGGCGGGACCCGGGCCAGGGGTGGGGGCGGGACTCGGGCCAGGGGTGGGGGCGGGCTGTCGTGGCTCCAGCGGTCTCCGGCAAGGGTTCTCCGGCGAGCCTAGTGTGGTCTGCGGGGATGTGCTGCGCGTGCCATTGTGGGTGGCTACCCAGGGCGGGCGCACTGGCCCAAGGCGTGTGCACGGGGTGTGGCTGGCTGGGCGTGATGGGCATTCGTGGGTCGGAGCCGACCTGAACTGTCTGCCAGGCTGGTGCTCCTGGGAGAGAACAGCGCTCCGGGACGAGAACGCGCACGCAGGAGCGTGCACCAGACTCGCCGCAGCACGCTGAGCTCTGCGCATCACGTCCGGCCCGCTCACACCCGACCCGCACCGCGTCTGGCTTGCTCCCACCTGGCCCGCATCGCATCCGGCCCGCTGCCGCCCAGCAGCCCCTGCAGGTCCCAGCCACCCGGTGTACTGAGTGCCTGGGGCAAACGGCAGCCCCTGCGGGTCCCGCTACCCCAGACTACAGGGGCACGGCACCTCACCTGAGTCCTGGCCCACAGCCGCCAGGTGGGTCAAGATGGTGTCATGAACCTTCTACGCGCCCTCGTCCGACCAATGCTTGCCGCCCCCTTCATCGCCGACGGGATTGACGCCGTCACCCGTCCCCAACGGCATGTGGAGAAATTTGAGAAAGTCGCCCCACCCTGGAGCGGGCCGGACTCCCGCCCCTCCTGACCTCCGACACCCGGCTGCTGACCCGCCTGTCGGGGCAGCCAGCCTGCTAGCCGGCCTCGGGCTGGCCTCAGGCAGGGCACCACGTACCAGTGCCGCCGTCCTCGCGGTGGTCAACACTCCGCTGACGCTGGTCAACTACCCGGTGTGGACGGCCCACGACCCGGCCGAGCGCAGGGACAGCGTCTCCGGGCTGCTGCGCGGGGCAGCCGTGGGTGCAGGCCTGGTACTAGCCACTGTGGACCGCCAGGGGAAGCCCTCCCTGGCCTGGAGGCTGCGCAGCGCCCACCACCGGAGCAAGGCGGCCAGGGCGGCAACGCAGACCAGCTAGTCTCTGCCCACCACACTGGACCAGACATGGGGCCCTCGCAGGCCCCGCCCGAATCGTGAGGGAGTACCTGTGCCTGAGACATCCGACAAGCCGCGTATCGTCTACACCCTGACCGACGAGGCGCCCATGCTGGCGACCCGCTCCCTCCTTCCTGTCGTGCGCGGCTTCCTGGGCCGTGCCGGCATTGAGGTGGACACGGCCGACATCTCCCTGGCCGGGAGGATCCTGGCGGCCTTCGGTCTGGTTGATGACGACCTGGCAGCCCTGGGCGCCCTGACCCGCTCCCCGCAGGCCACCATCATCAAGCTCCCTAACATCTCCGCGTCCCTGCCCCAGCTCAAGGCCGCCATCGCCGAGCTCCAGGCCCAGGGCCACGACGTCCCCGACTACCCGGACTCCCCCGCTACCGCAGCCCAGCACCGCTCGCGCGCCGCCTACGACGCCGTCAAGGGCAGCGCCGTCAACCCCGTCCTGCGCGAGGGCAACTCCGACCGGCGGGCACCGGCCGCGGTCAAGGCCTACGCCCGCTCCCACCCCCACTCCATGGGGGCCTGGTCCCCCGACTCACGGACCCGCGTGGCCACCATGGACTCCGGAGACTTCCGCCACAACGAGCGCACCGTGGTCGTGCCCGAGGCAGGGGCCGTAGTGATCCGCCTGCGCCCGGCCGACGGCGGAGAGCCGGTGGTGCTGCGCGAGCCCCTGCCGGTGACCGCCGGGGAGGTCCTGGACGCCACTTTCATGTCAGCCACCGCCCTGGACGACTTTCTGGCCCGGCAGGTCACCGCCGCCAAGGACGACGACGTGCTCCTGTCCCTTCACCTCAAGGCCACCATGATGAAGGTGTCCGACCCCCTCATCTTCGGCCACGCCGTGCGCGCGGCGCTGCCCGGCGTGTTCGCCGCCTACGGGGAGGTGCTGGCGGCGGCAGGGCTGCGCGCTGAGGACGGCCTGGCAGCCGTCCTGACCGGCCTGAACACCCTCCCCCAGGGCGAGGAGATCCGCTCCGCCGTCGAGACAGAGCTTGCCGCCGGCCCGCGGATCTCCATGGTGGACTCCGACCGCGGGGTGACCAACCTGCACGTGCCCAGCGACGTCATCGTCGACGCCTCCATGCCCGCCATGATCAGGAACGGGGGGCGCCTGTGGGGACCGGACGGGCAGCCGGACGACACCCTGGCCGTCATTCCCGACTCCTCCTATGCCGGTGTCTACGCCGCCGTCATCGAGGACTGCAAGGCCAACGGCGCCCTGGACCCGACCACCATGGGCTCAGTGCCCAACGTCGGCCTCATGGCCCGCAAGGCCGAGGAGTACGGCTCCCACGACAAGACCTTCCTCATCGACCGGCCCGGCACCGTGGAGGTGGTGGTCGCGGAGGGCACCGGCTCCCCCGCCGGTACCGTGCTGCTGTCCCACGAGGTGGCCGCCGGTGACATCTGGCGGGCCTGCACCACCCAGGACGCCCCCGTACGCGACTGGGTACGCCTGGCTGTGGCCCGCGCCCGGGCCACCGGCGCGCCTGCCGTGTTCTGGCTGGACCCCGCCCGCAGCCACGACGCCGTCCTAGCCGACCTGGTGGAGCGCTACCTGGCCCAGGAGGACACCCTGGGCCTGGACGTACGGGTCCTGGACCCGGTGGCAGCCACACGCCTGTCACTGGAACGTGCCCGGCGCGGCAAGGACACCATCTCGGTAACCGGCAACGTGCTACGCGACTACCTCACCGACCTGTTCCCCATCCTGGAGCTGGGTACCAGCGCCAAGATGCTCTCGGTAGTGCCGCTGATGAACGGCGGCGGCCTCTACGAGACGGGCGCAGGGGGCTCGGCCCCCAGGCACGTACGCCAGCTGCTGGAGGAGAACTACCTGCGCTGGGACTCCCTGGGCGAGTTCCTGGCCCTGGCCGAGGCTCTGCGCCACGTGGCCGAGGTCGGCGGGAGCCCCCGGGCCACGGTGCTGGCTGACGCCCTGGACACGGCCACGACCACGCTGCTGGAGGAGGGCCGCTCGCCGTCGCGCCACCTGGGAGGTACCGACAACAGGGGCTCCCACGCCTGGCTGGCCCTGTACTGGGCGCGCGAGCTGGCCGCCCAGGCTGCCGACACCACCCTGGCTGAGGTCTTCGCCCCCGTAGCCGCCCGGCTGGAGGCCGACATCGAGACGATCCAGGCCGAACTCGTAGCCGTCCAGGGCTCACCTGCCGACATCGGAGGCTACTATCGCCCCGGCCCCCAGGCCGCCGACGCGGTCATGCGCCCCAGCACGACGCTCAACGCTATTGTCGACGCGCTCTGACACGATGGAGACACTCCCCGAGGCCAGCTCCTGGTGGCCTGCCCCCACCGCCTCCGGGCTGCTGGACGCGGCTGTGAGTCTGCCCGGCTCAAAGTCGCTGACCGCGCGGGCCCTCGTGCTCGCCGCAGCGGCCCGCGAGCCCACCACATTGACCGGTGTGCTGCGCTCGCGTGACACCGACCTCATGACTGGCGCCCTGCGCACCCTGGGTGCCGGCATCACCGAGGTCGCTGATGCCACTGCCACCGACGCCGAGGCACTCCCCGCAACGGCTGACACGGGCGCTGGCACCCGCCTGCGGGTCACGCCGTCGTCCCTGCCGCTCCACGTAGCGCCCGGGGGGAGCGTGGACTGCGGCCTGGCAGGCACGGTCATGCGGTTCGTCCCGGCCCTGGCGGTGCTGGCCGACGCCCCGGTCGTGCTCGACGGGGACCCGGCAGCGCGCTTGCGCCCGATGGCGCCTCTCCTGGAGGTCCTGTCCACCCTAGGGGCCACGGTCACCTACCTGGGACGTCCGGGGTTCCTGCCGGTGCGCATAAAGCCGGACGCCGACCGCCTCCTGCGCCCCGGGACGGGTAGGCCTAGCCCGGCCCTCGGGCAGCCTCACCGGGTGAAGGTGGACGCCTCCAGCTCCTCCCAGCTCCTCTCCGCCCTGCTCCTGGTGGCACCCCTGCTACCCGGTGGGCTGGAGGTCACCACCACAGGGAGCGTCCCCTCCATGGCGCACGTGCGGATGACGGTGGAGTCGCTGCGGCAGCGTGGCGTGACGGTGGAGGAGCCGGACACGCCCGGCCCGGGGGCGACCTGGCGAGTCCTCCCCGGGCGGCCCGTCGGCGGCAGGCTCTCCATCGAGCCGGACCTGTCCAACGCGGGCCCCTTCCTGGCCGCCGCCCTCGTAGCGGGTGGCACGGTGCGGGTGCTGGGCTGGCCGTCGTCGACCACCCAGGCTGGAGACGCCTGGCGCACCCTGCTGCCACGCATGGGTGGCAGCGTCGCCCTGGCCGCCAGCCCCGTCGGCGGTCAAGTGCTCCCTGTGCTCTCCGTGCACGGGAGCGGGCAGGTACACGGCATCGACGCCGACCTCTACGACGTGGGGGAGCTGGCTCCCACAGTCGCCGCGCTGGCTGCGGTGGCCGCCCACCAGGGGCGCGGCAGCAGGCTCACCGGCATCGCCCACCTGCGCGGCCACGAGACGGACCGTCTGGCCGCCCTTGCCACCGAGATCCGCCGCCTGGGGGGTGACGCCCAGGAGACGGACGACGGCCTGGTCATCCGCCCCGCCCGCCTGCACGCCGCCCGGCTGCACAGCTACGCCGACCACCGGATGGCGACCTTTGCCGCCGTCGTGGGCCTGGCCGTGCCGGGCGTAGAGGTTGACGACGTGGAGTGCACCTCCAAGACCCTGCCGGGCTTTGCCGGGATGTGGCAAGCCATGCTCGACAGCACAGGCCGTAGAGGCTGTGAGGGGCACCGCAGGGACCAGGGGGAGCCTCGCGGCGAGGGGCACCGGGACACGGGTGGCGCCGGTGCCAGGACTGCCCGGGACGCCCAGGACTGATGGCGCGCAGGGACACCGGTACTGACGACCCTCGGGTGCGTGTGCGCCCGGGCAGGGGCTCGCGCCCACGCACCAAGCAGCGCCCCGCGCACGCCGACGCCCACCTGGGCATGGTCACCCGCATCGACCGGGGGCACTACCGCATCCGCCTGGAAGAGCGCGGTCTGACCCTGGACGGCAGCGGAGACGTGACGGCGATGAAGGCTCGCGAGCTGGGGCGGGGCAAGGTGGTGGTCGGCGACCGTGTGGCCGTGGTCGGTGACGTGTCCGGGCGGGCGGGCAGCCTGGCTCGCATGGTCCGGGTGGAGGAGCGCCGCACCCTTCTGCGTCGCAGCACCGAGGACGGGGAGGCCGCGGGCAGCGAGCGTCCCGTGGTAGCCAACGCCGACCTGCTGGTGGTCGTTGTCTCCGTGGCTCGCCCGCAGCCGCGTCCTCGCATGATCGACCGCTACCTCGTGGCCGCCTACGAGGCCGACATGGAGCCGCTCCTGGTCCTGACCAAGACAGACCTGGCAGACCCCAGCCCCTTGCTGGACACCTACCACCCACTTGGGCTCACCACGCTGACCACGCACCTGTACCCCGACGGGGGCGTGGGGGCGGTGCGCCAGGCCCTGGCCGGGCGGGTCTCGGTCCTGGCCGGGCACTCAGGGGTCGGCAAGTCCACCCTGGTCAACGCCCTGGTGCCTGGCGCGGGCCGGGCCACCGGAGACGTCAACGAGGTGACCGGGCGGGGACGCCACACCTCTACAAGCCTGCAGGCCCTGGAGCTGCCGGGAGGCGGGTGGGTCATCGACACCCCGGGGGTGCGGTCCTTCGGGGTCTCGCACGTCGAGGCCGACGACCTGCTTCGCGCCTTCCCCGATCTGGCAGCAGCAGCACAGCAGTGCCCGCGCGGCTGCACGCACCTGGAAGGCGCCCGGGACTGCGCCCTGGACACCTGGGCGTCCCAGGAGCCGACCGCGTCGGCGCTACCCCCGGCCTGCGACGAGGTACCCAAGCCAGCGACAGCGGTGCAGCGCCGCTTCCGCGTGGGCTCCTTCCGTCGTCTGCTGGTGCCCTCCCTCCAGGCGCAGGACCCGACGAGGTCCTAGCACGTCCTAGCGCCCGCCTCCTAAGACCCGGGCAAGCCCGGATCAGCCTGGGCGCCGACTGCAGGACACCAGCCCGGCGCCCGGTATCCCCCGGGACCGCAGCAGCCTTCCAGTACCCGCGCCCCTCCAGCAGCTGCGAGGCCCGGCCCTGGATACGTCGGGACACGGGCGGGCACCAGGCCGACCACCGTGTCGACGACGGGTCGTCGACCAGCTCCCCATACACCTCATTCCCGGGCCTTCCGTCCCACACCACGCCATTGCGTGTCAAAAATCACTACTCCCCCTGTGTCACAGTTAGACGGCCCTCAGCACCATCGAGCCGATGGGCAACCACCCTTGGGAGAGGCGACTACACTCCCATCTTGCCCAGCGATACCAGAGAAAAGCGGCCTTCACGGGAGCGTCCGCCATACCCCGCAACGTACCTGCATAGGAATAACAGGTCCATTGCAAGGTTCAGCTACTAAGTCTCTTTGGTCGTTTCCACAACCAAAGGCGCGTTATTCTCCTGCCATGCACAACAGCAGTCTGACATCGCTGCCCCGCCCGGCACTCAACGACCTGTCCGCGCGCGCCGACCTGTCCGCCGCGCGTCGGCGCGTTCTTGAGATCGTCGAGGCCTCTGCCGAGCCCATGACCGCGGTCCAGATCGCGGACGCCCTCAACCTCCACCACAACACGGTCCGCGAGCATCTCGACGCGCTCGCTGCCGCCGGCTTCATCGCCGTGTCCACACGCCCCACGGGCAAGCGGGGACGGCCCGCCCTGCGCTACTCCTCCACAGCCCCGGACCCGCGTCAGGTTGTCGAGTCCTACGTGCACCTCCTGGACTCCATCGCCCAGACTCTCGACAGCCGGGAGGACGCCCGCGCCATGGCACTGGAGATCGGCAGGCTCTGGGCCGAGCACACTCCTGTGGTCCTGGAGACGGCCACCGCAGCAGGCAACACCGTCAAGGAGCGCATGACCGCGCTCCTGCCTCACCTGGCCATGATGGGCTTCGCCCCGGAGGTCAACGGTGACGACATCGTGCTGCGCTCCTGTCCGCTGGTGACCCAGGGCCACACGCCTCACTCTCTCCTGTGCACCATGCATGAGGGCTTCCTTCGCGCCGTGGCCGACCTGGACGACGAGCCCTCCGACAGGGACCCCAACACCGTGCCGGAGCGGATCCGCGTCATCCCCTTCGCCGGGGACGGCTGCCACCTGCGGGCCAACGTGCTCGCGGCCAAGAACGCTGAGGCCTGAGCGCTCGACCGGAGCACCAGGCTCTCCACAGATACTGACCACACACGATGACACCGGCTGGACCGGTCATGGGGGAGGGCAGGCGCCGCGGCGCCTGCCCTCCCCATGAGGACTGCCAGGGAGACACCACCGGCTACTCGGTTACGTGCAGCACACCCCTGGCCCCCTTCTCCATGTCTGCGAAGGAGTGGGTGACCATCACATAGTGGCCCGGCTCGGCGGGAACACACTCCACGAACCCTCCCTGGGCCGGGTGCAGCCCCAGGGCCTGGGAGCCTGCGGCCCACTGGGCACCGATGCGGCTGGGACCACCGAGCGTCCACGCGCCCTCAAGGAACACCTGGTCGAACTGGAGCCCGACAATGTGGAAGGAGCTGGGCAGGGACGGTCCGGCGTCAAGCACCCAGAAGCGCAGCCGCTGTCCGACCCTGGCCTGAAGAGGCTGGTGGGTGTACTGGAAGGCCACCCCGTTGAAGGACATAAGGTCCGGGGTCTTGGCGGAGACCTTGGCACTGCTGGTCTCTCCCCCCTCCGGCCCCAGGTACAGCTCGGACTGGACGATGACGAACTCACGGTCCACCTGCCCCAGACCGGGCGGGTCGATGATGACGACGCCGTGCATTCCGGAGGCCAGGTGCAGGCTCATGGGAGCCGTCGAGCAGTGGTAGAGCCATATGCCCGAGTGCTGCGCGGTGAAGGTGTAGACCAGGGACTCCCCGGGGGCGATGGAGCGCATGGCGTCGTCGGGTGGGGTGATCCCGGCGTGGAAGTCGATAGAGTGGCTCATCGTGCCGTCGTTGACCAGGGTGATCTCAAAGGTGTCGCCAACGCTGCCGCGCAGCACGGGGCCGGGAACCTGGCCGTTGAAGGTCATGCGCGCCTGGGTGACGCCGCCGCCGACCGCCATGACCTTCTCAGTCACGGTGAAGGTGTGACGGTGGGTTACCGGCCCCGCAGGGTCTGCGGGCGCTGCGGGCAGGACGGCGTCGAAGGCGGTGAAGTCCTCAGGCAGGTCGGCCTCGTAGTCCGCGACGGCGTCGGGCTCTGCGCCGACGCCCGGGGCCTGGCTGCTGTCCTGGGAGTCAGAGGCGTCGGGAGCGGCTGCGGAAGATCCTACTGTGACATGAAATACCATGCCCTGCGCCCGGTGGCCGGCGACAGAGCACCACCCCTGCGTGTCGGAGGTGATGACCCCGGCGTCCAGGACGGCGGACTGGCCAGCAGGTACCCGCCCGGTCGTGGCCCCGGTCTCCAGGACCAGGTCGTGGACCATATCCCCGGTGTTGTCCAGGGTGATGAGGAGACGGTCCCCTACTGCCACGTCAACCGTATCGGGGACGAAGCGCATCCCCTCCACGGCGACGGTAGCCTCCACCGTGTTGCCCGTGGAGCTCCTCGCAGAGACAGGTGCGCTGCCGTCGCGGCCCGGGCTGCTGGCGCGGCGGGAGCGGTAGACCGCTGCCGCGCCTCCTGCTGCGACGGCGGCACAGGCCGTCAGCAGACCGAGCAGAGCACCACGTCGGCCGGAGGACCCCGCACCGTGCTCACCACGACGCCCCCCGGCACCGGCCGCCGAGTCCTTGCCGGAGCCTGCCGCCCGGGCAGACAGGCGGGCTCCCCTGCCCACAGCGGGGAGAGTCCCCGCCGTGACCGCACTGCGACGGGCCGGGGCGTCAGGACCGTCAGAGTCAGCGGGGCCGCCCTCGCCCTCCTGCGACGCCCCGTCGTCCGGCGACGCTACAGCCTGCTCAGGCTCGTCCGGCGCCACCTCGTCGGACGCGGGCGTGGGCAGCCCCGGCTGCGTCTCGTCCTGCGGATGCTGAGGATCACCGGGACTGTCGACGGCCGGTGAGCTGCGATGCGTCATGGTCAGCTCCTGTCCTGGGTAGTGTCGGGCCTCACGGTCAGCCTCCCCCTAATTCCTACGAGAGCCTCGCCCCGCTACCAGCCACAGGCAGCGGCCCATCCCAGCGAGCAGGTAGGCGGTGACCGCTCCTGCCAGGACGCCACCAGCCAGGCGCACCTCCCAGGGGAGGAGGGCGACCACCGCCAGCAGGAGGCCTGTGTTAGCCGCCGTGACCCGGTAGGAGGCGAAGCGGTTCATGACTGCGTTGGTCCTCCGCGCCATCGCGGGGCCGCCGCCGAGCATGACCGGGGTGAGGTAGCTCAGGGCGGCCACCAGGACCTGGAGGGCGAAGCCTGCGCCCAGGGCCAGGCGGACCACGTGGATGGTCTCGCGGGCGGCAGCGAGGTCGTCGGCCAGGTAGGTCCCCAGACCGATGAAGCCGATGCACCCTAGCAGCCAGGAGATCGCTGCCGCCGCCGAGGCGGTGGCAAAGGAAGTCGGGGGGACGCGCAGCGCCGTCTTGAATGCGGGGACCACCACCCCGCAGGCCCCGGCAACGTAGACCAGGACACCGGACAGTGCCAGCGGCCGCCACGCCCCGCAACCAGCCATCAGCACCGTCCCCACCACCAGGAACGGCAGGCCGCGGTGCGCCCAGCGGGCTGCCTCCGGCTCCATCCTGGTGCGCAGCATAGTGGGCCACAGCACCGTCAAGGTGCCCAGCACGGTGGTCCCGACAAACCCCAGGACCATGGTGATGGTGTGTGCCAGGTAGAAGACGTCGGCCAGGTCTGCCCTGCCCGTGGTGTCGGCCCAGGAGGTGAGGTATCCCAGAGCGGCCCCAAGGGCCAGGAGCACCAGGGCCACGGCGTAGTGCATAGCCAGGGGGGCCATCCTCGCGGCGACGGCGCGGCGGTACTGCACCCCGATAGCCACCACCCCGGTCAGGGCCTGAGCCATGATGACGGCGACCCCGACCACGGTGACCTCAGCCCGGCCGATGGTCACGCCAGTCAGGACCACGACCGTGCCAACAGTGTGGGCGCACAGGCGCGCGTCCAGCAGGGCGGCGCCGCCCAGGGCAGGGCGGTGCAGGAGAGTGTCGGCAAAGTGGGCGGACCAGGTGGTGATCGCCGAACCGATCCCGCCCAGGAGCAGGGCGTGCAGCGGCAGCCAGGTCCCCAGCCGGGCCAGCGGGCCGATGACAGTGAGCCCGGTGAGGGCGGCAGCGGTGACCAGCCAGGCCACGACGACAGCGTTGCGACGTACCTGGGTGGTACGGCGAGAGGCCCCAGCACTGCGCCTGGCGCCTCCGGACCGCCCTGCCGACACCCCTGCGACGTTCACCGCCTTACCGTAGTGGGCGCCTGCCCGTGCGCGCAATCGTCAGACACAGGCGTGAGGACCGTCCCGACCTGGGACGGCTCGCGCGCACCTGGGCCCAGGGTCCCCTCCGCCCCGGACCGGGAGTAGGCTCGCGAGTGCCGCCACACAAGGCGGCCGCACGCAGCAAGGAGAGAACACCGCCATGAGCCAGCCTCCCAACCTCATCCCCGTCACCGAGACCACCTCCTCAGGCAACTCCTGCGGGTGCGCGGAGCACGCCGAGCGCCTGGCTCTGGACGTGCGTACGATCCCGCACCGGCTGCGCCACCCCGCCGTCATCGGCGCCGCCTCCTCCCTGCAGGTGGGCGAGGGCTTCGACCTCATCGCCCCACACATGCCCACCCCGCTGCTCAACCAGCTTGACGAGCTACCTGTCACCTTCCAGTACACGGTGCTGGAGCAGAGCGAGGGCTATGCCCGCGTCGAGATCCTGCGCACAGCCTGACAGGATGGCGCACCACCGGGTGGCGGCATCCCGGGTCGCGCTGCCCGTGCCCGTCGTGCGTCCACGCCCCCTCCTGCCTGACGGCGTGCCGGAGCGCCTGACCGACCGCTACGGGCGCACGGTGCGCGACCTGAGGCTGTCGGTCACCGACCGCTGCAACCTGCGGTGCACCTACTGTATGCCTGCCGAGGGCCTGGAATGGCTGCCCGGCCCGCTCCTGCTGACCACGGAGGAGATCACCCGTCTGGGGCAGCTGGCCGTGGAGCGCCTGGGAGTGGAACGGATCCGTCTGACCGGGGGCGAGCCCCTCATGCGCCGCGACCTGGAGGCCATCGTGGGGGCACTATCCGGACTGCGGACCAGCCGAGGGACCAGGCCCGACATCGCCCTGACCACCAACGGGCTGGGCCTGCACCGACGTGCCGCCGCCCTGAGGCAGGCTGGTCTGGACCGGGTCAACATCTCCATTGACACCCTGGACCCCCGGGGCTACGCCGAGCTGACCCGCCGGGACCGGCTGGACGACGTCCTGGCTGGGGCCGAGGCGGCACAGGCCGCCGGGCTGTCCCCACTCAAGGTCAACGCAGTGGCGCTGCCAGGCACCGTGGAGGAGCAGGCGCCCCGGCTGCTGCGCGAGTGCCTGCGCCGAGGGTGGCAGCTGCGGTTCATCGAGCATATGCCGCTGGGGCCGCAGGGCTCCTGGCGGGCAGACGGCGTCGTCAGCGCGGAGGAGGTCCTGGCAGCCCTGCGCGGAGCAGGATTCGAGCTGACCGAGCAGGGGCGCCCAGGGAGCCGTCCGGCCGCCCTGTGGCACGTGGCCGCAGGGGCGGGCCACCCGGCGGGGGACGTAGGGATCATCGCCTCTGTCACCGCGCCCTTCTGCCAGGACTGCGACCGCACCCGGGTCACGGCCGACGGCAGGGTCATGCCGTGCCTGTTCTCCTCCCAGGAGACCGACCTGCGTGGCCCGCTACGCGCCGGCGCCGACGACGACGAGCTGATCCGTATCTGGGCAGGCGCCATGTGGCTCAAGCCGAGGGCTCATGGGTCAGACACGGTGAGCCCGGCAGCGGACGGCACCTCCAGCACGCCCGACACGACCGAGGCAGGGACCGGCCGCAGGACAGGGACCAGTGACAGGTCAGGAGGCTTTGCCCGCCCGCTGAGGACCATGTCGGCTATCGGCGGGTAGCCGCCCGGTGGACAGGCAACCTGACTGGCAGACCCTCTCCCGTCCGCTGGCGGAGTCTCAGGCCTGGAGACGCGGCTTCTTCCCCGGGCTCTGAGTGCTGATCCTGTGCCGCGGCTAGGATGTCACGACCCACGACGTCTCACCCTACGGAGCCCTGATGACCACCCCCTCTTCTGACCCTGCTGCCGACGCTGTCACCCTGACGCTGCGCTACTTCGCAGCAGCCGCCGACGCGGCCGGGTGCATGGAGGAGCACCTGGAGGTCCCCGCTGGAACGACCCTGGCCGGGCTGCGCGAGGCGCTGGCTGGCAGGAGCCTGGCTATGGCGCAGGTGGTCTCGGTGTCCAGCTACCTGGTCAACTCCCTGTCCACCCCTGCGGACGCGCTCACGCCCCTGGCGGACGGGGACGCCGTTGACGTCCTGCCTCCCTTTGCGGGCGGGTGAGCCGCCGCTTGTCACGGTGGAGGCAGCCAGGCCCCTCGCCCTGTTGCTGCACATCTTTAGGGCGCTGGCTGCGGCAGTCGTTACGCGCAGCTGCTCCAGCACTACGGCTGGCTGCGCCGTGAAGATGTGGCGTAATGTGGGCGCATGTCTCAGGAGAGAAGCAGGTACGAGCGCGGCAGAAACGTTCTCTCGGAGATCGAGAACGACCCCGGAGGCTCGGTCCTGGACGACCTTGCCGCTTTCTGCCCGGATCTTGAGCGGCTGGCCGTCGAGTTCTGCTACGCCGACGTGCTCGACCGTCCCGGCCTCTCCCGGCCGGAGCGTCAGCTCGCCACCGTCGCCGCCCTCGCAGCCCTGGGCAACGCTCCCAGTCAACTCCGGTTCCACATCAGGGGCGCGCTCAACGTCGGCTGCGCCCCGGAGCATATTATCGAGTCCCTGATACAGCTTACTGTCTACGCCGGGTTCCCAGCCGCTCTCAATGCGGTGTCGGCAGCGCGAGACGTCTTCGCGGATCAAGGCGTCGTCCCCACGCCCACGCACCACCAGACTGACGCCCTGTCCCGCTTTGACACAGGCTCAACGCTCCTGGAGAGGATTGACGGCACAGGTGGCACGGCAGTCATCAACTCCCTGGCCGACATCGCCCCCGACCTCGGGCGCTTTATCGTCGAGTACTCCTTTGGTGACGTCTATGCCCGGCCGGGGCTGTCCCTACGACTGCGTGAACTTGTCACCGTCGCCGCCTGTACTGCTCTGGGTACGTGTGCACCGCAGCTGCGTATTCACATGCAGGGCTACCTCAACGTTGACGGAACCACCGGGGAACTCATCGAGATCATCATCCAGATGGCCGTCTATGCTGGCTTCCCCGCGGCTCTTAACGCCCTCACCCAGCTGCGGGCAGTGCTGGCCGAGCAGGAGGTTCCCTCAGCGGTCGCGGGCAGCCCAGGTTGTCGAGGGTAGTAATAAGCCACAGTACTGTCCTGACTGTCCTGCCTCCTCAGCCCAGGTTGCTCCACTGGGCGGTCCCGTCGGCGAAGCGCTGGTGCTTCCACACCGGGAGGCTCCTCTTGACCTCCTCGACCAGCTCGCTGAGGGCCGCGAAGGCGGGTCCGCGGTGGTCGGCGCTGACTGCCACGGCGAGCGCGGTGTCACCCACCACCAGGTCCCCGACACGGTGGACGACCGCCAGGGCGCGCACGCTGTGGCGCACCCCTGCCTCGGTGGCGATCCGGGCGATGACGTCCCCGGCCGTGGGGTGGCAGGCGTAGTGGATCCCGGTGACCCCGCGGCCGCCGTCGTGGTTGCGTATCACACCGGTGAAGGTGACGAGGGCTCCGGCGGCGGGGTCCTCAACCAGGTCCGCCAGGTCGGTGACACTGACTGGAGCCGTGGTGACCTCGGCTCGCACCACGCGCGCCCGGCTCCCACCGGGTGCGGCGGCACACGGCCCAGGGCTCTGCTCGCAAGCGGTCATCACGATCCTCCATCGCCTCCCGTCCTGCCCCTGCCTGGCAGCAGCCCCAAGGCTACCCGCTGGCACCACCCCGGCCTGCGGGCCGGGAGGCTGTCCTGCGGGGCGGGGAGAGCGTGGGGAGACCTCGGGAAGGACCAGAGGAACCAGCGGCGGCCGCCGCAGCCCCCGGCGCGGCCGCGCCGGGGGACAACCGGGGGACAATGACGCCGCGTCCAACCCTCACCTGCGCGGAGCCTCCGCGCGAGCCCTCACGGAAGGAGGCCCGTATGCCGATGCTCGCCCCGAGGAGTACCTGGCACAGGTGCTGGAGGACCTCACCCCCCTGGCGCCTGTGGAGGTGGCGCTGCACCGTGCCCACGGGCGCGTCCTGGCCCGCGACGTCACGGCCCGGCTCCCGGTGCCGCCGTGGAGGAACTCCGCCATGGACGGCTACGCGGTACGCGCCGGTGACACCGTTGGCGCCCGGGCAGGCTCCCCCGTGCGGCTGCCGGTCGCGGGCGACGTCCCGGCGGGTACCGTACCCCCGCCCCTGGAGCCCGGGACCGCCCAGCGGATCATGACCGGTGCCGTGCTGCCCGACGGCGCGGACGCGGTGGTCAGGGTAGAGGACACCGACCAGGCCCCCGGTCCCCGCCCTCTGCCCGGGGCGGTGGAGATCCGCGCAGCCGTGGCTGCAGGTGCCAACGTGCGCCAGGCCGGGGAGGATGTCACCACTGGGGCCCCGGTGCTGGCAGCGGGCACCGTCCTGTCCGCGACCGGGGTGGCCGCCCTGGCCTCGGTTGGCCTGGGCAGCGTCAGCGTGGTCCCGCAGGTGCGTGTCGCCGTGGTCTCCACCGGAGCCGAGCTGTGCGACGTCGGTCGGGAGCTGGCTGCGGGCACGGTGCCTGACTCCAACGGGCTGCTGCTAGAGGGTCTGGTGGCCGAGCACGGCGCCCGGTGCACCAGTACCACCCGTAGCGGCGACGACGCCGAGGAGCTGGTCGGCCACCTGCGCCGCGTCGCGTGCCACGCGGACCTGGTGGTCACCTCCGGCGGCGTCTCCGCCGGGGCCTTCGACCCCCTGAGTACCCTGGACAGTGCGCCGGACACTACGGGGGCAGGCCGCAGCGGCCCGGCGGCGGACGGGTCGGCCCCCGCAGGGCCGACCCCAGGTAGCCCTCCCCCGAGCCGCCTGGAGACCGACCTGGTTCCGCCAGCCCCGGCCCCAGTGCGCCTACGCCGCAGCGCGGTGGCGATGCAGCCGGGCAAGCCGCAGGGGCACGGGTGGGTGCGCGCTGAGGACGGCCGGGAGGTGCCACTGGTGTGCCTGCCGGGCAACCCCGTCAGCGTCCTAGTCTCCTTCACCACGCTAGTGGTCCCGGTCCTGGCCCGGCTGGGGGGCTACGACAGCGGCCGACCCGCAGAGCGGGACAGCCCGCCACCAGGTGACAGCGCCGCCCCCGGCCCGGCAGGCCACGGAGCAGCCTCCGAGCCCGCCGACCCCCCGGGCACGCAGGCTGGTGCCGCCCGTGTCACGGTCCTGCCAGGACGGGCGCGGGCGGCCACCAGCTGGACGACACCGCGGGGTCGGCGCCAGTACGTCCCGGTGCAGCTGGTGGCGCCACCCCCGGCTGCAGCATCCTCACCGCCGCGGGAGACCACCCCTGACCGGGCGCGCCGACCGGAGCAGGCTGGCTGGGCAGACACGCGGCAGGCCCCCGCAACGAGCGGGACGGCCTGGGTCGCGCCCACCCACAGGCTGGGGTCGGGCTCCCACCTGGTCGCCTCGTTGCCCGCCGCCCAGGCGCTGGCGGTGGTGGAGGCCGACGCCGCCGGGGTCACCGAGGTCGCCGTGGGTGACGAGCTGGAGCTCCTACCCCTGCCGACTCCTGCCGCCCCTACCCGTGCAGACCTGCCCCGGAACCAGGCCGACAGCGTGCCACCTGCCCCCACGCCACCCGGAGCAGTGCCCCAGGGCGGCAGCCTGGCACCCCACGCCGACATCCCCAGTCCTGAGGGCAGTCAGGACCCCCGGGGCAGTCGGCAGGTCGTCCTCACCCACCTGGACGAGGCAGGCGCGGCACGCATGGTTGACGTCACCGGTAAGGCGCCCAGCGTCCGGCAGGCCCGGGCCACCGCCCTCGTGACCTGCTCGGCGCCGGTGGTCCAGGCGCTGCGCACGGGCAGCGTCCCCAAGGGTGACGTGCTGGCCGTGGCCCGCGTGGCCGGGATCGCCGCCGCCAAGAAGGTGCCCGACCTGCTCCCCCTGGCCCATGTCATCGGGGTCCACGGCTGCCAGGTGGACCTGAAGGTCATCAAGGAGGGGGTCCGCGTGGAGGCCACGGTACGCACTGCCGACCGTACGGGGGTGGAGATGGAGGCCCTGACCGCCGTCACCGTGGCCGGGCTGGCGGTGGTGGACATGGTCAAGGGCGTGGACCGCGACGTGGCGCTGCGCGACGCCAGGGTCGTGGCCAAGTCCGGGGGCCGCTCAGGAGACTGGAGCCGTCCCGCCAGCGCAGACGACACCGGCGGCACACAGGACACAGAAGACACTGGCAGCAGCCGGATCAGCCAGGAAAAGCAGGACAGGCACTGTGGCAGGTCCTGAGCCTACCGGGCGCCAGCCCGGGGTCCCTCCGCAGGCTGTCGGCACACAGGTCGGGAGTGAGGCCGTCGGCTGCCTCGGGAGCGCTCCCACGCTCGACGCCGTGGTCCTGGCCGGGGGCACGGGGCGGCGCCTGGGCGGGGCCTCCAAGCCCGACGTCGTGGCACGAGGCGCCCGCCTGCTCGACCACGTCCTGCGCGGCCTGGACCAGCTGCGCCACGACGGTGTGCCGATGGGACTGGTGTGCGTCGTCGCCCCGCAGACGGTGGCCCTGCCTCAGGGCGTGCTGCGTGCCCTGGAGGACCCTCCCCTGGGTGGCCCGGTGGCCGGCGTCGCTGCGGGCCTGGCCAGGCTGAGCCGCGCACGACCACCCCGGGCTGACAAGGGCCACCAGGCAGCAAGGACCTGCGCGGACCTGCCCGCAACCGGACCGGGCGGACCAGCGCCGCTGACCGCCGTCCTCACCTGTGACGCGCCACAGGGCTGGCGGGCGCTGCCCGAGCTCCTCCGCGCCTGCACGGAGACCGCGACCAGCCCCGACGGCACCGCCGACGAGCCCGGTCGGCCGCAGGCAGCTGCTCAGGGCGCGTGCGCGCTCCAGGACGGCTACGTCCAGTACCTCCTGGGGGTCTACCACACCGGTGCGCTGGAGCAGGCCGTCGCCCCGGGCGGGACGGCGCTGCGGGACACGGCCGTGCGCCGCGCCCTGGGCAGGATGGACATCCGGGCCGTGCCGCTGAGGCGGCACCCCCGGGCCGCCCACGACCTGGACACCTGGGAGGAAGTCCGCGCCTGGGACCAGCAGACGTCACCGCGTGACGCCCGAGGGCAGCCTGGACACAGAGGCGCCGCCCAGGACCGCGAGCGCGACCGCGGCAGCCACGAGGGCCGGCGTAAAACCTAGCCGCTGTACTCCGAAGCCGGTGAGCAGCGGGCCGACAGCCATCCCGCCAGCGTAGGCGAGGTTGTACAGGGCGAAGGAGCCGCCAAGCGTCGGCGGTCTTGCGGCGTAGCCCTGGTCAACGACCAGCGCCGTGGCAGGGACGAGGAGGAGTGCGGAGGACAGGCCCAGAAAGACCATCCCCACGCCTGTGAGCCACAGCTCGGTGGCGACACCGACGGTGACAAGCGCAGCAACCACGGCAGCCAGTCCAAGCGCGGTCAGCAGCCGGGCGGACACCGTGCCGACGCAGGAGCCGACCACCGGGTTGGCGATGACTCCGGCCAGCGAGGCCAGGGCGAACAGCAGGCCGACGCTGAGGGCGCTGGTGCCGAGGTGGACGGGGAGAACCGGTTCCAGGCTGGACAGGACCGCGGCCCCCACGAGGATGGCCACCGTGACTGGCACAGAGCCGGGGACTCTCAGGACGGCGAGCGGACCTGCGGCGTCGTCGCTCACGCGTGGGGAGTCCTTGACCAGGACGACGCGCAGCACCCCGTCCAGGCAGGCCACGCAGGCCGCGAGCAGGAAGGGGAGGCGGTACTGAGGTGCTCCACCATGAACCCGGCCAGGACCGGGCCGACGAGGACACCGAGGGTGATTGTCGACAGCGCGGTCCCCATGGCCTGGCCGCGCCTGTCCATGGGAGTTGTGGCCGCGATCAGGGACAGCGAGGCGACCCAGGACATTCCCCCCGCGATCCCCTGGCAGAACCGTGCGACGAGGAGGAGCCAGTAAGGGCCGCCTACGGCAAAGAGCAGGGTGGCGGCCGCCAGTCCGACAAGGCCGACCAGTAGCGGGCTCCTGGGGCCGTAGCGGTCCACGGCGCGTCCGGCGGCAAAGGTCGCCATGACCATCGCCACGGCGTAGGAGGCGAACAGGACTCCTGTGGCTGCCGGGCCGGCGTCCAGCACCGAGGGCAGCAGCGGGAGCACCGGGACGGCAAGGCCTACCACGAGCATGTCCGTGAACAGGGCTATCGACCCCACGACAAGCGCGCTGGTGGCAGAGGTGCCCTGTAGTTCCAGGGCAGGATTATGACTCTTCATGAGAAGGGACTCCGTATTGGTCTGTAGAAGGGACTCCGTATTGGCCTGTGCGCGGCCCGCGCGTCGGGGTCACCGGAGCTCAACAGGCTCCAGGACCGCGTCGTGTCATCTGCGACTAGTGGCGATGACGGTCATTGCTTTCAGTAGCCGCCACCGCTCCGGAACTCAGGCAGCGGCGGTGTGCTGCTGCGGCACAACAACCACGGCAGACGGGGAGCCTTGCGGGAGACCCGGGGCACCCGGCACGCCCGACGCCCTCAGTGGTCCCCGCCGCCGAGCTGGTCCAGGACGTGGGGCACCAGGGGACCGATAACGGCGACGGTGTCCCTGACCCCGCCGCGCGACCCCGGGGCGTTGACTACCAGGGCGCCGTCGGCCTCACGGGAGGTGACCCCCACCATTCCGCGCGACAGGCCGGCCAGCGGGGTGCTGGCCAGCCCGTGGGCGCGCACCTGTGCCTCGACCCCCTCCAGGCGGGTGGCCAGCAGCGGCGCGGTGGCCTCCGGGGTGAGGTCGCGCGGCATGACCCCGGTGCCTCCGGTGGTCAGCACCACGCGCGCGCCCGAGGCGAGCGCGTCGGTGATCGCCTCGCGGACGCTGTCCACGCCGTCGGGCACCACGACGACCTCGTCCACTACCACGCCGTGCCGACCCAGGAGCTCGGCCGCCAGCGGGCCCGAGACGTCCTGGCGCTCCCCGCTCACGCAGCGGTCCGACACCGTGACCACGGCGCCCCTCACCGGCTCCGACAGGGTGCGCACCCCGCGTGACCCAGCAGGCCCAGAAGGCGACGCAGGAGCCGACACCGAACCCGACGCAGCGACATCGGACACAGCGACATCCGATGCAGCGACGGTAGGGGAGGCAGGAGCACGTCCGCAGGCCGGGGACGCCTGGTCGGAAACCTGACCGGGTACCTGGTCGGGCACCCGGTCAGATACGTAGTCGGCACGGGGGTCGCTCATGGCACCCAACGGTAGCCACCGCCTCCCGGCACCACCACTCCCGGCCCACGACCTCGGCCCTCCGCGCCTCCCGCCTGACCCGCTCCCCGATTTGCGGGACATCACGTTGACGCAATAACTAGCCGCGCCTCGTCGGCTGAGCCTCGTTTTTCCTTGCTATTCTATGAAAAAGTGGCTTTCGTGGTGCGACCTGCACCGATCCGGGCAGACTTGCGTGGCACGTCGACGTCGTCGGTCACGCGTCCCGGCAGCAGGCCAGCAGGACCACCCGCCCGACACCACCCCCAGGAGCACGATGCCTACATCCACCGTCGCCGACACACCGGGCCGGGTCCTCACCGACTGGGACCCCGAGGACCCGAGCCGCTGGTCGGCCACCATCGCCTGGCGCACGCTGGCCATCACCACCTTCTCCCTCATGCTGGGCTTCACGGTCTGGTTTCTCCCCAGCGCCATCGCTCCACGGCTGGGCGAGGTCGGCTTCGACCTGTCCCGGGAACAGCTGTACTGGCTGACCTCCATGCCGGGGCTGTCCTGCGGGTTCCTGCGCCTGGTCTACATGTTCCTGCCGGCCACCATCGGCACCCGCATGATGGTGGGGGCATCTTCTCTGCTCTACGTCCTGCCCATGCTGGGCTGGTTCTTCGCCGTCCAGAACCCTTCCACCTCCTTCCCGGTGCTGCTGGGGCTGGCCTTCACCTGCGGCATCGGCGCCGCCACCTTCTCCGGCTACATGCCCTCCACCGGATTCTTCTTCCCCAAGAGGCTGTCCGGCACCGCCCTGGGGCTTCAGGGCGGCCTGGGAAACATGGGCATGAGCGTCATCCAGCTGGCCGCTCCCTTCCTCATGAGCGCCAGCCTCTTCGGCCTGACCTGGGTCCAGCCCTTCGACGACGACGCCCCCATGGTGGTCAACGCCACCGTCTTCTTCCTGCCCTGGTCGCTGCTGGCCGCCTTCCTGGCCTTCACCTACCTCAAGGACGTGCCCGTCAAGGCCAACATCCGTCAGCAGCTCGACGTCTTCGGCAACATCGACACCTGGCTCATGACCGTCATCTACATCATGACCTTCGGACTGTTCTCCGGGTTCGCCGCCCAGACGGCGCTCATCATCAACAACAGCTTCGGCGCCAGCTCCCCGCTGGCCGACTCCTTCCCCGCTTCGCAGCTGCCGGCGGGCGCCTCCTACGCGTTCCTGGGCACCCTCATCGGCTCCTTCCTCCGGTTTGCCTGGGGACCGCTGTGTGATCGCTTCGGCGGTGCGGTGTGGACCCTGGTCTCCGCTGTCGGGATGGCCGCCACCATGGCCTTCTGCGCGGTCCAGCTGACCAGCCCGGACCACCCCAGCGACTTCACCCCCTTCCTGTGGGGGATGCTTGCCATGTTCTTCTTCGCCGGGGTCGGCAACGCCTCCACCTTCAAGCAGATGCCTATGATCATGCCCCGCCGCCAGGCGGGTGGTGCCATCGGGTTTACGGCAGCGGTCGCCGCCCTGGGCCCCTTCCTGGTCGGGGTGGCGCTGTCCGTGCTGCCCGCTGCCACCTTCTTCTGGTGCTGCTCCGTCTTCTGCGTGGTGTGCGCCGTCATCACCTGGGTCCGCTATGCCAGGCCGGGAGCCAAGCGCCCCGGGTGACCACCCGCCCACGGCCGCAGCCAGGCTCGTGGCGCGGCCGCCGGGGCTACCAGCCGGGCACAGGTCAGCCCGCAGCAGCCACGAGCACGACAGACGCACCCAGGAGCAGCAATGACCATCACCCGCCCCGCAGGCAGCCCCCAGGACAACCGTCCCACCGTCCCCGGACCCGGCACCCAGGTCGAGAACGTCCCCGGACTGTTCGCCCTGGGCTCCTACCTGCGCCGGGGACAGCCCTCGGCCGACGCCCGCAGGCTGTTCCTGGAGGGCGGGCGCGACGCCGACACCTTCTACCGGCACCGGTGGAGTCACGACCGGATGGTCCGCTCTACCCACGGGGTCAACTGCACCGGGTCGTGCGCCTGGGAGGTCTATGTCTCCGACGGGGTCATCACCTGGGAGAAGCAGGCCACCGACTACCCCACCACCGGCCCGGACATGCCCGAGTACGAGCCCCGGGGCTGCCCGCGCGGGGCGGCGTTCTCCTGGTACACCTACTCCCCCACCCGCATCCGCTACCCCTACGTGCGCAGCGTCCTGCTGGACTCCTTCCGTGCCGCCAAGGCCGCCAATGACGGCGACGCCGTGGCCGCCTGGGCACAGGTCACCGGCGAGGAGGACACGGCCCGGGCCTACAAGTCAGCCCGCGGTAAGGGCGGCATGGTGCGGGTGAGCTGGGAGGAGGCCATGGAGATCGTGGCCGCCGCCTACGTCCACACCATCCGTACCTGGGGGCCGGACCGTATCGCCGGGTTCTCCGTCATCCCCGCGATGTCCCAGGTGTCCTACGGTGCCGGGGCCCGCCTCCACGAACTCATCGGCGCCACCATGCTCTCCTTCTACGACTGGTACGCCGACCTGCCGCCGGCCTCCCCCCAGGTCTTCGGTGACCAGACCGACGTGCCCGAGGCCGGGGACTGGTACAACTCCCAGTACCTCATCATGTGGGGCTCCAACCTGCCCCTGACCCGCACCCCCGACGCCCACTTCATGACCGAGGCCCGCTACCACGGCCAGAAGGTCGTGGCCGTCTCCCCCGACTACGCCGACAACACCAAGTTCGCCGACCAGTGGCTGCGGGTGGCGCCGGGAACCGACGGCGCCCTGGCCCAGGCCATGGGACACGTCATCCTCTCCGAGTTCCACGTGGGCAGGCGCGAGCCCTTCTTCCTGGACTACATGCGCCGCCACACCGACTCACCCTTCCTCATCACCCTGGAGGCCTCACCTGACGGCACCGGCCTGGTGCCCGGGCGGTTCCTCACCGCCTCAGACGTGGAGGGCGTGGCCCAGGGCGCACCGAAGAACGAGTTCCGCCCCCTGGTGTGGGACCGTCAGCGCGGCCCGGCCGACCCAGGCGGGACCCTGGCGGACCGCTTCACCCCCGAGGGCGAGGGCCGGTGGAACCTGCTCATGGACGGGGTGGACCCGGTCATGAGCATCCTGGACCTCCACGAGCCCGGTGCCACCGGGACCGGGACGTCCGCACCGCCCGCCGACGGGTCTGACCCGGCCTCTGCCGCGCACCTCCCGGTGCAGGCAGCCGAGGTGCTCCTGCCCCGCTTCGACCTGCCGGGCTCGCAGACTCCCCAGGGAAGCGTGGGCGGAGGGGTCGTGCGCCGTGGCGTCCCCGTCGCCCGGGTGGGCGACCGGCTGGTGACCACGGTCTACGACCTGCTGCTGGCCCAGTACGCGGTGGCACGCCCCGGCCTACCCGGCCAGTGGCCCGAGGGCTACCAGGACGCCACCGTCCCGGCCACCCCGGCGTGGGCCAGCGAGGTCACCGGCGTGCCCGGACCAGCCATGATCAGGGTGGCCCGGGACTTCGCCCTCAACGCCGTCGAGTCGGGCGGACGATCTCAGGTCCTCATGGGCGCGGGCATCAACCACTACTACCACGCAGACCAGATCTACCGCACCATCCTGGCACTGACCTCCATGTGTGCCACCCAGGGCGTCAACGGCGGCGGCTGGGCCCACTACGTGGGGCAGGAGAAGGTCCGCCCCATCTGCGGCTTCCAGCAGTACGCCTTCGCCCTGGACTGGCACCGCCCAGCCCGGCAGATGATCTCCACGGGATTCTGGTACCTCACCACAGACCAGTGGCGCTACGACTCCACCTCCGCCGAGCGACTGGCCTCCCCCCTGGGGCCGGGCACCATGGCGGGCAAGACCACCACCGACACCATGGTGGAGGCCATGAAGCGCGGCTGGACCCCGTCCTACCCCACCTTCAGCCGCTCTCCCCTGCTGCTGGGCCAGCAGGCGGCGGCCGAGGGCATGGACCCCGCCGACTACGTCGTCAAGGAGCTCCAGGCGGGCACCCTGCGCTTCGCCTGCGAGGACCCTGACGCCCGGAGAACTTCCCCCGCATCGTGTGCAACTGGCGCACCAACCTGCTGGGCAGCTCGGCCAAGGGCACCGAGTTCTTCATGCGCCACATGCTGGGAGCCGACAACGACGTGAACGCCGCCGAGACCGCCCCGAGGACCGCCCTGTCTCGGTGACCTGGCGGGAGGAGGCACCCACGGGCAAGCTGGACCTGCTGTGGACCTCAGACTTCCGCAACACCTCCTCCACGCTGCACTCCGACGTCGTCCTTCCTGCCGCCACCTGGTACGAGAAGCACGACATCTCCTCCACGGACATGCACCCCTTCGTGCACTCCTTCAACGCCGCCATCGACCCGCCGTGGGAGGCACGCACAGACTTCCAGATCTTCCAGGACCTGGCCGGGCTCATCTCCGCCTGGGCGCCGCGCTACCTGGGCACCCAGACCGACGTCGTGGCCGCCCCGCTCAACCACGACACCCCCGACGCCCTGACCATGGCGCACGGCGATGTCTCCGGCCTGCCCCGCGAGTGGGTTCCCGGGGTGACCATGCCCAAGCTGGTCCCCGTCGAGCGCGACTACACCCAGATCCGGGCCAAGTTCGACACGCTGGGGCCGCTGGCGGAGAGGCTGGGGCTGCCCTGCAAGGGCATCATGCTCAAGCCCGGCCCCGAGGTGGAGCGCCTAGCCCGCAACCACGGGACCTCCTCCTCGGGCCAGGCAGCAGGCCGCCCCCTCCTCGACACCGACATCCGGGCGGCCGACGCCATCCTGACCCTGTCGGGCACGGCCAACGGGCGCATCGCCACCCAGGGGTGGCAGGACCTGTCCACCCGCACCGGCACCGAGATGGTCGGGCTCAGCGCGGAGGAGGCCGCCAAGATCATCTCCTTTGAGGACACCCGCACCAAGCCGCAGGGAGTCATCACCTCCCCGGAGTGGTCCGGCTCTGAGCACGGGGGTAGGCGCTACTCGGCATTCGTGGTCAACGTGGAGCACGCCAAGCCCTGGCACACCCTGACTGGGCGCATGCACTACTACCTGGATCACGACTGGATGCGCGACATGGGCGAGTCCCTGCCCGTCTTCCGCCCGCCCCTGGACTTCCACGCCCTCTACGGAGAGACCCCTCCCGGCACAGTGGGCACCAGCCAGGAGGGCACCGCCCAGGTGGCGGTGCGCTACATCACCGCCCACAACAAGTGGGCGATCCACTCCCAGTACTTCGACAACCTCCACATGCTCACCCTGGGACGCGGCGGCCAGACCATCTGGATGAGTCCTCAGGACGCGGACAAGATCGGGGTGCGGGACAACGAGTGGGTCGAGGCCTACAACCGCAACGGCATCGTGGCCGCGCGCGCCGTCGTGTCCCACCGCATCCCCGAGGGCATGGTGTTCATGCACCACGCCCAGGAACGCACCATGAACACGCCCCTGACCGAGCGCAGCGGCAGGCGCGGAGGCACCCACAACTCCCTGACCCGCATCGTGCTCAAGCCCAGCCACTTTGCCGGGGGCTACGGCCAGCTCGCCTACGCCTTCAACTACATCGGCCCCACGGGCAACAACCGCGATGAGGTCACCCTCATCCGTCGTCGCAGCAACCAGGAGGTGACGTTCTGATGAAGGTCATGGCCCAGATCGCGATGGTGATGAACCTTGACAAGTGCATCGGCTGCCACACCTGCTCGGTAACCTGCAAGCAGGCCTGGACCAACCGCGAGGGCACTGAGTACATGTGGTTCAACAACGTGGAGACCCGGCCGGGCGTGGGCTACCCCCGCGGCTGGGAGGACCAGGACCGGTGGCGCGGCGGCTGGGAGCGCACCGCCAGCGGGCGCCTGCGGCCGCGCTCCGGGGGTCGTCTGCGTCGGCTGGCCCAGATCTTCGCCAACCCGGACATGCCCACGGTCGAGGACTACTACGAGCCCTGGACCTACGAGTACGACCGCCTGCTGTCGGCCCCCAAGGACTCCCCCACCGTCCCGGTGGCCCGGGCCCGCTCCCAGCTGACGGGCGAGTACATCCCCACCATCGAGTGGGGACCCAACTGGGACGACGACCTGGGCGGCTCCACCGAGACGCTGTCGGAGGACCCGGTCCTGGCCGGCATGAGCACCAAGGTGCGCACGGACATCGAGTCCGCCTTCATGTTCTACCTGCCGCGCATCTGCGAGCACTGCCTCAACCCCACCTGCGTGGCGGCCTGCCCCTCCGGCGCCATGTACAAGCGCACCGAGGACGGCATCGTCCTGGTAGACCAGGACGCCTGCCGCGGGTGGCGCATGTGCGTGTCAGCCTGCCCCTACAAGAAGGTCTACTTCAACCACGCCACCGGCAAGGCGGAGAAGTGCACCCTGTGCTACCCGCGCCTGGAGATAGGCGAGCCCACGGTGTGCTCCGAGACCTGCGTGGGGCGCCTGCGCTACCTGGGCGTCCTCCTCTACGACGCCGACCGGGTCTCCCAGGCGGCCGCCGTCAAGGACCCCCAGGACCTCTACGCCGCCCAGCGGGAGATCCTGCTGGACCCCCACGACCCGCAGGTCGTGGCCGGGGCCCGGGCACAGGGTGTTCCCGACAGCTGGATCGAGGCCGCCCAGGCCTCCCCCGTGTGGGACCTTATCGACACCTACGAGGTAGCCCTGCCCCTGCATCCGGAGTACCGGACCATGCCTATGGTCTGGTACATCCCGCCCCTGTCCCCCATTGTGGACGAGGTAGCAGCGGCAGGCCTGGACGGGGAGGACCACAAGGTCCTGCTGACCGCCGTCTCCGAGATGCGTATCCCTCTGGAGTACCTGGCAGGTCTGTTCACGGCGGGTGAGACCAACACGGTGGAGCTGGTGCTACGGCGCCTGGCCGCCATGCGCTCCCACATGCGCGAGGTCCGCCTAGACCGCGAGCCGGACCCGGCCATCGCCACCAGCGTGGGCCTGGATGCCCAGCGCCTGGAGTCCATGTACCGGCTGCTGGCCATCGCCAAGTACGACGACCGCTACGTCATCCCTACTGCCAAGCCGGAGGTGCCCCGGGGCATGGCCGGGGTGGAGGGCGCGGACCACGACGTGCGCCTGCTGCTGGGCGAGGGTGCTCCCGCAGGCTGCGGCTCCGACGTCGCCTCCTTCCACGGCGCGTCCGGGGCTACCAGGGTGACTCTACCTGTGCCCACCATCAGGAGGGAGCCGGTCCCCGCCGCAGGCCCGGGCACCTCCCCGGTGGGCGTGCCCCGGCCAATCGGCACCGACGTCCCCGCCACGGGCACCGCCGCAGGTGTGTCTGCGGCGCCGGGCGCAAGCGCAGCAGCGCCGACGACGCCGGGCGGGGAGTCCTGACATGGCGGGCAGAGGTGGCACAGCAGGTGCGGCCCCCTTCGTCCGTGCCCCCCGGGTGCTCCAGCCCCCGCCGGTGGTCGCGCTGGACGCCACCGGGCGTTCCATCGTCCACATGGCCGCCTCCCTCCTCCTGGACTACCCGCAGGAGGGGGCGCTCAGCCAGCGTCTGGACGCCGTGGAGGCTGCCCTGGCGAGCAGCCCGGAGGCGGTGCCCCAGGCCGTGGCTGCCCCCCTGAGGCGCTTCGTGGACACTGCCCGCCGCCACGGCGAGCGCACCATGGCAGAGCACTACGTAGAGACCTTTGACCGCCGTCGCCGCTGCTGCCTGTACCTGACCTACTACGCGGTGGGCGACACCCGTCACCGGGGCGCGGCCATCCTGGCCTTCAAGCAGGCGCTGGCAGCCACGGGCTACGAGATGGCCGGTACGTCGGGTGAGGAGCTGCCCGACTACCTGCCCGTGGTCCTGGAGCTCAGCGCCCGCAGCAACGACGAGGTGGCCCAGGTCCTCCTGTCCGCCCACCGCGAGGGCATTGAGGTGCTGCGCTCGGCCCTGACGGACATCGGCTCCCCCTACGCCGACCTGGTGGAGGCGGTGTCCATGACGCTGCCTCCCGTTGACGAGGCCACCGCCGCCCGGGTGCAGGCCCTGGTCGCGGCCGGGCCGCCCACGGAGACCGTCGGTGTCACGGATATGCTCCCCTTCCCCACCCTGCCGGTGTCCTACCCCGCCGCCGAGGCCGACACCGGACCCCACTCCCCGCGTACACGATCACCCCGCCAGGAGGTCCTGACATGAGCCCGGTCGAGCAGAACCTCGTGTGGGTGGCGCTGCCCTACGCCTGCCTGGTCCTCCTGGTGGCGGGCATGGTCTGGCGCTGGCGGACCGACCAGTTCGGGTGGACCTCACGGTCCTCCCAGTGGAACGAGTCGCGGATACTGCGCCTAGCCTCCCCCGTCTTCCACCTGGGCTTCCTCATGATTATCGGCGGCCACCTGGTGGGCCTCATGGTGCCCAGCTCCTGGACCGAGGCGGTGGGGGTGAGCCAGCACGTCTACCACCTGGGCGCCACCTACCTGGGCACCTTAGCGGCGGTACTGACGATCCTGGGGCTCGTGGGCCTCATCTACCGCCGGGTAGTGGTCAGGTCCGTACGTCTGGCCACCACCCGCAACGACGTCGTCATGTACTGCTTCCTCACCGTCCCGGTGCTCCTGGGCACCTTCGCCACAGTAACCAACCAGCTCCTGGACGCCCACGGCTACAACTACCGGGAGACAATCAGCCCCTGGCTGCGCTCGGTGCTGGTCTTCCAGCCCCAGCCGGCTCTCATGGCAGAGGTCCCCCTGTCCTTCAAGCTCCACGTGGTGGCTGGCCTCCTGCTGCTGGCAATCTGGCCCTTCACCCGCCTGGTCCACGCGGTGTCAGCACCCGTGGGCTACACGACCCGCCCCTACGTGGTCTACCGCTCCCGTGAGGCTACCGCCACGCCCTCCCAGCGCCGGGGCTGGGCACTAGTGCGCACTCAGGGCACGGGCAACCAGGGGGCCAACGACATCGCCCCCTCCCAGGGTGCCTGAGGTCTCCATGAGCCCAGCCTCCCAACCCGTCCACGCTACCGTGCGCGCCACGGCCCGCACCGCCCGCCCAGCGGCTGTGGCAGCCACGATCCGGCTGGCCGCCGCCTACCTCGCCACTGTCTTGCTGGCCGCCTGTGCAGGACCCGCCGAGGGACCCCAGGCAGCCACGGACACGGCTACCCAGACAGGATCCTCCGCGACCGCCGCCTCCGCAGAGCTGACCGTCCTGGCTGCCGCCTCCCTCCAGGAGGCCTTCGAGGAGATCGGAGCCGCGGTGGAGGAGGACAACCCGGGCCTGACTCTCACTTTCGACTTCCAGGGCTCCCAGGACCTGGTAGCCTCCCTGGCCCAAGGCGCTCCCGCCGACGTCCTGGCCACCGCCAGCACCACCACCATGGAGGACGCCGTCTCCCAGTCCCTGGTGGGTGAGCCCACCGAGTTCGCCACCAATGTGCTTGCCCTCATCGTCCCGGAGGGCAACCCGGCGGACGTCACCGGCCTGGACTCCTCCCTGGATGGGGCTGACCTGGTGGTCTGCGCCCCCGAGGTCCCCTGCGGGGAGGCCACCGTCAGGCTGGCCGAGGCCCTGGGCGTGACCCTGGACCCGGTCTCGCAGGAGCAGAAGGTCACCGACGTGCGCGGCAAGGTGGAGAGCGGTGAGGCCGAGGCGGGCATCGTCTACGCCACCGACGCCGCCGCGGCCGTCGGCGTGGAGCGCCTCGACGTCCCCGACAACGGGGTCGTCAACCACTACCCCGTCGCCACCACCTCACAGACCTCCAACCCGCAGGCCGCCCAGGTCTTCATCGACGCCGTCACGGGAGAGGAGGGACAAGCCGTCCTGGCTGACTACGGGTTCGGGGCACCCGGGAACAGCAGCCCTGAGGAGCCAGCCGGGTCCGGGGAGTCCGACGCCCCCGGAGCCTCCGCCAGCCCCGGGGACACTTCCAGCACCACTGCCAGCACCGAGGCCTCCCCGCCCGCTGGCACCTCCCAGGCCGCCCCGGGGACAGCCCCACCCGCTTCCTCCGAGTCCTCACCAGCCGGGCAGTAGTGAGCCCTCTCCTCCGGCGGGCACAAGCGGCTCCCGACCACCGACCAGGCACCGGCCCCCGTCGCCTCCTCCCCCGGCGCCCCCGCACGGGTCGCACCCCCCTGCCTACCATCGTCGTGCTCCTGGCGCTGGCAGGCGCCTGCGCCCTCTCCCTGCCCCTGCTGGGCCTAGGCAGCCGGGTCAGCTGGGGCCAGCTGCCGCACCTGCTCGCCTCCGACAGCGCCCGTAGCGCCCTGCTGCTGTCCCTGCGCACCTGCCTGGCCTCCACCGCGGCCTGCGTGGTGCTGGGAGTGCCTCTGGCCCTGGTGCTGGCCCGGCAGTGGCCGGGGGTGCGCCTGGCCCGGGTGCTGGCGGTCCTACCCATGACCATGCCGCCGGTGGTAGCCGGGATCGCCCTGCTGTCTACCCTGGGACGGCGTGGCCTGCTGGGCGCGCGGCTGGAGGCCTGGGGGGTGGGTGTCGCCTTCTCCACGACGGCGGTGGTCATCGCCCAGGTGTTCGTCTCCCTGCCCTACCTGGTGGTAACCCTGGAGGCGGCGCTGCGCACCCGCGACACCCGGCCGGAGACGGTGGCACGCACCCTGGGGGCCGGGCCCTGGCGGGTCCTGCTGAGCATCACCCTGCCCCTGGTGGCACCGGCGCTGGCCCGGGGCACCGCGCTGGCCCTGGGGCGCAGCCTGGGCGAGTTCGGGGCAACCCTCGCCTTCGCCGGGTCCCGGGAGGGGGTCACACGCACCATGCCCCTGGCCATCTACCTGGCCCGGGAGAGCGACACCCCCACGGCCCTGGCCCTGGCGGTGCTCCTCATCGCCGTGTCCTTCGCGGTGGTGGGCGCGACCACCCTGCGCTGGGACCGCCTGCTCGCAGCCGCCTGCCCAGGCGCAGGAGCCCGGGCAACCCGCACCTGGCCACCCCCAGGCGCTGAGAGGCCTGACCCGTGCGACGCCCCCATCAGTACCAGCACCGCCACCTCTGACGCCACCCGCAGCACCCCTGACAGCAACGGCACCTGTCCCGCCGCCACCCGCAGCACCACCGTCGGCCCCGGTCCCGGCTCCGGCGTCTCAACCAGCCGCGGGGAGGACCTGGAGGTGGTCTTCTCCTCCCCTGAGCGCGACGTCGTCGTCAACCTGCTCGCGCCCGCCGGGAGAGTCACGGCACTCCTGGGTCCCAACGGCTCAGGTAAGTCCACGGTGTGCGCCGTGGCCGCCGGGCTGCTGGACGCCACGGCCGGAAGAGTGTCCCTGGGCGGCAGGATCCTGGACGGGCCCGAGGACTTCGTGGCTGCGGGGCGCCGGGAGGTAGCGCTGCTCGGCCAGGCGCCGACGCTGTTCCCCCACATGTGCGTGCTGGACAACGTGGCCTTCGGCCCCCGCTGCCGGGGGCTGCCGCGCGGCGAGGCTCGCAGCCTGGCCCGCTCCGAGCTCGCCGCCGTCGGTGCGGCCCACCTGGCCGACCGCCCGTGCGGGACTCTCTCCGGCGGGCAGGCGGCCCGGGTGGCCCTGGCCCGTGCACTGGCCATCCGGCCGCGGGTCCTCATCCTGGACGAGCCGACAGCCTCCCTGGACGTATCCGCCCGCCAGGAGCTGCGCCACCTGGTGTCCCGACGCGCGCGGGAGGAGGGCCTGACTGTGCTCCTGGTGACCCACGACGTCGTGGACGTCGCAGCGCTGGCCGACACTGTCGTCGTCCTGGAGCAGGGGCGGGTGGTTGAGACAGGTGAGACGGACCATGTGCTGTCGTGTCCTGGTTCCGACTTCACCGCGCGCCTGACCGGCACGGCAGTGCTGACCGGGACCCTGGCGGGGTCGCCGCAGGCCCCGGCGGTGGAGCTGAGTGCTGGTCCAGCCACACATCCAGCCACGGTACCGGACAGCGAGCCGACTTCTCGTACAGGTGCCGTCCATGCTGCTGCCACAGCAGAGTGGACCGCTGAGCAGAGGTCCGAGCAGGGGTCTGGACAGTGGCCCGGACACGGCCCTCGCACCATCGTCCACGGACGACCCGAGGAGGCGATCGAGGGCTTCCAGCCGGGCCTACCGGGTACGGCCCTCGTACCGCCCGACGCGGTCGCCCTCTACCGCAACGCCCCCCAGGGCAGCCCTCGTAACGTGCTGGCCGGGACGGTGAGGAGCCTGGAGCGTGTCGGCGCCCTGGTGGAGGTGCAGGTCGAGGTCGCTGCGGGCCAGCGGCTGAGAGCCACCGTGACAGCAGGGGCCGTGACCGACCTAGGAATCGAGGCCGACCAGGAGCTGTGGGCGGTGGTCAAGGCGGTCGAGGTGCGTATCGTGCCCCGCCGGGCTCCCGCCGCCGAGCTTCCGCAGGTCCCGCGCACTGTCGGGACACAGCCCTCAAGGCCCTCACGACCTTCGCCCTCCTCGGACCGAGAGCAGACATGAGGAGCAGACAACCATGACCCCTAGTCCCGACCGGCTGTCCGTACCGGCTCGCCCGCCTGACTCCACCACCCCACCGCTGCGGCCCCGGTGGTCGGCGACGACCGGCTGGCACCGCTGAGCCGCGACGAGCTGGTCCGTTACCACCGCAACGCCCTGGTCCCCGAGGTCGGGGTGGCAGGCCAGCAGCGCATCCGGGCCGCGAGGATCCTCCTGGTAGGAGCCGGGGCCTGGGCTCGCCCGCGGCCCTCTACCTGGCTGCGGCTGGGACCGGGCACCTGGGGTGGTGGACGACGACAAGGTCGACGTGAGCAACCTCCAGCGCCAGGTCATCCACACCACCGCCGGTGTGGGCCGTCTCAAGGTGGACTCGGCGGCCGAGGCTCTCTGCGCGCTCAACCCTGATGTGGAGGTCCGCACCTACCGGGAGCGGGTCACCGCCTCCAACGCCGTGGAGGTGCTGCGCGGGTGGGACGTGGTCATCGACGGCACGGACAGCTTTGCCGCCCGCTACGTGCTCAACGACGCCGCCGCCATGCTCGGGCTGCCTCTGGTGCACGGGGCGGTGCTGCGCTCCCACGGGCAGGTCGCGGTCTTTGACTCCCGCCACGGCCCCTGCTACCGCTGCCTGCACCCGGCTCCCCCGCTACCGGGCTCGGTACCCTCCTGCGCCGAGGCCGGCGTCCTGGGCGTGCTGCCGGGGATCATCGGGGCTATGCAGGCCGCCGAGGCCCTCAAGCTCGTCGTCGGCGGGGCCCGGCCGCTGATCGGGCGGCTCCTGGTGGTGGACACCTGGGGCGGGCAGATCCGGGAGGTGCCGGTGTCGCGGAACCCGCAGTGCCCCACCTGCGGGGACAGCTCCTCGGCACCGGCCGCTACCTCCCCCACGTCCGCGCCTACCGCCTGCTCTGCACAGCCCAGGCTAGCTAGCCCGGCGGGTGGCCAGCCCGAGCCAGCCTGCCCCGTACCTGGTACCCCGCCCGCCGCGCCGTCCACGGCAGCCCACGCAGCCATAGGTAGGAGGCCGCCCACGCCCCTGCCGGGCCTGCACCCCGGCCTGTGCCCACGGTGACGCCCGAGTGGCTGGAGGAGCACCGTGGCCAGGGAGAGACCGTGACCGTCCTGGACGTGCGTGAGGAGGTGGAGACGGTCATGGAGCCCCTTCCGGGCGCTCCCCTGCCGGGCGCCCGGCACATCCCCCTGAATGAGGTGGTTGAGCACATGGACGAGCTTGACACCGAACGGCTTACGGTGGTGGTGTGCGCTGCCGGAACCCGCTCTGCCAGGGCGGTCGAGATGCTGCGGGCCGCTGGCTTCACGGGCAGGCTGGCCAGCCTGGAAGGCGGTGCGCGCGCCTGGAGGGAGCGTAGGAGGCACTAGGGATAGGGATAAGGATCGCGTAAACCCACCTCAGGCACCGGAAACGTCATAGGACAACACGGTGCCGTGTTGTCCTATGACGTTTCCGGTGCCTGAGTCCATGAGAAGGAAGCCGTGTAGGAGGTAGCGTGCTAGGTGCCCAGTACGGGCGGCGGTACTAGTGCACCCAGGGTGGGGCCCGGACACGCGGGGCCGGGAGGCCCTGTCAGAGCCTTTCTCCGGCATCCGCGCGGGTCTATGGTGGAGGAGCAGCAGGGACCAGCCGTCAAGAAAGGAGTCCTTGTGACCACCACACAGCAGCCTCTTCCCACCACCATGCGTGGTGTGGTCATGCACGGCACCCGCGACGTGCGGGTGGAGGACCGTGAGGTCCCCCGCGTCGTGGAACCCACCGATGCCGTCATCAGGCTGGAGGCAGCCTGCATCTGCGGCTCCGACCTGTGGCCCTACCGCGGCGTGGACGAGGTCACCGAGCCCCGGCCCATGGGGCACGAGTACGTGGGCACCGTCGTCGAGACCGGCTCAGCCGTCAGCAGCGTCAAGGTCGGCGACTTCGTCGTGGGCTCCTTCTGCCTGAGCGACAACACCTGCGAGATCTGTGCCGACGGCTTCCAGTCTCGTTGCGCCAACGGTGGCTTCATGGGCGACACCCAGGCCCAGTACACCCGTGTGCCCCTGGCCGACGGGACGCTGGTGACCGTGCCCGGGGGCAGGCCCCAGGACGAGGACGTCATCGCCTCCCTTCTAGCCGCCTCCGACGTCCTGGGAACCGGGTGGTTCGGAGCCGTGGCCGCCAACGCTGGGCCGGGCCGCACCATCGCCGTGGTCGGCGACGGTGCCGTGGGCCTGAGCGCGGTCCTGGCCGCCAAGGCCCTGGGCGCGGAGAAGATCATCGCCTTCTCCCGCCACGAGGACCGCGCCGAGCTGGCTCGTGAGTTCGGCGCCGACGTCGTCATCGCCGAGCGCGGCGAGGAAGGGGCCACCAAGGTCAAGGAGCTCACCGGCGGCTACGGTGCCCACGGCGTGGTCGAGGCTGTGGGGACCCAGGAGTCCATGATGCAGGCGATCGCCTCCACGCGTCCCGGCGGGCACGTCGGCTACGTGGGCGTGGCCCACGGCGTGGCACTGCCCGGCGAGCAACTGTTCTTCGCCGAGGTCAGCCTGCTAGGCGGGCCAGCCCCGGTACGCCGCTTCCTGCCCGACCTCATCGACCGCATCCTGTCTGGCGAGATCAACCCGGGCAAGGTCTTCACCATGCGCATCCCCCTGGAGGAGGCCGCCGAGGGGTACCGGGCCATGGACGAGCGCCGCGCTATCAAGGTACTCCTGCGGCCCTGAGCCTGGGCGCCGGCAACAGCCACAACCGCGACCGTGCCCCCGGCGGCGTCTGAGGACGCACGCCGGGGGCACGCCTCTGCCCTGCACGCAGACCGCTCGTGGGGCACTCAGGCCAACCCCTCCTGATACCGGACGTAGCCGTGGTCGGACAGCCACCGCTCAAAGCGCGAGCCGACAATCCTGGCACCGCTGAGGCCCCCGTCCGGCGCCAGCCACTCCTCGCTGAGGCTGCCGGTCGCGGGGTCGTAGCGCACGACGACGTCGCAGGGCACGCGCCCCACGTTCTCCAACGCCCGGCGCACCACCCCCAGGTCGTGCTGGTCGGCCACGTCCCAGGAGGCTTCCATGAGGTCCTGGAAGCCAGCCATCTCTCCGGAGCCCTCCACCCCACTGCTGCGGTGAGCGTAGGCCTCACTGTGGTTCATGACCCAGTAGTCATCACAGATAAAGCGCGTCGTAGCATTGTGGGTGCCGCGTCCCATATGCACGTAGGTGACGGCCTCGCAGCAGGTGGCCCCGTCCAGGAATCTCCGCCACCAGCCGGACCACGCCTCCAGGTAGTCCGACCAGAGGGTGTCAGCCACACGGCACCTGTCCTCCAGACTCCAGTTGCGCTTCTGGTACTCGCTGTCCGCGGGATCCAGAAGGGGCCCATAGTCCCACTGCGACTCACGGTACCCCAGCCGGAAGAGGACCAGGCTGCTCACCCGGTTGGGCAGCATTCCCGCCGACCTGAGCCTGGAGGCCAGGAGAAGGCTGGTAGTCCCGTTGACCTCCTGCAGGAAGCGCGTGATGTCCTCCCTGCCCCGGCCCCGGCAGGCCCGGACCTCCTCCGGGTCCTGCCAGCCCTCCCCGCCGCGGAAGGCCACCGTAGTACGCGCCGAGCCGTCGCCGTCCACCTCCGTGACAACGCTGAGCGCGTCGTAGCCGTGCCACGGTCCGAGAAAAGTGTCTGCCGCGTCGACCACGTGGTCAAGGTGGCGGGCGTAGACGCCCTCGACCCCCGGATCCACAACACCTGCGACGCGGTCACCAAGCGTCTCCGAACGCGGTGTGCTGCACATTGCTGCTCCTGTTCCGGTGGACCGGTCCGGCCACCTCACCATGACGTTACTGTGCCGTAATATAGTGCGTCCCGCCGAATTCCTCCTACTGAGACACCGCACTTCCCACGACCTGTCGCACAGCCGGGCAGGCGCGGACACAGGAGCGCCCTGACAAGGCAGGGAACCCGTCTCGTCAGGGCGCTGGGCACCACTGCCACGACGACCCTCAGCCGAAGGTGTCCAGCGTCGGGAGCCGGTCCGCCACGAGTGTGGCGGCGTACTCCTCGGCCCGCTGAGCCAGGGCTGCGTCGCTGATCTCCAGCGCCCCCACCGTCAGGAACGGAACCGCGTACCTGGTGCCGATGACCCGCGCCGAGCCCTGGAAGGGGCGCAGAAGCTCGTGAAGCGTGTAGGAGTGGGCCGCCTCGCGCCCGTAGGCGCTGCCACCGGGGCTGACGGCAAGCAGGAGCTCCTTTCCGTGCAGAGCCGTCCCCTCCTCCCCGTAGGCCCAGCCGTAGGTGAGGACGTCGTCCTCCCACTGCTTGAGCAGCGCGGGGCTGGAGAACCAGTACATGGGAAACTGCAGGACAATGCGGTCGGCGTCCTGCAGCGCAGCCTGCTCAGCGGCGACGTCGATCTTGAAGTCCGGGTAGAGGTCGTAGACGTAGCGCACCGTCACGTTCTCCCCGGCGGACTCCGCCCTGTCGGCCAGGGCCTTGTTGACCCGCGAGCTCTCCATGTGGGGGTGGAAGACAAGAACTAGGGTTTTCACAGGGTTCTCCGTTCCTCGGGTCTGCTGGGTCTGCTGGGTGGAGTAGCCGCGGGAGGACGCCCCGAGTGGGTGGTCGCGGCGGACGCGCCCGCCGTCACCTGCCCGAGCGCGCGCAACCCCTCGATGAGGACCTCCACCTGGTCCTGGAGAGCGCCGCCCTCCAGCCAGGAGTCCTCCGGACGTAGAGGGACGTCCGTGTCGCCCCGCCGCCCGGCGAGGAGGAGTCGCGCACCTCCGTGCCGAAGGAGGCGCCAGGCTGGCCGAAGCGCTCGTCCCACATCCTAGTGGCGACGTCGACCCCGCGCAGCCCCTCCTGGGCTCCGGCGACGTCCTCCACCGGGGCACGCATCGCCGAGGCGCGCCGGTGCGCCGTCAGCACGGTGGCGACTAGGTAGTCCAGGCCAAGGTAGGCCTCGTGAGGACCCAGCCCCCCGGCCACCAGCGCCGCGTGGGACTTCTTTGCCACCGGGACAAACGGAAGGTAGGCCCAGGGCAGGTCGACAAGCGTGTGGTCCAGGCCCGGGTGCCGCTCCAAGACCGCCCACAGCGCGTCCGCCAGGTGGCGGAGGTAGTCAGGCCAGGCCAGGCCGGCCCGGGGCAGGCGCAGATCCGAGGTGACCCGCTCCAGGCAGGCGCTCACCAGGTCCTCCCGCGAGCTGACCGCGCGCCTGAGGTCACTTGGACGCACCCCGAGACGCCTGGCCACCTTTCCTAGGGTGAAGGTGTCGATCCCTATGTCCAGCGCGGCAGCGACGACATCGTCCCGCGTGAACCCGCCTACGGGCTCGCTGTTCCCCGCATGGTGTGTCATACGCATACAGTAACGATGGCGTAACACGAATGCCAAATCGAATCCCCGGGCTCCGCCTATCTCCTACGCGTCCAGCCACGCCCGACCAGGCACCAGCAGCAGACCCGATCTCGCACCCTCTTCTTCTACCGCCCGCTCTTACGCACACGTTATCGTGGACACGACACTTTCCGTGCCGCTGCACCACCCGACAGCCCCGTCTTAAACAACGAGCCAGACAACAATAGTTTGCGGGTATTCACAAATAGTGGAGGGCCTGCAAACAGCCCGCGCCGACGCCCGCGACATCACGCCACGAGCCGACGAGCACCAGCGAGGACCCTGGCGAGCGTCCGCTGAGCCGCTACCGTGGTGTCATGAGCGAGACCTCCGCCACCTCACGTCCCGCGTCCCCGGAGACCAGGCGCCGCTGGCGTGACGACCTGCGCCTGGCTCACACGATCACCGACCAGGTGGACCGGCTGACCCAGGCACGCTTCGATGCTCGTGATTTCACCGTCGAGACAAAACCCGACCTGACCCCGGTGACCGAGGCCGACCGCGAGGCGGAGCGCGCCATCCGCGAACGGCTGTCACGTGCCCGCGGGCGCGACTCGGTCCTGGGCGAGGAGATGCCGACCACGGGCAGTACCGGCAGTACCGGCAGTACGGCGCGCCAGTGGGTGGTGGACCCGATCGACGGGACCAAGAACTTTGTGCGCGGGGTACCGGTGTGGGCCACGCTGATCGCGCTGGTGGAGGAGGGACAGGTCGTCGTCGGACTGGTGTCGGCGCCGGCACTGGGCCGACGCTGGTGGGCCACGACGGACGGGGGCGCCTGGACCGGCCGGTCCCTGAGCTCGGCGCGCCGTCTCCAGGTCTCGCGGGTCGCCGAGCTCACGGACGCCTCCCTGTCCTACTCCTCCCTGTCCGGGTGGGCCGGCACCGGGCGCCTGCGTGGCATGCTGGCGCTTATCCAGTCCTGCTGGCGCAGCCGCGCCTACGGGGACTTCTGGTCCTACATGCTGCTGGCCGAGGGAGCAGTGGACCTGGCCGCCGAGCCGGAGCTGGAGCTCTACGACATGGCCGCCCTGGTCCCAATCGTCACCGAGGCCGGGGGCACCTTCACCTCGCTGGAGGGGCAGGCCGGCCCCTTCGGGGGCAGCGCCCTGGCCTCCAACACGCTTCTGCACCCGGCTGCCACGCAGTACCTGGGCACGCTGACCGACTGACGAGCTGACCGACGGCCTGCCGGCCAGCCGCCGACCACCTGCCTGTCGACTGGCCGGGGCCTGCTGACGGGGGACCGGCTGAGGTGGGATCCACATCCAGGAGGATAGGGCAGCTACGGCTCTCCCGGTAGCCTGCCTCTGCCATACAACCAACCCAACTGACCCAGGGAGTCCCCGTGAACTGGCTGCACGCCATCATCCTCGGCATCGTCGAGGGTGTCACCGAGTTCCTTCCGGTATCCTCCACCGGCCACCTCAATATTGTGGAGCGGCTTCTCGGATACGACATTGACTCGGTAGGAATGACCGCCTTCACGGCGGTCATCCAGATCGGCGCAATTATCGCCGCGATCATCTACTTCTGGGACGACATCGTGCGAATCGTGGCGGCCTGGCTGCAGGGCCTGAGGGACAGCAGCGCCCGCAGCAACCCCGACTACACGCTGGGATGGGGAATCATCCTGGGCACGCTTCCCGTTGCGGTGGCGGGCCTGGTCCTGCGGCCCTTTATCGAGGTCACGGCCCGCTCCCTGTGGATCATCGCCGGGGCACTCATCGTCTGGTCAGGCGTCATGTGGCTGGCGGACCGGCAGAGGAACCTCAGCAAGGGGATGCGGCAGGTGGGCATCCGAGACGCCCTGACCATCGGCGTCTTCCAGGCCCTGGCTCCCGTCTTCCCCGGTATCTCCCGCTCGGGCGCGACCATCTCGGCAGGCCTGCTGCTGGGCTTTGACCGGGTGACGGCTACGAGGCTGTCCTTCTTCATGGGGATACCTGCCCTGGTGGCCGCCGGGCTGCTGGAGGCGGTGACGGCAGCGGGCGAGATCGGCCACTCCAGCATCGGGTGGAGCGCCACCCTCATTGCCACGCTCGTGTCCGGCGTGGTGGCCTACGCCACTATCGCCTGGCTGCTGAAGTTCGTCTCCTCCAACAAGTTCACTTCCTTCATCATCTACCGCGTGGCCCTCGGGGCGGTCATCATGGTCCTGGTGGGCACCGGCGTCGTCGCCGCCTGACAGGCCTGACCCCACAGGCCTGTCCGCAGGACGCCTCGCACCAGGCCGCCTACGGGTCGAACCTGCCCCGGGGCGGCACGCCCCTCCTGCCCGGCCCCCGCGCGCTGCCCACTGGTGTCGGCACCCTGTGAGAGGGTGCCGTCATGCGGATCCTCCACACCTCGGACTGGCACCTGGGGCGCAGCTTCCACGGCCAGGTGCTTGACGACGACCACGCCGCCTTCATCGACCACCTGGTGACGCTGGCGCGAGAGGAGCTCGTGGACGCCGTGCTCGTGGCCGGGGACGTCTACGACCGCGCCCTGCCGCCCGCAGCCGCCGTCAGCCTCCTGGATGAGGCGCTGCGTCGCCTGACCGAGATCACCCGGGTCGTCCTCATACCCGGCAACCACGACTCGGCCCGTCGCCTGGGCTTCGCCGCCGACCTCATGACCGACCACCTCCTTATCCGTGCCCGTGCCACGGACGTGGGCCGCGGCGTCGTCCTGCCCGACGCGCAGGGCCACGAGGCGGCGGTGGTGCACGCCCTGCCCTACCTGGACCCCGACGCCGCCCGGCAGTCACTGCCGCCTGTGCTGGCTGAGCTCCTGGGCGAGCGCCCGGGCAGGCAGGACGCCCGTGGCCCCTTCCAGGAGCCGGGCCAGGCCAGTCCTGAGGAGGGAAGTGGTCGGGACACCGCAGCGGCTGCCGACGGCCCCCCGCTCCTGCCCCGCTCCCACGAGGCCGTCGTCAGCGCCGCGCTTCGCCTGGTCGCAGCCGACCTGGAGCGCACGCGTTCGGCCCGCTCGCGGCGTCTGCCCAGCCTGGTCATGGCCCACACCTTCGTCGTGGGCGGCCGGGCCAGCGAGTCCGAGCGGGACATCCGGGTGGGGGGCGTGGACGCAGTACCCGCGCAGGTCTTCACCACTGCAGGCGGCTCGCCGCTGGCCCAGGCCTGCGGCGGCATCGACTACGTGGCCCTGGGGCACCTGCACCGCCCCCAGGAGGTATCTCCCGCCCCCGGGGCGGCGGGGCCGGGACCGCGCCTGGTCTACCCCGGCTCCCCGCTGGCCCTGTCCTTTGAGGAGGCCGACGCCGCCAAGTCCTCGGTGCTGCTCGACGTCGGCCCGCGCGGTGTCACCGCCCTGGAGCGCGTCCCCGTCCCGGTCCGCCACCACGTCCGCACCGTGGAGGGCACGATGGACGAGCTCCTCTCCCCCGCCACCCAGGACGCCACCGGGACGGACTCGTGGGTGCGCGTCGTTCTGCGGGGGGAGCGCCCGCCCGGCGCCCTGGCGACCCTGCGGACCCGCTTCCCCGGGCTGCTGGCCTTCCACCACGAGGCTCCCGCACCCGGGCTGCGAGAGCAGGTGGGTGTCACCGCCGCCGCGGACCCTGTGGAGGTGGCCACCAGATTTCTCACCGACGTAGGCGGCCGCCCCCCGGACCAGGCCGAGCGCTCCGCCGTGTGGCACGCCTACGAGGCCGTCCTGGCCCAGCAGCGGAGCGGCTCGTGAGGATCCACCACCTGACCATGACCGGGATCGGACCCTACGCAGGTACCGAGACCATCGACTTTGACGCCTTCAGCGACTCGGGGCGCTTCCTGCTGACCGGTCCCACGGGCTCGGGCAAGTCCACTGTCATCGACGCCATCGTCTTCGCCCTCTACGGTGACGTGGCGGACACCTCCGACTCCTCCAGGCAGCGGATACGCTCCACCCTCCTGCCCCCGCAGGCGGGCAGCGCCGTCGAGCTCGTCATCTCCACCACCGCAGGCGTGTACCGCATACGTCGCACCCCCGGCTACGAGCGGCCCAAGAAGCGAGGGCAGGGCACCACCACCGAGCACGGGACCGTCAGGCTGTGGCGCCTCGCCCACCCACAGGGCCAGCCCGTGGAGGAGCCCGTGACCCGTGTCGGCGAGGCAGACGCGGAGATCAGGCGTGTCGTGGGACTGAGCCGGGAGCAGCTGACCCAGACCGTCGTCCTGCCGCAGGGAAAGTTCGCCCGATTCCTGCGTGCCGACTCCTCGCAGCGCCAGGAGCTTCTCCAGGACGTCTTCGGCACCGGCGTGTACGACTCCCTCCAGTCCCATCTGGCCGAGGCCTCCAGGGCGGGGACCAGGGCGGTGGAGGAGGCTGCCACCGCCCTGCGGGCCCAGGGCCGCACGCTAGCCCTGGGGCTGGAGCCACTCCTCAGTACCCCGCAGGCTCCACAGCCGACACAGGGATCAGCAGACCAGGGATCAGCACAAGGGCCGGCGGAGGCGTCGACAGCCGGGACCTGCCCAGTCGCAGCCCCCACCACCGGGGAGGCTGCGCCCGAGCCTCCGGCAGCCCACGCAGCCTGGGCCGGTGCGCTGGCAGAGGAGCTGGAGGCCGCGCTCGCCGCGGCCGAGCCCGATCCTGAGGCACTGTGCCACGTGACCGCCAGGCTGCGCACGCTGTCCCTCCAGGTGGTCGACCTGGCCGCAAGCACGGCGCAGACGGCCCAGGAGGAGCTGCAGCAGGCCCAGCACAGGTACGAGGAGGCGCGCAGCCTCCACGAGCGTCTGGAGCGCCGCCGTGCCCTCCTGGCCGACCAGCAGGCCCTTGACGAGCGTGCCGACCAGGACGCGGAGGCTGCCAGGCATCTGGAGGACGCTGCCAGGGCTGACCGCGTCGTCGCGGTGCTGCGCTCGACCGAGGCCGCCCGAGCCAGGGCGTCCACCGCCGTCAGCGCCCTGGAGGAGGCGGGGGCGCAGCCCGGCACGGGTCAGGCCCCCAGCCCGGGCAAGGCCGTGGAGGCCGTGGAGGAGATACCGGCGGGGGCCGTGGAGGAGGCCGGAGGGGAGACGCTGGACGCCCTCCTGGAACCCGTGCGCCGCGAGGCACGACGTCGCCTCCGCGCGCTGAGCACCTCAGCCCCCGCAAGCACCGGCACCGGCCCGGAGGAGACCGCCCTGAGCACCCGGGCCGTGGACCGGCGTGCCCACCGGCTGCGCCAGGAGCACGGTCACCTGGAGGCGCTGGCCGCCCAGGAGGCCGACCTCACGGCACGCGAGCTGGACCTCCAGGAGCGCTGCCACGACCTTGCCCGCCAGGAGCGCGAGCTCACCGACCAGGCCAAGGCCCTGGCCGGTCACCCGGAGCAGCGCTCAGCCCTGGTCGAGGATCTTGAGGCCACCCGCGACGCCCGCAGCCGCCTCACTGAGCTGGAGCACCGCTACAGCCTGTGCCAGGAGCAGTACCAGGCGGTGAGCGACCTCCCTCGGCTGGAGGCCCGGCTGGACCACCACAACCAGGCCCTGGCCACGGCGAGTCAGGCGGCCCTGCAGGCCGCCGCCCGGGTCCAGGACACCCGGGTGCGGTGGATCGCCTCGGCTGCGGGGGCGCTGGCGGCCGAGCTCAGGCAGGACACCCCCTGCCCGGTCTGTGGCTCCCTGGACCACCCGGACCCCGCGCCAGGTGCTGACCAGGGCACCACGCGCGAGCAGGTCGAGGAGGCCGAGGCCTACCAGGACCAGGCGGACAGCAACCTGGTGGAGGCCCGTCAGCTGGTCAGGACCTGCCAGGACCGTCTGGAGGAGACCCGCCAGGCCACGGCGGGCCTGAGCCTGCAGGAGGCGCAGACCCGCCTGGAGGAGGCCCGCCAGGCCCTGGAGGAGGCCCGTGTCCTGGCAGGCCAGGCCCAGGTCGCCGCGTCGCGCCTGGCCGACTTCGACGCCGCCAGCCAGCGCCTGCGCAGCGAGCACGACCGTGCGCGCACCGCCCTGACCGCCTCACGCAGCAGGCTGGAGGCCGACCGCAGCCAGCTGGAGCAGGACAGGAGCTCCTACGAGCAGGCCCGCGGCTCCTGGCCGAGCGTGGCGGCCAGGGCCGCAGCCGTTCTGGCGCAGGCCGAGGCCGCGGAGACCGCCTCCCTGACGGTCAGGCAGGCGCAGGTCGCGCTGGAGACAGCCGCGCAGGCTGGTGAGGAGCTGGTGGAGGCCCTGGAGGAGGAGGGCTTTACCACCACCCAGGAGGTCCGGCTGGCCCTCCTGGACCCCGGTGCCCGCCAGGCCCTGGCCACCAGGGTGCGTGACGCTCACGCGCAGCGGGAGCGTGTGAGGGCGGGGCTGGCTGACCCGCAGGTCGCCACCCTCACCGGTGCCGAGGAGGCCGACCCGCAGGAGGCCGGTCGGCTCCTCCGGCTCGCGCAGGCCCGCCACCAGGAGGCTGCAGACCACCACGCCAGGAGGCAGGAGGCCCGCGCCCACCTGGAGCGCGGCTGCCAGGGGGTGGAGTCCGCGGCCCGCGCCTACCAGGAGGCGCTGCGCCATCACGCCCCCCTGCGCCAGGTCGCCAGGCTGGCCAGGGGGGACAACCCCCAGGCAACCCCGCTGGCCACCTGGGTGCTCCAGACCCGCTTCGAGGAAGTCCTCGTCTTCGCTAACGAGCGGCTGGCACAGATGTCCTCCGGCCGCTACGAGCTGGTCCGGGTCGCGGAGGAGACCGGCTCGCGCTCCCGCCGCAGGGGGCTGGGGCTGGCTGTCACCGACCACCTGGCGGGCGAGCACCGTCGCGACCCTCGGACTCTGTCGGGCGGGGAGACGTTCTACGTCTCCCTGGCCCTGGCGCTGGCACTGGCCGACGTCGTCGCCGCAGAGTCAGGGGGTACCACCCTGGACACGCTGTTCATCGACGAGGGCTTCGGCAGCCTGGACCCGGAGACGCTCCAGGCTGTCATGGCCCAGGTGGAGCGTCTGCGCGCCGGGGGCAGGACCGTGGGCATCGTCTCCCATGTCGAGGAGCTGCGCCACCAGGTCGCCGACCAGGTTCAGGTGCGCCGCTCGCCCTCCGGCGGGTCCACGCTGAGGGTCGTGCGGTGAGGTCGGTGAGGCAGCCCGCCAGGTGGCACCTATGCGCTCAGGCACCGAGGTCGTCAGCCAGGTGGTCGCGCTCGGTGACGTCGTACCACAGGAGGTCCGCCTGCGCGGCGCGCTCAAAGGCCTCCTCGTCGCCGTGTCGAGCGGCCCGCACGTCAGCCTGCGCCTGGGCGTCGTCGACAAAGATCGCGGCCACGTCCTGCCAGTCGACCGCGACCGTGACCTCCACCGTCCCCGGGAGCACGTCCTGGCCGGGGTCCAGCTCGCGCACAGTATCGTCGGCGGCGTCGGCGGCAATGACCACGCGCCGGTCTGCGTGGCGGGCCGCACCGGGCTGGGCCAGCAGGAGCAGGGAGGCGTCCGCCGCGCACAGGGAGGCTGCGACCTCCAGGCCCTCCTGGTCCTCCTCCGGCAGTGCCCGGGCCAGGGTGGGGGTGGCGGCGTGGGCCAGGCGGGGGCTGAGAGACTCGGCCCGCAGGTCCGTCGCGGTGGCGGGAAGGAAGACACGCATGCCCCTAGTGTGCCTGAGGCGGTACCGGGCCGGGAACGGTACCGTCAGCGGCGGTGGCGTCCTCGACGACGCTCCAGGGAGGCCTGCGCATCCCTGACCAGCTGCCCACCGGGTGGCCCTGAGGACCCGGAGAGGTCCTCGGCCACCGGCAGCGTCCCGGGCGGCTCAGGCGGGGGCGGAGGCGGCGGTCCCGGCTGGAGGGGTGGTGGCGGCGGCTCAGGCGGGTGTGGTGGCCCAAGAGGGCTTGTCGGCTCCGGCGGGCTTGTCGGATCAGGAGGAGGTGCCTCCCACTGGCTCACCATCGCTGCGGGTCGTCGTCGTGCCCGCGCTCGTGGCTCCTGGCGGGTCCTCTGCCACCCCGGCACCTGCCCCTGCCGGGCTCGCAGCGCTGCCCACAGCCTGCGCGGCCCCCGGCCCTGCGACTGCCCCCGCGCACGAGCGGCTGCGCCCGCACGCGGGTCCACCCGGTCCACCAAATCGGCTAACGCCCGTCCCAGGGCACTGGTGGGGGCGGCGTCCAGGACGCTGCGCCCCTCAAGCAACGCCCTGTCAGCAGCGGCCGCGTCCTCAGGGAGCAGCACGACCCGGCTCACGCCCCCGTAGCGCTCCACAGCCTCACGAACAGCCCGGTGAGGAGCGGGTCCGGCGGCGGAGGCCCGGACCCGGTTGACCACGACCTCCGTCCTGGTCCCCGTGGTGGTGACGGTGTCCAGGTCGGCCAGGAGCTGGACGAGCCGCCTGACCCCGACCGGGTCGGCCGCCCCCACGACGACCACGACGTCGGCCGCCGACACAAGGTCGCAGGCGACCGCCGAGCGCCCCGGCTCGAAGGTGAAGCCGTCGGTCTCGTCCTCAAGGGGACCGCCGGACACGTCTACCACGGTCCAGGCGGCGGCCCGGCGGCACTGGAGCCACACCTCGGTCATGGAGGCCGCAGGCAGCTCACGCCACCGCCCGGCACGACCCAGCCCGGCCAGAAGGTGGAGGTTGGTGCCCGCCGACGCCAGGAACCTGCTGAAGGACTCTGCGTCCAGCCTGCCGTGGGTGGCCAGGCGGGCAGCACCTGCCAGCGCCGAGGAGTCGTCTGGCATGCCCAGGAGCTGGACCAGGCAGGGGGCCTCCACGTCGGCGTCGGCAAGGACTGCTCCTCCGGCGCTGGCCAGCCCGTGCGCCAGGGAGGCCGCCACCGTGGAGCGCCCGGGGGCGCCGTGGGTCCCCCATACGACAGCGAGCCTGCCCAGGGCCTCACCGGGAGGCACCCCCTCACCGCCCGACCCCGCCACGGGCGCCTGCGGTGACCAGGGGACCTCCTCCGGGACGCCCGACGCGGCTCCAGGTCCTCCCGGGGCGGGTGCGGGCGAGTGCAGCCCCGGTGGCAGGGACGAGAGCCGGGAGCCGGGGGTGGACGAGGAACCCGCGACGAGAGGCGCTCCAGCCCCCTGCACCGCCTCGCCCGCCTGTGCAGGCCAGTGGTCCTGGAGCTGACCAGCCTGGCCAGGCTGCTCAGCTCGGCCAGGCTGCTCGGGCTGCCCGGCACGTGAGCGGGCCAGGTCCTGGAGCAGGCCACGCACCTGTGTAGCGGGGGCGTCACGGCGCTCCACGAGCCAGCCCACGCTGCGCCAGCGCTCCTGCTCACCCGGCTCGACCAGCAGGAGGCCGCTCAGGCCTGCCCGGCCCAGCCTGTCGAGGACGGTGCGGTCGATCTCCTCGAAGCCGGTGTCCAGGACGACGAGGGAGGCCAGCCCTGCCATGCCCGCCGACAGCAGCTCGGGCAGGTCGGCGCAGCGGCGCACCACGCTCAGCCCGCTGCCCGCCTGGTCCAGCGCCCGCACGATCTCAGCGTCCTCACCACTGAGGGCCAGGAGGACGCCGGCGCGCGGCGTGCTCACCGCACCGGCTCCTGGCCCGCTGGAACCAGGGCCAGTGACCTGCCCTGGCCCACCGAGGTCAGTACCGAGGCCAGCACAGAGTCGGGAACGGCCACCTCCACGCTGGTACCGGGCAGCCCGACCATGGCTGCCGAGGCCTCGGTGACCTCGACGACCACCAGGCCTGTGGCGACCTCCTCTGCCTGGGCCGACTGCTCCTCCTGGGACTCCTGGGAGGCGGACTGCCCCCGGGTGTCGTCCGGCAGGAGCCACAGATCCACCTCGTCGCCGGGTCCCGTGCCCGTGGTCAGGGGCGTGGCCACCTCCAGGACCACCCGACGCAGCTCCAGGTCCTCACTGGAGCCCACGGCCTGGCGTGGCAGCAGCTCGCCGCGGCTGAGGGAGCGCGTGGCCACCGCGCCCTGGGGCAGGTCACCGACCTCGACGTAGGCCTGGGTCCCCGGGTGGGCCGCCACGGTGGTGAGCACCCCTCCACCTCCAGGTCGGTACCCGGAGGCACGTCCTGGCTGAGGACGTATACCTGCGTGGTGTCTGCCGCCGCGTCAACCGCCCAGGCCCCAGGGCGACAGCGGCACCGATGAGGGCGATGCCGCCGGAGAGCCGCGGGTCCTTCCAGGCAGGACGGCGCCAGGGGCTGTCGGGGCGCGGCGCTGGGTGCCCGCGCGGTGGGGTACATGGTGGGACTGAGGGCGGGGCGGCGTCATGGCATCCTCCTTGGTCGCGTAAGATCATCCTCGACACACGCCAATAAAGCAAGGTTATCCACAGAACTATTCGATGATGGCGTCCTGGGCGCGAGAGTGAGATCATCACTTCATGAGCGCACGCTTCCTCACCATCGCCGACGTCGCCGAGCAACTCCAGCTCTCCGCCCAGGGAGTGCGCGCCCTCATCCGCTCCGGCGACCTGCCCGCCATCCAGGTAGGAGCGCGCAGGCTGTGGCGGATCGAGGACCAGGCCCTGGAGGACTACATCCAGCGCCAGCTGGCCTCCACCCGCGCCATGGTCGCCGCAGGGACACTCAGCGAGGACGAGGACGCGGACCAGAGGGCCTGACCACCTCCTGCTCCCGACTCCCACTCCTGAATCCCACCTGACCGCCCGGGCGCGGAACCTGCACCTGGCGCGCCCAGTGCCAGGCGCCCACGCACCTGGCCCCCAGCACCCGCCGGAACCACCCACCACCTTCGCCGCCCAGGCCGCCCGGCACCGGTCAGCACCACCCCAGGCACGGTGCACACGCAGTACTCGCCGGACGCTGTAGTCGTCGAACGCTGTAGTCGCCGGACGCTGGCACCAGGCAGCACTCGCCAATATTTCGACAGCAATCGTCGACCGCCTGGCACCCATCAGGACACCATCGCCACGCAGAACCGTGAGGCGGTCAAGTTCCGCTGCTACGCCCAGGAGGGCCTCGCCCAACCTCCCGCCAAACCTCCCACCCAAGGTCCGCGTATGCATCGCCCTCGTATGTATCTGTAGCAGCTGTTCCAGGTACGGTGGAGCAGCGCGAGCCTATTTAGCGCGATTTGCGCGCAGGTGGAAATCGTCGCGCTCAGGGTGATCAGCGCCAGCCAGGCTCACGCACCCGGGACGAGACACCGACGGCGGTAGGGTCGGCCTGGTCCTGCGACGCCAGGCTCACGCACCCGGGGCGAGACAGGATGGCGCGGATTCCGTTCCCCTCAGCGCACCAGACGACATAGCCACCATCGCCAGACAGGCGAGGGCGCAGGACAGCCAGGATGGCACAGATTTGGCTCAGATCAACAAGTTCCTTTCCAGCGTGATCGGCACCAGCCCACTTCCCGCAGATCTCGCCAAGATGGAACCGCCCGAACACACCCTGCACCCCACACCCAAAGACGTGATAGATCCCATATGACCAAGCGCGCCAGGAGACCAGTCGACTAACTGCCGGGACGGCACAGCCAGGAGAACGGCAGAGCCAAGCCCACCTGCACAGACTCCACACCACCACCGGCACCAGGGCGACCAGACTCATGACGTACGGGCAGGACCTCATGGGTACCGCGCGAGCACAGAGCCGCAAGAGCCGTCAACGGCTGCGGAGGATCTCCACGGCCGAGAGCATGACGGTGGTGACGAGCGCTCCCGCAGCGTACCCCGGCCGCCCAGCCCCCTCCGGGTCGAGGGCGACATCGACGTGGTCGGCACCCACGCGCACCAGCCGACCAACCACCTCCCCGGCGCTGGTGTACAGGCGCACCCGGACACCACGCCGGGCGATCTCGCGCAGTAGGGAGCCCAGGGTGGGCAGTCGCCGGACCTCAGGAGGCGCGGGCCGGGGCAGGGGAGCCATCGTGGCCAGCCCGTCCACGGGCACCACTGCCTGGAGCCCCTGCCCCTCGTCTACCACGGCATAGGCGGAACCGGCCCGGCGCACGACGCCGTCCACAGGCAGGCCGCTACGGGTGCGCAGGCGCACAGCCCTGCCCACCGCGCCTCGGAGCCGGTCGGCAGCAGTAACAGCCGCCGTCTCCGCCTCCGCCAGCTCGGCACTGTGGACAGCCAGCTCAGTGCGCCTCTCCGCCTCAAAGCGGCTCTCCAGGTCAGCCAGCATCGACTCCCAGTCCACACCCCAAGCCCACCACAGGCGGTCGCGCCCGGCAGGTAACGGCACACACCGCAATCCCACCAGATCTCCCCACCAGCTACTCCACCACGAGCGCACCTCACACACAGGTTATTGACAGGCCAGTCGCAGCGATGTATATCTAACATCATCAAACATCATCTAATGACCTAGAGAGGTGCCATGACTCAACGAACCGGTCTGACGGTCCTGGCGGTAGCGTCCGCAGCGCTGACAGCAGCCCTATGCGTGGCACTACTCAGCTCTGTACGCACCCTGGAAGAGACTCCTCTCTCCCTGTGGGGAGGCAGCCAGCTCACCAGCGCCGTCGTCGCTCTTGCCAGCGGGGCCGGAGCAGCCGGGGCGCTGTGGCACGCCGTGTCGGCAGCAGCGGCTCTGGCGGCCCTGCCGGGCGCCGGGGGGCGAGGGCACCCCGCCAGCGACGTAGCGTCGCGGCTTCTTCAGCGCTGGGGCGCGCCCCTTGTCAGACGAGTCGCTGTGGGCGCGGTGGTGGCAGGCCTCAGCACAGCGCCCGCCCTGGCCGCCGAGCCCGACCCGCCACCGAACGACCTGGGCTGGAGGCCCGCATCCTCCGCGACCCAGGAGACCCCCGCTTCCACCACTCCGGAGCCCACCGATCCCCGACCACAGGAGGTCGGCAGCACCCCGCAGGAGCCGGCGGAGCCACCAGGGTCGCCGCCGCGCAGCCATACCGTCACGCCGGGGGAGTCACTGTGGTCCGTCACCGTGCACAGCCTCCCCGCAGGCAGCAGCGCCGAGGACATCTCCGCCGCCTGGCCCGCGCTCTACGAGGCCAACCGGGAGGTTATCGGCCCCGACCCCGCAGTCCTCCGCCCCGGTACCACCCTGACACTGCCGGAGTGGACCGCTACGACCCAGGTACCACAGGAGGGACAGGACACCCGCCCCTCACCTCCCTAGCCGCTCATCCTTCTAGCCCCAGCAGGACCAGCCCCACAGCCTTGACCCCACCGCCCCGACGCCGCTCCGGCTCTCGCCCGATCCCGGACAGCGCCGGGCGGGTAGCAGACCGGCCCACCCACCACTGACCAGAGAGCAGGCAGCCATGGCCACCGACACCGCCACAACCGCCAGGAAGGCCGATGCCGTCGGCCCCTCCGGCCCTCGCACCAGCACTCACCCGCGCCCGACCCGCCCCACCCCGGGACGTCCCGCCACCGGCCGGCCCCAGGGACTGTAGCCAGCACCCCGCCCCCAGGTACCACCCGGGGCACGCGCGCGGGAGACCTGCTCAGCTTTAGCCCCCGCCTGCCCCCGGAGACCACCACTATGCGTACTGCGGCGAGCACGGTACCGACGGTGTCGCGCACGCCCCGGCGCCGCCGCCCCACCCGGGCACGACCGGGGCGCCCCAGCAACAGCCTCCACCCTCCCCGCACGCACCGCGGCTACCGTGGTCACCGCCGCCGCAGAGGTCCTCATGGGCTCACGCCCCGTCGACCACCTGGCCCGATGGACCACCCCCGCCCTGTTCCGCGCCCTGTCGCGCCGCGCAGGACTGGCCTCCCGGGTCCTGGGGCCAGGCAGGCGCAGAGCCAGGCCAAGGACCCGTTCCGTGCGCACCCAGGCGACGCTGCACGGCGCCTGCGAGGCCACGGTCCTGATCGAGGACGGGGAGCGGGTCCGGGCCGCCGCCGCCCGCCTGGAGCCGCTGCACGGCCAGTGGGTGCTGACCAACCTGGAGATCGCGTGAGCACCCCACCCCGGCACCCACGTGCAGAGGACCTGCGCACAGGGTCACGAGGAGCCGAGGCCCCACCCCGGCAGGCAGCCGACCACCGCGCCTTCGCAGACACTAGCGCCCTCCACAATACCCACTGAGGGCTGGACCGTGGACGCCAGCACCGCTACAGTTTACCCAGTTCTGCCAGTCACGTCATTAGTTGGGGCTGGCGGGACACGCCCCTCCACCGCTTCTGTCAAAGGTGGCTGTCATGTCCCTGTACTCCCAGCACTCGCGTCGGGCACCTGGAGCGAGCCCGACTCCGGGCTCCCGGTGCCCTAGATGGTGCGGACGATGTGGGCGGCACGCGCCCAGCCATCGCACCCTGGTCCTTGCGTCCGTGGGAGTCCTCGTCGGCCTCCTCGCCGCCACGGCGTGCGGCCTGGGCGGGTGCTCCCGGGCGGACGGGACGGCGGCCACCTCGCCGACCTCGATGTCCTCCCCAGCCACAGCCAGCACCACGCCCTCGCCCACACTCTCACTGCCTCCCCTCCCACCGCAGCAGGAGACCAGTCGCCAAGCAGCCCTGGCGACGCCCCCACCGGACCGACCCGCAGGCATGGACGAGCAGACCCCCGAGGGGGCCATCGCCACCGCCGAGTACCTGCTGAGTCTCATTCCCTACATCAGTGCCACCGGAGACCTGAGCCTGTGGCAGGAGCACACCGAGGACAGCGGCTGCGTCTTCTGCCAGTCCGTCACCGACAACACCAACAGTCTCCACGCCCAGGGCGGGTGGGAAGAAATCTGGAATACCAACGTCACTCAGTCCGGCTACGCCGATCCCGAGCAGGGTTACCACTACTCCCGCGTTGACCTCGTCTTCGACCACGATGCCGTCTACCGCTACGACGGCAGCGGAAGCGACCCGCAGGTCTACGAGGCCCAGACGCAGAAGATGATGACCTTTGCCCTCATCTACCGCGACGGCCAGTGGCTCCTGGGCGAGGCCGAGGTCTATGAGGAGGACCAGTGAGGTACACAGCCGTCCCGCTTCCCACCGTTCCGGCTCGCGCCATCCCGGACCCGGCCTGCGCACACGCGCCCCGTCCCTCCAGAAACCCCGGGCCGGGACGACGCCGGAGGGCAGCGACGTGGTGGGGATGCGTCCTGGTCCTGTGCCTGTTGTCCACCGTCCTGGCTATGGCCCCGCCCGCTTTAGCAACCGGGGACGATGACCGCATCTCCGTATACCGGTCCGGCAACTCCGGCCTGAGCGTGGGCGGCTCCACGACCACGACCGTGGTCCCACCCGGGACCACGACGGGCGGATCGGGTGGTGGAGGCTCTCCGGGAGGGGGCTCCCCAGGAGGGGACCAGGCACCCGCCCCGCCTGACCGCTCCATCCTGCCCCAGCTGGAGGAGAACGTCCGCCAGGGGTGTGCCCAGTCCGTCACCGGCCCCGAGTGCACCAACGCCCTCACCGAGCTGCTCGCCTGCCAGCTGGTCTGCAAGGACCCCACCCCGCAGGCAGCCCCCCAGCTCCCCGTCGCCCAGCCCGAGCCGGTCACCCTGACGGTCTCCGACGTCCAGCGCCTCATGGTCTCCGGCAACGGGCTCACCCGCCAGCCGGGCGGTCCCCAGGCACTGGTCACCAAGCCTGTCATCGCCTACACCAGCGATGCCCCGCAGACCCTGACCACCACCGTGGCCGGGACCCAGGTCACCGTCACCGCCACTCCCACCTCCTACCGCTGGGACTGGGGGGACGCCACCACGGACACCACCACCGACCCCGGCGCCCCCTGGCCCGACCACACCGTCCACCACACCTACGCCACGACTGCCACCGACGTCACCATCACCCTGACCACCACCTGGACCGCCACCTGGAGCCTGCCTGACGGCACCACCCACGACCTGGACGGCACTCTCACTACCACCGACACTGCCACACCCTTCGACCTGGTCCGTCCCCTGGCCTATCTCACCGACGACGCCGAGCACGCCCAGGGGCACTAGCCCCGCTGCTGCACGCGCTCTGCACATCTTGGGCCGCCCTCATCACGTCCCGGCAGAAGAGATCCGCAGAGTTCCGGGCAGCAGCGCACGGCTACTCCCGCCAGGCAGTCCAAAGATATGCAGCCTGTGGCACCCGGTCCCGGTGCGAACCTGAACTTTCCCGGTCACGGGGATGCGGCCTGGGCCTGGGCTGCCTGGCGCTCCTTCTCCTTCTTGGCGCGCCTGGCCTCACGACGACGCGCGTTGGCAGCCTTCCGTCTCTCGTTGGCCGCCACACCCGCAGCCATCCACCCGGGGATGTTCTCCGCATCCCGGGGGTAGAGCTCCAGCTCCAGCGCACAGATACCCGGAGGGGACGCCCACCAGCAGGCCCCTCGAGCACCGGCTCACGCATCCAGTCACACTCCTGGTGCAGCACCCACTCCCCCGCCACCATCCACAGCCGGCACCACGTCCACGCACCCCACCCAGCAACCACCTGCTTCTCACGCAGGTCATCCATGGCAAACCCCGCCCTGGTAAGATCAAAAGACGGGACAACCCTCCTGGCCTCACCGTCAACAGTCATCCACATCAGGTGGTCCTGGACGAACCCGATGCCCTGGATCTCAACCTCGAGGCGGGAGCCCCCCTCCTCACGCAGCCACCCCGCCAGCAGCTCCTCAGCCCGGGCAAAGACCTCCTGCGGGCCCATGTCACGCACACGCACAGCAGCATCCCCCTTTACTTACTCCGGCCCGCCCCCGGACGGGCCTCACCCCGCGGACTCACCAGCACCGCCCCCGTCCTGGATGACCTGCCCGGCACCGGGCTCGCCACCGGAGACCTCCCCGGTACCGCTCCCGCCCTGCCGGTCGGTGGCCTCAGCGGCCTGGGCCTGGGCTGCCTGGCGCTCACGCTCCTTCTTCGCCCTCCTGGCCTCACGACGACGCGCGTTGGCAGCCTTGCGCCTCTCGTTGGCCGCCACACCCTCCGCCATCCAGTCCGGGACGTTCTCCGCATCCCGGGGGTAGCGCTCCAGCTCCAGGGCACAGATACCCGGGCCGGGCCGCCCACCACCAGGCCCCTTGAACACCGGCTCACGCATCCAGTCACACTCCTGGTGCAGCACCCACTCCCCCGCCACCATCCACAGCCGGCACCACGTCCACGCACCCAGGCCAGGCACAACCTGCCTATCACGCAGCTTGCCAACCACGGACAGAATCTCGTCAGGAACCTCCGCCAACCGGCTCACCCCGTCCTGAGTCACCCTGCTAGGACCCAGCGTAGACACCAGCCCTATTCCACTGATCTCAATATCAATCCGGGAACCACCAGTACCAGGAAGCCACTCAGCAAGCAGGCTCTCGGCACGAACCATCAACTCCTCAGCAGACATACGAGACATACTCACCAAGACCAGCCGCCTTTCTCACTCATTGACAAAACGGCGCGGAACCGTTCTCATCCTCTGCTCATCAGTCCATGAGACACGGAACTCGGTGGGTACCCGGCCTGCCTGGGGCACCCCGCTCAGCGAGGTCCCCGGCTCCACCCCTGGTGGGCCGTCGTACTCGATCCGGATGTCGATGTTCTCGTAGGCGCCCCGGCTGGCGGCGATCTCCTTCTCCAGCCTGTAGAAGCTGTCCGGGTGGTTCTGGTTGACCTTGCGCAGCATGGGCACCACGTTGATGTCCTCCGGAGCCCCGCCGAACTGGTGACCAGACAGGTGACCCCCGTCATAGCCCTCACCACCGTACTTACCGACCCGCTCCTGGACCGACTCCGAGCGGTACTTCTCCAGGTCACCATCAACCTTCCTGAGCTCATCCACCTGGATACGCACCGTACGACCCCACTCATCAGTGGTGTAGTGGAACCTCCCGTCCACCGTGTAGGTCGCGCTGGGCAGAGGGTCCTTCAGGTCCGGGTTGAGCGCGTCCTGCGTTATCCCCAGCCACCCACGACGCTCCACCGCCGAGTGCGCCTCCACGTGCACCACCACACCAGACCCATCAGTGTAGAAGCCACCCAAGAAGCCCCAGCCGACACCACCGGCACAGGCCTCACCCCGCGGACCCACCAGCACCGCCCCCATCCTGGGCAGCCTGCCCGGCACCGGGCACACCCCGGGCAGCATCCTGGACGGCGGACTGGGCAGCCTCCTGCCCGCCCTGCCGGTCGGTGGCCTCAGCGGCCTGGGCCTGGGCTGCCTGGCGCTCCCTCTCCTTCCGGGCTCTCCTGGCCTCACGACGACGCGCGTTGGCAGCCTTGCGCCTCTCGTTGGCCGCCACACCCGCAGCCATCCAGTCCGGGACGTTCTCCGCATCCCGGGGGTAGCGCTCCAGCTCCAGCGCACAGTCACCCGGGCCGGGCCGCCCACCACCAGGAGGGTCGAACACCGGCTCACGCATCCAGTCACACTCCTGGTGCAGCACCCACTCCCCCGCCACCATCCACAGCCGGCACCACGTCCACGCACCCAGGCCAGGCACAGCCTGCGCACGACGCAAGTCATTCACGGCAAAGCCCGTCTCACTGGACTCCGGCTGGACACTCCTGGCCTCACCGTCAACAGTCATCCACATCAGGTGGTCCTGGACGAACCCGATGCCCTGGATCTCAACCTCGAGGCGGGAGCCCCCCTCCTCACGCAGCCACCCCGCCAGCAGCTCCTCAGCCCGGGCAAAGACCTCCTGCGGGCCCATGTCATGCATACCCACACCAGCCACATCCTTCCAGGTCTAGAAGTTCTCAAACGGCTTGCTACGCGGGACACCGTTCGCAACCCACCTGACCTCAAACTTCACAGGTACCCGGTCGGTCTTGGGCACGCCCTTCAAGGAGGTGCCGGGCTCCACCCCTGGTGGGCCGTCGTACTCGATATGGATGTCGATGTTCTCGTAGGCGCCCCGGCTGGCGGCGATGTCGTCCTCGAGCTTCTTGTAGCTGTACGGGTACATCCCCTCAGTCCCCTGGTTGAGGGTTCTGCGCATAGGCACCACGTTGATGTCCTCCGGCCCCCCACCAAACCGGTGAGCAATCAGATGCCCCCCGTCAAAGCCGTCACCACCGTAGTTGCCGATACGCCTACGCGCCCGGGAGGAGTCGTAAGTCTCCGAGACCTCGTCCAGCCCTTTCACCTGGATGCGCACCGTGCGCCCCCACTCATCAGTGGTGTAGTGGAACCTCCCGTCCACCGTGTAGGTCGCACTCGGAAGAGGGTCCCTCAGGTCAGGGTTCAACGGCTCGCGCATGCCCCACCACCCACGACGCTCCACCGCCGAGTGCGCCTCCACGTGCACCACCACACCAGACCCATCAGTGTAGAAGCCACCCAGGAAGCCCCAGCGCCAACAGCACTGACCTGCCCCGGCCCACCACCACACAGGCCTCACCCCGCGGACCCACCAGCACCGCCCCCATCCTGGGCGGTCTGCCCGGCACCGGGCTCGCCACCGGAGACCTCCCCGGTACCGCTCCCGCCCTGCCGGTCGGTGGCCTCAGCGGCCTGGGCCTGGGCTGCCTGGCGCTCACGCTCCTTCTTCGCGCGCCTGGCCTCACGACGACGCGCGTTGGCAGCCTTGCGCCTCTCGTTGGCCGCCACACCCGCAGCCATCCAGTCCGGGACGTTCTCCCAATCCCGGGGATGACGCTCCAACTCGTTGGCACAGGTACGCGGGTCAGGCCGCCCACCAGCAGGCCCCTCGAACACCGGCTCACGCATCCAGTCACACTCCTGGTGCAGCACCCACTCCCCCGCCACCATCCACAGCCGGCACCACGTCCACGCACCCCACCCAGGCACAACCTGCCTATCACGCAGCTCCGTCATGAAGGAGTTGACCTCATGAGGTGGGATCACACGCGACCGCTGCCCACCACGCGTGAGCTGGGGATCAAACTGCTGCGTCCACCCCACGCCCATGAACTCGATGTCAACACGCTGCCCGCCCTCCTCACGCAGCCAGTCAGCCAGCATCTCCTCAGAACGAGCGAGAAGCTCCCCAGCAGACATCTCCGACAACCTAGCCATAAGACCCATCCCCTTAATTCTCGAAGTACTCACCTGTTCGGAAACGTCCTCGGCACGCCCCCAGCGTTAGCCAAATAGACGCGGAACTCGGTGGGCACCCGGTCAGCGGTGGGCACGCCCTTCAGGGACGTGCCCGAAGGAGCCTCTGGTGGCCCGCCGTACTCGATCCGGATGTCCAGGTGCTTGTAGGCTCCCTGGCTGGCGGCGATCTCCTTCTCCAGCCTGTAGAAGCTGTCCGGGTGGTTCTGGTTGACCTTGCGCAGCATGGGCACCACGTTGATGTCCTCCGGAGCCCCGCCGAACTGGTGACCAGACAGGTGACCCCGTCATAGCCCTCACCACCGTACTTACCGACCCGCTCCTGGACCGACTCCGAACGGTACCTCTCCAGGTCACCATCAACCTTCCTGAGCTCATCCACCTGGATACACACCGTACGACCCCACTCGTCCGTGGTGTAGTGGAACCTCCCGTCCACCGTGTAGGTCGCGCTCGGCAGAGGGTCCCTCAGGTCCGGGCTCAACGGCTCGCGCATGCCCCACCACCCACGACGCTCCACCGCCGAGTGCGCCTCCACGTGCACCACCACACCGGCGTCATTGGTGTAGAAGCTGCCCCGCCCCTCCCGGCAGACCCACTCCAGCACCACGTGACACGCCCAGGCCCGCCCCCGGACAGGCCTCACCCCGCGGACCCACCAGCACCGCCCCCACCCTGGGCGGCCTGCCCGGCACCGGGCACACCCCGGGCAGCATCCTGGACGGCGGACTGGGCAGCCTCCTGCGAAGCGGCCTCAGCGGCCTGGGCCTTGGCTGCCTGGCGCTCACGCTCCTTCTCCTTCTTGGCGCGCCTGGCCTCACGACGACGGGCGTTGGCAGCCTTCCGTCTCTCGTTGGCCGCCACACCCTCCGCCATCCACCCGGGGATGTTCTCCGCATCCCGGGGGTAGAGCTCCAGCTCCAGGGCACAGATACCCGGAGGGGGACGCCCACCAGCAGGCCCCTCGAGCACCGGCTCGCGCATCCAGTCACACTCCTGGTGCAGCACCCACTCCCCCGCCACCATCCACAGCCGACACCACGTCCACGCACCCCACCCAGCAACCACCTGCTTCTCACGCAGGTCGCTTATGACGGAGACGATCTCGTCAGGCATGAACACACTCACCTCCTCACCACCACGCGTCATCACGATCCTGATGGACTGGCGAAAACCTATCCCCAGGACCCGGACCTGGACGCCATCACCGCCCTCAGCCCGCAGCCACTCAGCCGTCCCCTCCTCAACACGAGACAGCAGCTCACCCGCACTCGCAGCACGCCAGTCAAACGACATACACCCCTCCTAGCAGCACTCACTTGTTGACAAACGGGTCAATCTCAACCGGCCTACCCTTCACATCAGTCGCGTAGACCTCAAACTTCACAGGCACCCGGCCTGCCTGGGGCACCCCGCTCAGCGAGGTCCCCGGCTCCACCCCTGGTGGCCCGTCGTACTCGATCCGGATGTCGATGTTCTCGTAGGCTCCCTGGCTGGCGGCGATGTCGTCCTCGAGCTTCTTGTAACTGTACGGGTACATCCCCTCAGTCCCCTGGTTGAGGGTTCTGCGCATAGGCACCACGTTGATGTCCTCCGGCCCCCACCAAACCGGTGAGCAATCAGATGCCCCCCGTCAAAGCCGTCACCACCGTAGTTGCCGATACGCCTACGCGCCCGGGAGGAGTCGTAAGTCTCCGAGACCTCGTCCAGCCCGTCCACCTGGATGCGCACCGTGCGCCCCCACTCGTCCGTGGTGTAGTGGAACCTCCCGTCCACCGTGTAGGTCGCACTCGGAAGAGGGTCCCTCAGGTCCGGGTTCATAGGACTACGGATGTCCCACCACCCACGACGCTCCACCGCCGAGTGCGCCTCCACGTGCACCACCACACCAGACCCATCAGTGTAGAAGCTGCCCCGCCCCTCCACCTGGTAGCAGGTGCTGGGCTCCAGCTCCACACCCCGCCCGAACGGCTCGTCGTGACGGGGAGCCAGGTCACTGCCCTTGCCGACCTCCACCGTGCTCTCCACCCGGGGCCGGTGCTCCTGGTTGAACGCGTCCTGGTCAGCCTCCTGCCGACGCTCCTCAAGCCGCTGGGCCACAGACCGATCACCCGAGGAGCCACCATCACCGTCACCGTCCGCGCCACTGCTGCCACGCTCGGACGGGCCGTCCCCGCCACCACCATGGCCGGAGCCACCAGAGCCGTCACCACGACCACCGGCACCGTCAGCACCGTCAGCCGCGTGGCGGGCCGAGGACTCACCATCGGCGCCCTCACCACGGCCGTGACCAGCACGACCAGAGGCCCCAGCACCATCACCATCAGCCCCGTGGCGGCCAGACGGATCCGCATCGGCACCCTCGGTGTCGGCGCGGTGACGGGCCGAGGACTCACCGTCAGCCCCGTCAGCCCTGTGGCGACCAGACGGGGCACCCGCCTCAGCAGGGTCACCATCAGCACGGTGGCGGGCCGGGGCGCCCGCCTCAGCACCCTCACCACGGTCGTGACCAGCACGGCCAGAGCCCTCAGCACCACCACTGTCACCGTCACCACGGTGGCGCCCAGACGGGGCGCCCGCCTCAGCACCCTCGGTGTCGGCGCGGTTGCGGGCCGGGGCCTGCGCGTCGGCGCTGTCACCACGACCAGCAGGGTGACCAGCAGGGTCAGATCCGTGGGCACCACCCGCGTCGCCGTCAGCACGGTGGCGCCCAGAGGGGGCGCCCGCCTCAGCAGCATCACCGTCAGCGCCGTCCGCGTGGCGGCCCCGCGCGCCAGCCCCAGGAGCACCAGCACCGTCCGCGTCACCGCTGCGGTGGAGGGGGGCCTCCCCGCCGTCGGCCTGGCCGCTCCGGCCACCACCGTGGGAGGCAGACGGCTCCTGAGCCCCCTTGCCGACAGGCACCTCCTGGCCGGGCAGCTCCTGGCCCCGGCCACCGGTCCCGCCCCCGGCGTCCCCGCCGTGGGGGCCGTGACCACGCGAGCCACCCACCTCCGGCAGGTCACCCGCGCGCCCAGGCCCCGCGTCCACCGAGTGCGGGCCAGGCACCTCCGGGGCCTGGGACCCGCCCCGGCCACGGACACGGTCCATGACCTCACCCAGCCCGCTGAAGTCGAACTGGGTCGCCACCAGGCCCGCGACCCTGCTCGCCCCCTTGCTGAGCGCGGTGCCCACCGGGTCCATGAAGTCCGCGACCCGCTGGGCCACCACAGCAGCCCGCGCCGCCCGCGACACCCTGCCCAGACCACCAGCCCCGCGCACGACAGTCCCGCCACCACGAGCAGCCGCACCCGCAGCACCGAAAGCCACCACCACTGCGAGGTCAGGCACCACGCTGCCCGCCGCACGGGCGGGATCCTGCCCCCACATGTCCCACGCCACCAGACCCTTGCCCACCTCCTTCCAGGCCTCAGCCGCGGTCCCCCTCTGGAAGCTGAGGCCCCCGTCCTGGTCCCACGTCGCCCCTACCAGGCCCGCCAGACCCTGCCAGGTCTGCCTGGCGGTGTCACCACTGAAGCTGAAGAACCCCTCCTCCCCGCCGAGCTCGACACCCACCAGGCTGGCCTGGGCCTCAAGCGACCCGCCGATCCCGTCCACCACCAGGCCGTCCCACACGAAACGCTTGACCGCCGTCCCAGCCGACCTCAGGCAGCCGTCCTGGCGGTCCACCCGCTCACCCCACGGCAGCCCCTCAGCACCCTTCATGTCCTCCGCCGAGTACCCGTAGGCCAGCTCACCCCCAGCCCCGGAGTCCACCTGGTAGGCAGCCAGCCCGTCCAGCGCCCGGATCGAGTTGGCGCACTCGCGCTCGGCCTCCCACATGTCCGCCTGGATCACCGAGGCCCGCTCAATGAACCCGTTGTTCTTGTTGACCAGGTCCTGGTCGTGGTCCCACTCCGGGTCCCCCGCGATCTCCTCCTTGAACGCCAGCACGTCCTCCTTGAGCGCCTGAGCCCGGGTCCTCAGCGACGACACCGTGTCAGCGAAGGTGGACAGCGCCGAGGCCACCGACTCGATACCCGTGGCCAGGGTGTCGGAGTCCTCAGCCACCGGGTCCATCGCCGCGTACAAGGTCTCCTGCTCAGGAGCCCTGTAGCACACCTGCATCCCCGCCCACGTGGACTTGACCGACTCCCCCGCCGCCCGCAGGTCACCCGCCCTCGTCTCAAGGTTGCTCGCGGCAGTGTCCAGCGACTCCACGTCAAACGCCAGGCACGGGATCCTCGTCTCGTCAAACGGTGCCGCAGCCACGACGCCCCCTCGTCCTATTTCCTCGGCTTGCTGATGGCCACCCGCCCACACGGGCAGGCAGCCGGTACACCACCCCCAGGAGCCTGGTACACGGTGCCCATGCGACCACACCGCACGCTACCGACCCACCTACCGCCAAGGAAGGGAAACCAGGAGACCACAACGAGATCTGAGCATTCCTACAACTCCACCCTCCCCGGATGCTGCCCCTCCTCCTCAATCCCCCGCCGGGAGCGCCACAACATCGTGACCAACAGTGACCGTCAGCGACCAGCAGTAGCCTCCAGCGGCAGCAGCGTCGGCGGCCCGTGGCATGCTTCAGCGATGCGTACCGACCACGAGGACCACAGCCGCACGAGCCGCAGTCACCGACCCGGCTCGTGGACCGACGGCCCGCTGCTGGGCCTCGACACCGAGACCACAGGCGTGGACCCAGCCCGGGACCACCTGGTCACCGCCGCCCTGGTGTGGCGTGGACCAGCGACCGGGCAGGAGGCGCGGGCGCGCCATGTGCGCACCTGGCTGGCGGACCCAGGAGTCGAGATCCCCGAGGCCGCGGCGGCCGTCCACGGGATCACCACCGAGCAGGCCCGCGGCGCTGGCAGCCCTCCGGCCCAGGTCCTGCGCGAGCTCACCGCCGAGCTGGTCACGGCCCTGCGGGCCGGGACCCCCGTGGTGGTCTTCAACGCCTCATTCGACCTCACCCTCCTGGACCACGAGCTGGTCCGCCACCACCTGCCTACCTTGGAGGAGCAGCTGGGGCACCCCCCGGCGCCCGTGGTGGACCCCCTGGTCATGGACCGGGCCGCTGACCGCTTCCGCCGTGGCAAACGCCGCCTGAGTGACCTGTGCGAGGTCTACGGCGTCACGCCTGACACCACCCTGCACACCGCGGAGGTGGACGTCGCCGCCACACTCGACGTCCTGGAGGCCATGGTCCAGACCCACCCCGTCCTGGCACGCCTGGAGGTTGACGAGCTGGTCGCCTGGCAGGCCCGGGAGCACCGCCGCTGGGCAGAGTCCTTCAACGCGTGGCTGGCCCGCACGAACCCCTCCAGGCGACCGGTCCCCCTGCAGTGGCCGGTCCCCGAGCCGCCTGCGGCTCAGGCCTCCGGGCGGCCAGTGTAGTTGGGCGCCTCGACGGTCATCTTGACGTCGTGAGGGTGGGACTCCTTGAGCCCGGCGCTGGTGATGCGCACGAACTGGCCCCGCTCCTTGAGCTCGGTCACGCTACGCGCGCCAACGTAGAACATGGACTGGTGCAGGCCACCGACCAGCTGGTAGACCACGTCCGCCAGAGACCCGGAGAAGGGGACCTGCCCCTCCACGCCCTCGGGGATGAGCTTGTCGTCACCGGAGACGTCCGCCTGGAAGTAGCGGTCCTTGGAGTAGGAGGTGCGCCCGCGCGAGCTCATGGCCCCCAGCGACCCCATGCCCCGGTAGCGCTTCCACTGCTTGCCGTTGACGAAGACCAGGTCCCCGGGGGACTCGGTACAGCCTGCCAGCAGGGAGCCCAGCATAACCGTGTCCGCCCCAGCCACCAGGGCCTTGGCGATGTCGCCGGAGTACTGCAGGCCGCCGTCGGCGATCAGCGGCACCCCGGCAGGGGCGCAGGCACGTGCGGCCTCGTAGACAGCCGTCACCTGGGGCACTCCCACCCCCGCGACCACGCGCGTGGTGCAGATCGACCCCGGCCCCACCCCCACCTTGACCGCGTCCACGCCCGCGTCAATGAGGGCCTGGGCGCCCTCCCGCGTGGCCACGTTGCCGCCGACGACCTCAATGCCGCTGAAGGCGGGGTCGGACTTGAGCCGGCCGATCATCTCCAGCGCCAGCCGGGCACCCCCGTTGGCCGTGTCCACCACCAGGACGTCCACACCGGCCTCCGCCAGGGCGGTTGCGCGCTGCCAGGTGTCGCCCCAGTAGCCCACCGCGGCGCCCACCACGAGGCGCCCGGCGTCGTCCTTGGTGGCCTGGGGGTACTGCTCGGTCTTGACGAAGTCCTTGACGGTGATCAGCCCGGTCAGCCGCCCGTCCGGGTCGATGACGGGCAGCTTCTCGACCCGGTGCTCAGCCAGGAGGGCCTTGGCCGCCTCCCGGGAGATCCCCGTCGGGCCGGTCACCAGGCGCTCGCGCGGAGTCATGCAGTCGCGCACCGTCAGGACCGACCACTGGTCGGTGGGGACGAAACGCAGGTCCCGGTTGGTGATGATGCCCAGGAGGCTGCCGTCCTCCTCCACCACGGGCAGCCCGGAGACCTTGTAGTGGCCGCACAGCCGGTCCAGCTCGGCGATGGTGGCCCCGGGCCCGACCGTGACCGGGTCGGTCACCATGCCGGACTCGGAGCGCTTGACGCGCCTGACCTGCTCGGCCTGCTCCTCAATGGGCAGGTTGCGGTGCAGGACGCCGACGCCGCCCTGCCGGGCCATAGCGATGGCCATGGCCGACTCCGTGACGGTGTCCATCGCGGCGGAGACCAGCGGCGTGGCCAGGGAGATCCTGCGGGTCAGGCGGGAGGTGGTATCGACCTCGGAGGGGACGACGTCCGTGAGGCGTGGCAGCAGGAGCACGTCGTCGTAAGTCAGTCCGGTGGGGGCGTAGACGTCGGGGCTGGTGATCGAGTCGCTCACACGGGCATGGTAAGACGTCGCGCCACCCGTACGCACGTGCCCGCAAGGGCTCGGCGATCCACGCACACTGTCCCGACGGGGGCGGCTATCATGGAGAGAACATCTCTTTTGCACCGCGTGGTCGTTTTTCAATCATAAAGATGCAAAAAAATCTTGCCATTCGCTTTGTAGGATCCTACTGTTGTGCCTAGCCGCCGTGCCACGGGTACGGCACAGAACCCTGCAACTCGTCGTAAGGAGGGACGGTCCGATGCACGACTCCTCACGCTTACCCGGACCAATCTCGGCACTGTGGGAGTGGCAGTACCGGGGAGCCTGCTTAGGCATGGACTCAGCGGTGTTCTTCCACCCCGACGGGGAGAGGGGCAGCTCGCGCCGCAAGCGGGACGACGGCGCCAAGGCGATCTGTCAACGCTGCCCCGTCATCAACGAGTGCCGCGAGCACGCCCTGCGCACCCATGAGCCCTACGGGGTGTGGGGCGGCATGAGCGAGGACGAGCGCCGCACCTACCACGAGCACGAGGCCCGCCGCCTCGTCAGCACCTCCGCCTGACTCCGCACGCGGCCCTCACAGGCCCTTCACGGACACCGCGACCCGCGTACAACTGACCAGGTTTGACCAGTCCGGGCCGTCAGGGGCCGCCACGACCCGGCTACTACGGCAGAGTCCGCCAGGCGCAGCGGTAAGACGAAGGGGAGAAGCACGACACTGGTGCTTCTCCCCTTGCCACATGATGCTGTCACTGATGCCACTGACTGGCAGCCGGACAGGTGACTGCTACCGACCGACGTCGGCACGGCGTCACCGGTTACAGCGCCAACCAGTGCCAGCCAGCACCACGAGGGTCACGCGCCTGCGGGCGTCACCTGGTGACGACGGCGAGGACGTCACGGGCGGAGAGGATGAGGTAGTCCTCGCCCTCATAGGTGACCTCGGTGCCTCCGTACTTGGAGTAGATGACGACGTCGCCCTGGGCGACGTCGACCGGGACACGGTTACCGGAGTCGTCGACACGGCCGGGACCCACGGCCACGACCTTGCCCTCCTGCGGCTTCTCCTTGGCGGTGTCAGGAATGACCAGACCGGATGCGGTGGTCTCCTCAGCCTCGAGGGTCTGGACGACGATACGGTCCTCGAGCGGCTTGATGGAGATCGACATTGGGGACCTCCCCTTCTCGCTTCTCAGCGTGCGGTGGAACGACGTGTTCGCCCTCCACGGGAGCAGCTGGCCGCCGTCGCGGGAGCCGACCAGAGACAGGTGGAGCGCAAGTCGCAGATCGCGCCCACCACCCCCGACCGGGCCCAGCCAGAGCGGGAAGCGCCAGGACACGGCCTGCGCCTGGCCAGAATCTACGACGGTGTTAGCACTCAGTCAATGCGAGTGCCAACATGTCCTCCTGGTTTCGCCAACGGCGTCAGTCACCCGCCGGGCTGTTCCCGCGCTGCCCCCACACTGTTCCGTACCGCTTCCGGGGCGTCCTTCTACCTCACCTGCTACCTCACCTGCGCTGCTCCCCTACAGCCGTCCCATCACACCACCGCACCGCCCCGAGCGCCTGACCCGGCTGCGGGCCCGGCCGTGACATGATCACCCCGATGGCCACCTCCGACCTCGCCCTGCTGCTGACTCCTGAGGGGTGGGCGCTCCTGTCCTCCCTGCCCCCCTACGACCCCCAGCAGTCCCTGGCCCTGAGCCGCTCGCTACGGGAGGAGGGCCACGCCCCCGCCCTGGTGTCCGCGGCCCTGACCCAGCAACGGCTGCGCTCCCGGGCCACCGCCAAGTTCGGCCCCTTCGCCCAGACGATGCTCTTCACGCCCGACGGTCTGGAGCAGGCCACCCGCCTGACCGTGGCCGCCCACCACGCCGCACGCTACGCGGCAGCCGAGTCCGCTCGCGTGGCAGACCTCGGGTGCGGCATCGGCGGGGACGCCATCGCCCTGGCCGGCCTTGAGCTGCCCGTCCTGGCTGTCGATCGCGACGAGACCACTGCCGCCCTGGCCACGGTCAACCTCATGCCCTTCCCTCACGCCACTGTCCGGTGCGCGGACGCCCTGGAGGTGGACCTGGCCGCCGAGGGCGTCGACGCCGTCTTCGCTGACCCCGCGCGCCGCGCCGACGGCAGGCGGCTCACCAGCCCCGGGCAGTGGTCACCGCCGCTGGAGGAGGTCCTGGCCCTGCGCGGAAGGGTGGACGCCCTCGGCGTCAAGATCGCCCCGGGCACCGACCACGCCGAGCTGCCTCCCGACGCCCACGTGCAGTGGGTCAGTGTGGACCGCGACGTCGTGGAGGCCGCCGTGTGGTGCGGCCCCCTGGCTCCTGAGGGGCCGGGACGCTCCGCGCTGGTCCTGCACGACGACGGCTCAGGAGGCACCACCTCGCACCTACTGAGCGATCCCGACGGCACCGACCCCTCGCTGCCTCCCGCCCAGCTCGACCCCGTCGTCTCCCTTGAGGACCTCGGCCCCCTCATCCACGAGCCCGACGGCGCCGTCATCCGTGCGGGCCTGGTGGCCCTGGCCGCTGAGCGCCTAGGGGCACGACCTGTCGGTCCTCGCATCGCCTACCTGACAGGCAGCACCCCGGCAGGTCCCGGGCTGTCACCCTTCCTACGCTCCTGGCACCTGCGCGAGGTCCTGCCCCTGCGTCTCAAGGCACTGCGCTCACGAGTACGCGCCCACGGGATCGGCAGCCTGGAGATCCACCGGCGCGGCGTGGAGGTCTCCCCGGAGGCGCTACGCGCCTCGCTGCGGCTGCGCGGGAACGCCAGTGAGACCTGGCTGGTGACCAGGGTCGGCAGCAGCGCCAGAGGAGTGGTCCTCGTCGTCGAGCCGACCAGCGCTGGACACCCAGTCCGCCCTGTCCCTGCGGACGACACCCCCCTGTGAGCCCCCTGTGGCGTCTCACCGCGCACCCGCCCGGCCAGCCGCTCTGGCCGGCACCGCCTCGCAGCCACCCCCGCCCCTCATCATTGACCCGCCACGTCTGACAACCCGTGACTCGTCCCGGTCCACCCAAGGAGAACCGATGTCCGTATCCCGCACCGCACCTCCTGCGCCCCCCGCTCCAGCCTGTGACGCGGCGGCTCGTGCGGCGGACCACCCGCGCCGCCACCGGCTGGCCTTCGCCTCCTCGCCCCGCTCCACCCTGGGCGTGGAGTGGGAGCTGGCCCTCATCGACCGTGACAGCCTCGACCTGCGTCAGTGCGCGGCGGAGGTCCTCGCTGCTGTCGGGGACGACCCGCACATCCACGGGGAGATGATGCTTAACACCATCGAGCTGGTCTCCGGGGCGCGCTCCACCGTGAGTCAGTGCATGGAGGACCTTGCCTTCGCCTTCGACCGGGTCCTGCCGGTGACGAACCCCCTGCGGGTGGACCTTGCCTCGGCTGGCACCCACCCCTTCGCCGACCCGCTGGTGCAGAAGGTCACCGACGCCGAGCGCTACGCGCGACTGGTGGACCGCACCCGGCTGTGGGGGCACCAGATGCTCATCTTTGGCACCCATGTCCACGTGGGCGTAGAGGAGCGTGCCAAGGTCCTGCCGATCCTCAGCGCCCTGCTCACCCGTACCGCCCACCTACAGTGCCTGAGCGCGTCCTCGCCCTTCTGGGCCGGGACTGACACCGGCTACGCCGACAACCGGGCCATGATGTTCCAGCAGCTGCCCACAGCCGGGGCACCCGAGCAGCTCGGCTCCTGGGAGGAGCTGGAAGGCTACACCGGCGACCTCATCCGCACCGGCGTCATCGAGGAGTTCTCGGAGATCCGCTGGGACGTGCGCCCCTCGCCCCGTCTGGGTACGATCGAGGTCCGTGCCTGCGACGCCGCCACGAACCTCACCGAGCTGGCCGGGGTCGCCGCCCTGACCCAGTGCCTGGTAGAGGACTTCTCCCGCCGCCTGGACCGGGGCCAGGAGCTGGAGTCCATGCCAGACTGGTACGTGGCGGAGAACAAGTGGCGATCGGCCCGCTACGGAATGGAGGCCGTCCTCATCGTCAACGCCGCAGGCGAGGAGGAGCCGGTGGCAGACACCATTACGCGGATGCTGGCAGAGCTGGCGCCCGTGGCCGAGGACCTGGGGTGCGCGGCCGAGCTCGACGGCGTGCGTGCGACCTTGGAGACCGGGGCCTCCTACCAGCGCCAGATCGCCGCCGCCCACGCGGCAGGAGGCATGAAGGAGGCTGCGGTCAGGCTCCTGCTCGCCGAGGCCCGGGCAGGCCGCCCGCTGCGCCCCGCCGAGGTGCTCTCCTCCGCCTCACCGCACCACCGTGACGTCCAGCGGCATGCTGGAGTCGGGACCGAAGCCCATGGGTGAGGGGGGCAGGCCCGACCGCACTGCCGCCGCTCCCAGGGCCGCAATCTGTGCCCCGTTGTCGGTGCAGTAGCGCGGCGGCGGGATCCGCAGGTCCAGTCCCGCAGCCTCGCAGCGACGGGCGGCCAGCTGGCGCAGACGGGAGTTGGCGGAGAAGCCGCCCCCGACCACGAGCGTGTCACAGTCGTAGTCCAGGCAGGCCTGCACCGCCTTAGCCGTCAGGGAGTCGTTGACGGCCTCGGAGAACGCCGCGCACACGTCGGCCCGGCGGACCTCCTCACCGCTGCCCTGAGCGGACTCGACGTGACGGGCTACCGCCGTCTTGAGACCTGAGAAGGAGAAGTCGTAGCGGTGGCGCTGCCTGTCCTTGGCCGCAGCCAGCCCCCGGGGGAAGCGGACTGCAGTGACGTCCCCCTCACGGGCCAGCCGGTCCACGTGCGGTCCTCCCGGGTAGGGCAGCCCCAGAAGACGCCCGACCTTGTCGAAGGCCTCGCCTGCGGCGTCGTCCAGCGTGCCCCCCAGCTCCTCGACGTCGGCAGCAAGGTCGCGCACGCTCAGCAGGCTAGAGTGCCCGCCGGAGACGACCAGCCCCACAAAACGCTGCGGAAGCGACTCGCCTACCAGCCCGGCCACAGCCAGGTGCCCCACGACGTGGTTGACGCCGTACACGGGTACCCCCAGGGAGGCGGCCAGCGCCTTGGCAGCCGAGATACCCACCGTCAACGACCCGACGAGCCCGGGGCCGGCACTGACCGCGACCGCGTCCACCTCCTCCAGGTTGACTCCCGCCTGCTCCAAGGCGGAATCCAAGGTGGGCAGGAAGGACTCCAGGTGGGCGCGGGAGGCGATCTCGGGGATGATGCCGCCGTAGCGCGCGTGCTCCTCCATGGAGGTGGCCGTCACCTCGCTTAGGAGCGTCTCGCCACGCACCAGCGCCACGCCGGTCTCGTCACAGGTGGACTCGATACCGAGGATCAGGGGACTGCTCACGGCAGCCAGCCTAGCGCCCCGAATGCGGCGCGCACGCCCCGCCTGCTACACGTCTTCAGCCTGCTACCCACACGGGTAGGCTCCCGCAACGCCGCGCATCCGGCGCTCCGGCCGGGTCGCCCGCCCTGACGATGTGCAGCAGGAGGTCAGTGGGCCTTCTGGCCCTTCCACAGGGCGTGGCCCAGGTCGCGGTTGAGGCGGGAGATGACCTCCAGAGGCACCGACTTGGGGCACACCGCCGCGCACTCACCGATGTTGGTGCAGCCACCGAAGCCCTCAGCGTCGTGCTGGCCCAGCATGCTCACCACCCGCGCCAGGCGCTCAGGCTGTCCCTGCGGCAGCAGGCCCAGGTGGGCGATCTTGGCGCCGGTGAACAGCATGGCCGACGCGTTGGGGCAGGCAGCCACACAGGCGCCGCAGCCGATGCACGCGGCTGCCTCGAAGGCGGCGTCAGCCTTCTCCTTCTGCACGGGCACGGAGTGGGCCTCAGGCGCGCCACCGGTGTTCACCGAGATGTAGCCGCCCGCCTGGACGATGCGGTCCAGGGCGCTGCGGTCCACGATAAGGTCGCGCAGCACCGGGAAGCCAGTGGAGCGCCACGGCTCGATGGTGATGGTAGAGCCGTCCTTGAAGGAGGGATCCTCCGAGAGGTGACGCATGTGCAGCTGGCAGGTGGTGGAGCGGATGGGACCGTGGGCCTGGCCGTTGATGACCACGCCGCACTGGCCACAGATCCCCTCACGGCAGTCCGAGTCGAAGGCCACCGGCTCCTTGCCCTCGGCAAAGAGCTGTTCGTTGAGCAGGTCAAGGACCTCCAGGAAGCTCATGTGCTCCTCGATGCCGCTCATGGCGTACTCCTCGAAGTGCCCCGGGGAGTCCTGGTTCTGCTGGCGCCAGATCTTGAGCTTGATGTTCACTTGTAACTCCGCTGCTTGAGCTCGATGTCCTTGTAGATAAGGTCCTCCTTGTGGAGGACCGGCGGCTGGTCGTCCCCGCCCCACTCCCAGGCCGCCACGTAGAGGAACTCGTCGTCGTGGCGCATCGCCTCCCCCTCCGGGGTCTGGGACTCAGCCCGGAAGTGCCCGCCGCAGGACTCCCTGCGGTGCAGGGCGTCAATGCACATGAGCTCGGCAAGCTCAAAGAAGTCGAGGAGACGACCGGCCTTCTCCAGGGCCTGGTTGAGCTCGTCGGCCTGGCCCGTGACCCGGGCGTCGCGCCAGAACTCCTTCTTCAGCTCCCGGATCTGCCTGATCGCGGTGCGTAGGCCCTCCTCCCGACGCTCCATCCCGCAGTACTCCCACATGATGCGCCCCAGGGCCATGTGGAAGTCGTCCACGCTGCGGCTGCCGCGCAGCGCCATGAGCCGGGCGATGCGCTCCTCGACATCGCGCCTGGCCTGGGCGATCTCGGGGGCGCCGGGGTCAACCTTGCCCAGGCGCAGCATGTCCGCCAGGTAGTCGTTCATCGTGTCCGGCAGGACAAAGTAGCCGTCCGCCAGCCCCTGCATCAGCGCCGAGGCGCCCAGGCGGTTGGCGCCGTGATCGGAGAAGTTCGCCTCCCCCGCCACGTACAGCCCGGGGATGTTGGACTCCAGGTCGTAGTCCACCCACAGGCCGCCCATGGTGTAGTGCACGGCCGGGTAGATGCGCATGGGCACCTCGTAGGGGTCGTCACCGGTGATGCGCTGGTACATCTCGAAGAGGTTGCCGTAGCGCGCGGAGACCGCGTCGCGCCCCAGGCGGCCGATAGCCTCAGAGAAGTCCAGGTACACGCCGCGACGCATCATGCGCTCGTTGCCGGCAGGGTCGCGCTCCTTGATCGCCGGGCCGACGCCACGTCCCTCGTCACACATGTTCTTGGCCTGGCGGGAGGCGATGTCACGCGGGACCAGGTTGCCGAAGGCCGGGTAGATGCGCTCCAGGTAGTAGTCGCGATCCTCCTCGGGGATGTCACGGGGGTCCTTGTCACAGTCCTCGGCCCTCTTGGGGACCCAGATGCGCCCGTCGTTGCGCAGGGACTCGCTCATCAGGGTCAGCTTGGACTGGAAGTCACCGGACTGAGGGATGCAGGTGGGGTGGATCTGGGTGTAGCAGGGGTTGGCGAAGTAGGCGCCCTTGCGGTGCGCCCGCCAGATGGCGGTGGCGTTGCAGCCCATCGCGTTGGTGGACAGGAAGAACACGTTGCCGTAGCCGCCCGAGGCCAGTACAACCGCGTCGGCCAGGTGGGTGTCGATGGCGCCGGTGACCATGTCACGCGAGACGATCCCACGGGCGCGCCCATCCACAACGATAAGCTCGACCATCTCGTGGCGGCGGAACTCCGTGACGGTCCCGGCGTGCACCTGGCGCTCCAGGGCCTGGTAGGCACCAATGAGCAGCTGCTGGCCGGTCTGGCCGCGGGCGTAGAAGGTCCGCGAGACCTGGACGCCGCCGAAGGAGCGGTTGTCCAGCAGGCCCCCGTACTCACGGGCGAAGGGCACCCCCTGGGCCACGCACTGGTCGATGATGTTGGCGCTGACCTCCGCCAGTCGGTAGACGTTGTCCTCCCGGGCCCGGTAGTCCCCTCCCTTGACCGTGTCGTAGAAGAGCCGATAGGTGGAGTCCCCGTCGTTGCGGTAGTTCTTCGCGGCGTTGATACCACCCTGGGCGGCGATGGAGTGCGCCCGACGAGCCGAGTCCTGGTAGAAGAAGACCTTGACGTTGTAGCCCTGCTCGCCCAGGGAGGCTGCCGCCGCGCCCCCGGCCAGGCCGGAACCCACGACGATGACGTCCAGCTTGCGGCGGTTGGCCGGGTTGACCAGAGCCGCCTCGAACTTGCGCTGCTCCCAGCGGCGGTCGATGGGCACGTCATGGGGGGCCTTGGTGTCGGCGATCTTGTCGCCCTCGCGGTACAGGCCGTCAACGAGCCCGTCCGTGGCGGCCGGATCGGCGGTCGTCATCACAGTAGTTGCTGTCATAGTGGTCACCTGCTCACTCTCAGTGGGACGATCCGATGCCGGCCTCAGCGGCCCTGGTGGCGTACTCGACGGCGTCCATCGGCGGCTCGGTCAGGCCGAGGAGGATGGCGGTGGGTACCGTGAGGAAGCCGATGAAGAGGGCGAAGGCGACGACGAAGGCCACAAGCCGGATGAAGGGGATGGTGGTGCCGCGCACCGCTCCCAGGGTCTGCAGGGCTGACCACACCCCGTGCCACACGTGCAGGCACAGGGCCACCAGGGCGACGGCGTAGACGAGCCACACCCACCACAGCTGGAAGCCGTAGTACATGTTCATATAGGCGCGGCCGTGCTCGTAGTGGCCGCCAGGGGTGATGTGCAGGGTGGTGAGCTGCAGGATGTGGAAGATGATGAACAGCAGCAGGATGACCCCGCCCCAGCGCATGGTGCGCATGGCGTAGCGGGAGGCGAAGTAGTCGGCCCCGGGCTTCTTCACCGCGTACCTGTCCGAGCCGCGCGCCCTCCTGTTACGCAGCCACAGGTCAAAGGCGCAGCCCGCGTGGATCACCAGGCAGGCAAGCAGCACAACCCTCAGGATCCACAGCAGCCCGCTGTAGGGCAGGAGCGGCTGGAGGAGGGTACGCAGCCAGTACGAGTAGTGGTCGAAGGCAATCTCACCCTCGAAGTAGTGGGTGTTGCCGTACATGTGCAGGAGGAGGTAGACCATGAAGACGATGCCGGAGAACGCCATAAGGCGCTTCCTGAAGACCGTGGTGAGGAAAGCGGTCCGCCTCGGCGCGGGACGAGCAGGTGTTTTGGCCACGGCCCAAGACTATCCAATGACTGGCAGCTTCTTGCCCTATCAAGGTCCTACTGGCCTCCCGGGACTGCCCGGCGACACGTCGCCTCCACCGCATCGTTGCAATGACGCGCCCGGCCACTACCGCGCCACCAGACCGGGCGGGGTCTCCCGCGCGCAGCGGGCGCCAACACTGCACACGCTTTTCGTGACACCACCATCAGGCAAATCTGTGAGGCCGCCGCACTACTACACGACCTCGGCGCCGACAGGGCCAGTGGTCTCACGCAGCACCAGGCGCATGACCACGGCGTCCTCCTGCGGGTCGGCGTAGTAGCGGCGGCGGCGCCCGATCACCTCGAACCCGTGCGACTGGTAGAGCCGACGGGCCACGGCGTTGGACTCGCGGACCTCCAGCAGCACGGACCGGCAGCCCGCGCGGCGGGCGTCGTCAACCAGGGTGGTGACCAGGGTGCCCGCCAGCCCGCGGCGCCGGGCCCAGGGTGCTGTGGCCACGACCAGCAGGTCGGCCTCACCGGCACCGTCACCCAGGTAGGCACCCGCGTAGGCCAGGACCTCCTGCCCCTGTGCCGCCACGACGTAGCGCCGGTCCCCCCGGGTAGCATGGGCGTCAAGCTCGCAGCGCAGGAGTCGGGGGCTCCAGGCCTGGGTGGCAAAGACCTCCTCCTCCAGCGCGGCGACCTGGGCCAGGTCAGCGGGGTCATGTCCCGTACGCTCACGGGCCGGTGGACAGGCGAGTGCTCCTGAGTCACTGGCTGCCGCCACGGGCCGGTGGGACGTGGACGTCAGCGTGGCGCAGGTAGAGGGGGTCGGTAGGCAGCTGCTCGCCACGTGCCAGACGGGCCAGTGCCACACGCACCTGGGCGCGGCAGTCCCCGGAGACCGGGGTCAGGACCTGCCCCCCGCCCTCGGAGGTGGAGGAGAGGGAGGTGGGGGAGACTGAGGAGCGGATGACGGGGTAGAGGACCGCTCCCGAGCCCGCCACCGCGTCACAGCTGCCCAGGTCCCCCACGTCCTGGGGCGGGCACACGACGATCTCACCGAGCCGGATGACGTCGTCGGGGCCGAGTCCGCGGTAACGGGCGGCGTAGACCTCCCTGCGCCGGGCGTCGGTGGCGACCAGGACCACCGGGTCGACCACCGGGTCACTGACGGCATCGGCCCCGGTGAGGGCGTCCAGGGCCGCGCGGGCGACGGCGTCCAGGCTGGGCACCCCGTAGACGGGGACACCGCGCGCCCGTCCTACTGTTCTAGCGGCGACAAGGCCGGCACGCAGCCCCGTGAAGGGGGCGGGGCCGGTAGCGACGACGACGGCGTCCAGCGCCGCGTCCCCGGCCTGGGAGTCTGTAAGCACCTGAGCCAGCATGGGCCCCAGGGACTCGGCGTGCTGACGGGCACTGTCCTGCGCCATGTGCGCCAGGACGACAGGGCTGGTCCCACCGGTACCGGTGGGACCAGGGGCGGCGAGGACAGCGACCTGGGTACCCAGCGAGGAGTCGACGGAGAGGATACGCACAGGAACAGCCTAGCCAGGCTAGTCCTGTAGGTGGTTGACGTGGCTGTCCGGAATAGTGTCCGAGCCCAGGGGCATCCTCTGGCGGGCCTGGCGCAGCGGCGCAGTCACCCTGCGCTCATGACGCACCGTGACGACTACTGCCAGAACCCCGACCGCGACGACGGCGAGCACCGGCCCCCACACCGCCCAGCCTCCCGCCCCAGCCTGCACCTGGGTCTGAGAGGTGGAGACCACGGGCTCGGCACCGTTGCGCTCGCGCAGGACCTGGCCGTAGTCGACCAGGCTGATGGGCCCCGCCAGCAGCGTGGAGGACACCTCTCCCAGGGCGACCACGGTCATGGCCCCTGCGGGCTCCACCGCGTACCAGGCAGCGACCTCCACGTCGTGGACGAGGACGGAGGTGCCCAGACCTGCGACGTCCTCGGCCAGGGAGCCGTCAAGGACGACGTCGTCGTCAACGACGCTGGCGGAGGCCTCGTCCACCTCCACTACGACCAGCCCGACGGGCTCCTCGCCGACGGCCGCCGCAGCCGCCCAGCTGCCGACGGGCACGGGGGCTGCTGTCGGCTCGCTGCCGTCAAGGAAGCCTGGCGCCCACGCGTGGACCGGCCGGACCTGGCTGATCTCGACCTCCGCCTGCTGCTCACCCGTGTGCTGACGCACCAGCGTGGCGCCGACGTCGCTCATCCAGGTCTGCGCCACGTCCTCAGGGTCCGTGCCCGGCACAGCCGTGGAGGAGGCCGACTGCTCCTCGACCACGGCCGGGGACTCCTTCTGCGCAGGGCAGGGCACGCCCGGGGCTGCCGAGCCCACCGGTACCACTACCACCACCAGCACAGCCAGCACGACCAGGGCCGCAGGCAGCGGGTCCGCACCCGCCCGGGCCGGGTACGCGCGTGCGCCCGGCAAGCGCCCTGCTGCCCTCTCCCGCCGGGGCGGGCGCCGACCCGTCCCGCGACTCACTGTGCTCACCTGCTCACCCCTCACCAGGTACCAGGTCCGCAAGGCTGACGCCTGCCCACCGCTGGCCCACCGCCCGCACGACGACCTCGCGCGGGTCGCGCGGGTCGTCGGTCCGCATGAGGTCACCCTGGAGCATGTCGCCCGGAGCCTTGTCGGCCCCACCGGTCACCTGACCCTGGGCGTCACCCGGCAGCCGCCGGGGGCAGGTGTGGTCCTCACCCCCCGCACGACGCCGTACCTCGATCTCCAGACGGCTGTCGCTGAGGGACTCGGCCCTGCCCCGTCCCCACTCCACCACGGTGACGGAGTCCTCCATGGAGGAGTCCAGGTCCAAAGCGTCAACCTCCTCCAGGGACTCCAGGCGGTAGGCGTCCACGTGGATGAGGTCCGGCCCCGTCCCGAGGGAGGGGTGGACCCGGGCAATGATGAAGGTCGGGGAGGAGACCCGGCCACGGACCCCCAGGGCCGAGCCGACCCCCTGGGCCAGGGTGGTCTTCCCGGCCCCCAGGTCCCCGCTAAGCAGGACCAGGTCTCCGCGGCGCAGCAGGGCAGCCAGGCGGGAGCCCAGGGCACGGGTTGCGTCGGCGTCCGCGGTAGTGACAGTGACCTGGGCGACCTGGGAGGTCTGACGGGCCTGGGTGTCCTGGGAGGGCTGCCGGGTGCTCATACCTACTCCTCGCTGCCGGTGGGCTGAGCGTAGCCTGTCGCGCCACCCGCAGGGAGGTAGTACCGGGGGACCCGGGGTCCCAGACGGGTGACGATCTCGTAGTTGATCGTGTCGCAGGCCCGGGCCCACTCGTCAGCCGTGGGGACCGGGGGACCGTCCGGCCCCGGGGACGGCGCCCCCCACAGGACCGCGACATCCCCGGCTGCTGCCGGGGCAGGCACCGCGACCCCGTCCGGCCCGGCCGCCGGCCCCAGGTCGACAACGACCTGGTCCATGCAGACCCTGCCCACCACCGTGGTCCGGTACCGCCCCACCGACACCGGGCCGCAGGAGGAGGCGGCCCGCGGCACGCCGTCGGAGTACCCCAGGGGCACGACCCCCACCCAGCGGTCGGTCGGCGCCGTCCAGGTCCCCCCGTAGGACACGGCCTGGCCCGCTGCGATCCTCTTGACCAGGGTCAAAGGAGCCTCCAGGCGCATGGCCGGGCGCAGACCCAGCTCCTGGCCGGAGACCAGCGAGGGGTCAGGGCTGAGGCCGTACAGGCCGATACCTGCACGGACCAGGTCCAGACGGGCCTGAGGGTGCCACAGGAGCCCGCCGGTTGCCGCCAGGTGGCGCAGCCGGGGCCGCAGCCCCGCCTGCCGGACGACCTCCTCCCCCGCCCGGAACCGCGCCAGGTGCTCCTGGGTGGAGCCAGAGGCGGGCTCGTCAGCGCGGGAGAGGTGGGACCACAGACCCACGACCACCAGGCCCGAGGCCTGCTCCTCCTCACGCAGCACGCGGGCCACCTCCGCCAGGTCCTCTGCCACGGCACCGCCCCGGGACATGCCGGTGTCGATCTTGAGGTGGACACGTGCCCTCACCCCCTGGGCGCGGGCACCGACGGCCACAGCACGCGCCTGGTCCACAGTGGCCACGGAGAGGTCCAGGTCCGCGTCCAGAGCCGCTCTCACCGACGAGCCGGGGCGCGCCGCCTCCTGCGCCGTCACGACCGGCAGGATCCAGGTCAGCAGCCGTGGAGCCCGGCTGGTGGGCACGGCGTCCGGGCCGGGCTGCGGGCGGGCCACGCCCGCCTCGTCCAGGAGGCGTCGCAGGTGGAGGGCCTCTGCCAGCTGGGCGACACCGAGCCAGGTGGCCCCGGCGTCCAGGCAGGTGGTGGCCACCGGCCCCAGCCCGTGCCCGTAGGCGTCGGCCTTGACCACGGCCATCCATGGCGTGCCCGCAGCCCGCGCGAGCACGGCGGCGTTGTGGGCCACAGCCCCCAGGTCCACCACGGCACGCGAGGTCGCGGCCGGGCCGTGCACGAGGTTACCGGCGCCGAGGGCGCTAGAGGGGGGCTGCCAAGTAGTCACGGCACAGATTGTCGCACCACTGTCCGACGTCCTCGAGCGTCACCGGGACCCGAGCACCAGCGTGGCCCAGGCCTCGGGTAAGGCGTCGGCCAGGTCCAGGGCGGCCACCGGGTGGCCCACCGGGCAGGCCGTCGAGCGGCCTGCGCCCCTGCCCTCCCCAGCCTCCCCGGCCCCGGGATCACGGCGCCGGGCGGCCACGACGCCCGCCTGCGCGTGCAGCCGCACTGCCGAGGAGACCACGGTGCCCACCACCTCGGACAGAGGCGGGCCACCTTGCTCAGCCCGGGCGGCCGCAGCAGCCAGAAGGGCTCCCAGCACTCCCGCCAGGACGTCACCGCTGCCCGCGGTGGCCAGCCAGCCAGGGGCGTCACGGACGCTGACCGCAGGCCTGCCCGGCGTGACCACCAGGGTCACCGCCCCCTTGAGCACGGTAGTGGCACCGGTCAGCCCGGTCAGCTCCTGCGCGGCAGCCAGCGGCTGGCGGCTGACCTGCTCCCGACTCCACGGCGAGCCCAGGGATGTCAGCAGGCGGGCAGCCTCCCCCGCGTGGGGAGTCAGGACGTGCTCGGGGCCGCAGGCCAGGCCCTCGTCAACGAGACCGGGAAGCAGGGCCAGCGCCCCGGCGTCAATGACGGCAGGAGCAGCGCAAGCAGATACTCCGGTCCCCCTCGGTGCGCCAGCCCCCCTCGGCGCCCGGGCGCCACCGGGAGGATGCTCACAACCCACCTGCGCCAGCACCTGGCGCAGCACCTGGCGCAGCGCATAGGCACGTGGACGGTCCTGCGGCTCGGTGCCCGGACCGACGACACGTGCCTGGCAGCGTCCGGCACCAGGCACGACCTCCGGACGACGGGCCAGCACCAGGTCCTCCACCCGCCTGGGCGCACTCAGCCGCACCATCCCGGCTCCCGCCCGTACCGCTGCCGAGGCGGCCAGGACCGCGGCTCCCGGGTAGCTGTGGCTGCCTGCCCACAGTCCCACGACGCCACGGGTGTACTTGTGGTCAGCCGGGCCGGGAGCGCGTAGGGTCGCCGACAGGTCGGCCCAGGAGGGCAGCACCGCGATCGGCTCCCCCTGCGGCACGGGCAGGCCGAGGTCGACCACTTCCACCTCACCCGCCAGGTGGCAGGCCGGAGGCAGGCACAGGGCGCCCTTGAGGCAGGTGAAGGTGACGGTGCGGTCGGCCGGGAGCACCGGGCCGGGAAGGGTCCCGTCGTCCGCGTCCGTGCCGCTGGGAAGGTCCACGGCGACGACCCGCCAGCCGCGCCCGCGCAGCCCCGGGGAGCACGCAGGCGCACCTACCGCGGCCGGAGTAGCCAGGGCCGGGGCCTGGCCCCCTGTGCCCTCCCTCACCTCGCCAGCCTGCGAGAGGCCTGTGGTCCCGGCGTTCCCGGCAGAGTCCTGGGAGAGGTCCCCCGCTGTGTCCTCGCAGAAGCCCCCGGCGTCCCCGGCAAGCTCCTCGGTCACAAACGGGGCGACCAGGGCGGCAGCCTGAGGGCGCAACGGGCCGGCTCCTCCGGTCCCGGTCAGGCCGTCAAGGACAACTCCCCCCTCGCGCCTCACCAGGGTGATTGCTGCCAGCGCCTCCTCAGACAGCGGCAGGTCGGCAGGGTCGGCGCAGCCAGCAGGGCGCGAGGCGCTCGAGGCGGTGGCCTCCACCACCGCCACCCCGGTCTGCCTGGCCTCCTCCACCGCCCAGGGCAGCGGGTGCCGGGTGCCCAGCAGCGCGGTGACAGTACAGCCACGGCGCGCCAACAGGGCACAGGCCAGGAGCGTATCCGCCCCGTTGCTTCCTCCGCCGACAAGGGCCAGGACCCGGCCCCCGGCGACACCTCCCCGCACCCGGCGCAGCTCGGCGCGGCAGGCCCGGGCCACCGCGTAGGCCGCCGCCCGCATATACCGGTCGGTCCCGGAGGTCAGCGCCGCCTCAGCGGCGCTGACCTCCGCCACGGGGTAGGCCCTATCCGGGGTGCAGGTGGACGAGCGGGTACGACGGGCGGCGCAGGAGCGGTCAGGAGACCTGGAGGGGACCGGCACGGCGGGCCTCACTCCACGGTGACGGACTTGGCCAGGTTGCGCGGCTGGTCCACGTCCAGCCCCTTGGCCTGGGCCAGGGCCGCGGCGAAGACCTGGAGAGGCACCACCGTGAGCAGGGGCATCATCAACGTCGGGGTGGCGGGGACGCGGATGATGTGGTCGGCGAAGGGCTCTACGGCGGAGTCGCCCTCCTCGGCGATGACGATGGTGCGCGCCCCGCGCGCCCGGATCTCCTGGATGTTGGAGATGACCTTGCCGTGCAGGACAGGACGCCGCGGGGTCGGCACGATGACGAACACCGGCAGGCCCTCCTCCACCAGGGCGATCGGCCCGTGCTTGAGCTCTCCAGCAGCAAATCCCTCGGCATGGACGTAGGCCAGTTCCTTGAGCTTGAGCGCTCCCTCCAGGGCGACGGGGAAGCCCACGTGGCGCCCCAGGAACAGGAAGGAGGACTCCTGGGCCAGCCGGGCGCCCAGGTCACGGACCTGCGGGGCCTGCTCGTCGAGGACGCGCTGGATCGCGGCGGGCATGGCAGCCAGCCGTTCCAGGTAGTCGGTCACCTCGTCGGCCCACTTGTTGCCGCGCAGCTGGGCAAGGTAGAGACCCAGCAGGTAGCAGGCGGTGATCTGGGCCAGGAACGCCTTGGTGGAGGCAACCGCGACCTCCGGCCCGGCGTGGGTGTAGAGGACCGCGTCAGCCTCACGGGCGATGGTGGAGCCGTAGGTGTTGACGATAGCCAGGACCTTGGAGCCCTGCTCCCGGGCGTGGCGCACCGCCTGGATGGTGTCCATGGTCTCCCCGGACTGGGAGATCGCCACAGTGAGGGTCTTCTCGCTGACCACAGGGTCGCGGTAGCGGAACTCGTGGGCCAGCTCGACCTCCACCGGGACCCGGCACCAGTGCTCGATGGCGTACTTGGCGACGTGCCCGGCGTAGGCCGCCGTCCCGCAGGCCACCACAATGATCTTGTCCACGCTGCGCAGGACCGCGGGCTCGATGCGCATCTCGTCGAGCTGGAGCTCGCCGTGCTCGTCCACCCGCCCCAGCAGGGTGTCGGCCACCGCTGTGGGCTGCTCGTGGATCTCCTTGTCCATGAAGGTCTCGTAGCCACCCTTGACGGCGGCGCTGGCGTCCCAGGAGACCTCCCAGGTGGCGGGCTCCACCGCCGCGCCGTCGCGATCCCACACGCGCACCTCCTGCGCGCTCAGCGCCAGGACCTGGTCGTCGCCCACCTCGGCCGCACGCCTGGTAAAGGCCACGAAGGCGGCCACGTCGGATCCCAGGAAGTTCTCCCCCTCCCCGAGACCGATGACCAGGGGGCTGGAGCGGCGGGCCGCCACGATGGTGCCGGGCGCGTCGGAACTGAGCGCCAGCAGGGCGAAGGTACCCTCCAGCCGGGCGGTCACCGCGCGCATGGAGGCCACCAGCACGGCGGTCGCGTCGGCGCCCTCCCCGGCCAGGGCCAGGCGCTGGCCGTAATCCAGGTCCAGGACGTGGGCGACCACCTCGGTGTCGGTGTCGGAGACGAGCTCGCGCCCGGCGGCCTCCACCTCCTCGCGCAGCGCGCGGAAGTTCTCGATGATCCCGTTGTGGACCACCGCGACCCGCCCGGCCCGGTGCGGGTGGGCATTGGCCGTGGTCGGCCCCCCGTGGGTGGCCCAGCGGGTGTGGCCGATCCCAGCGGTAGCAGGTGCCGGGGAGGACTCCTCCAGCCGCTCCCGCAGACCTGCCAGCTTGCCGGCAGCCTTGACCACGTCCAGGCCCGCAGGCCCGGCCAGGGCCACCCCTGCGGAGTCGTAGCCTCGATACTCCAGGCGGGACAGGCCGTCAAGGAGGACAGTCAGGGACCGGTCGGAGCCGGTCGTGTTCAGGGGGCCGACATGGCCAACAATTCCACACATACCTAGATGGAACCACGACCAGCCCTACGGTGCCAGCGACCTGGGCGAGACACCGGTGTGATCCGCGACAGCGCACGTGGCCCGACGTGCCCAGGAGGCGGAATTTTGCCAGACTGAGCCGGTGCCCCCGCCAAGCAGTGAGCCGAGCCGATGGCTGTCGCCCTACATCGAGCTGAGCCGCCAGCAGTGGTCAGCGCTAGCCTCCGCCACTCCCTTACCGCTGAGCCAGGCTGACGTAGAGAAGCTACGCGGTCTGGGAGACCCCATCGACCTAGCCGAGGTAGACGCCGTCTACCGCCCCCTGACCGCGCTGCTGCAGGACTACGTCGTCACCACACGGGAGCGCGCCCGCCGGACCTCGGGCTTCCTGGGGATCGACGAGCCCCCGACCCCCTTTGTCGTGGCGGTAGCCGGGTCGGTGGCGGTCGGCAAGTCGACGACGGCACGCCTCATCGCCCACCTGCTCTCGCGCTTCCCCGCGACGCCTCGGGTGGACCTGGTCACCACTGACGGCTTCCTGCTGCCCAACGCCACCCTGGAGGAGCGAGGGCTACTGACCCGCAAGGGGTTCCCCGAGTCCTACGACCGCCGTGCCCTGCTGGGCTTCGTGGCGGCGGTGAAGTCGGGAGCGCCCCGAGTGAGCGCCCCGGTCTACTCCCACACGGTCTACGACATCGTGCCCGGAGAGGTCATCACGGTTGAGCGCCCGGACGTCCTGGTGCTGGAGGGGCTTAACGTCCTCCAGCCCGCACCCCGCCTACGGCACGAGGCGGCCGCTCTCGGCTCCTCCTACCGTCCCCAGGCCCTGGCCATCTCGGACTACATCGACTTCTCGATCTACGTGGACGCCGACCCGGCCGACATCCGGCGCTGGTACCTGGACCGCTTCCTCACCCTCAAGCGCACCGCCTTCACCGACCCGCGCTCCTACTTCAGGCGCTACGCCGACGTGCCTGACGACATCGCCGTGGCGGCAGCCAGCAGGATCTGGGAGTCGGTCAACCTGGTCAACCTGCAGGAGAATATCGCCCCCACCCGAGACCGTGCCACGCTGGTCCTGCGCAAGGACGCCAACCACCACATGCGCGAGGTCCTGCTGCGCAAGGCCTAAGGTCTGAGGCGCCGGCAAGCCCCTGCCTGGCCCCCTCAGGGCCGACAGACAGCATCGCAGCCGCACCGTGGCGCGGCTCCTGTCTCACGAAGCCGCGCCACGGTGCGGGTCAGTGCGGGTGACACGGGTGCGAGCTCAGAAGCGGCTGGCAGCGGCCACCGCGTCCAGGCGCTCCACCTGCTGGGGCGACAGGCGCACGGTGGACGCCCCCAGGTTGCTGCGAAGGTTGTGCGGCTTGGTGGTACCCGGAATGGGCACCACGTCCTCCCCCTTGGCCAGCAGCCACGCCAGCGCCACCTGCGCCGCGCTCGCCCCGACCTGGTCAGCCACCTCCTGGACCACGGCCACCTGCCGCATGTTTGTCCTCAGGCCGTCCCCGCGCCACCGCGGCATGAACCGCCGGTAGTCCAGCCGTCCCAGGCGCGTCGTCGACGAGGGATGACCGGTGAGCATGCCCTGCCCCAGGGGGCTGTAGGCGACCACGCCGATACCCAGCTCGCGGGCGACGCCGAGGACCTGGTCCTCCACCTTCCTGCGGAAAAGAGACCACTCCATCTGGAGGGCGGACAGGGGGTGGGTCGCGTGTGCCCGACGGACCTCCTCAGCGGTGGCCTCGCTCACCCCGAGGTAACGTACCTTACCCGCCTGGACGGCCTCGGCCATCGCCCCGATGCTCTCCTCGACCGGGACCTTGGGGTCGACACGGTGCAGGTAGTACAGGTCGATCCAGTCCGTCCCCAGACGTCTGAGGGAGTCGTCCACCGCACGCCGGATCGTCCTGGGCCGCCCGTCACGCCCGGTGGGGATCCCGAAGACCGGCAGCGAGGTCAGCCCGGTCTTGGTCGCCACGACGACCTCGCTGCGACGACGCCCCAGCGCCTGCCCCAGCAGCCTCTCATTGTTGCCGTGACCGTAGGAGGCGGCGGTGTCAAACAGGGTGACGCCCTCCTCCACGGCCAGAGTGATGGTCTGGCGGGCCAGGCCCGGGTCCGCGTAGCCGTACGCCCACGACATGCCCAGGCACCCTAGACCGATGTCACTGACCTCCAGCTCTCCCAGGTGCCGCATACTAACCTCCTCATAGAATGCGAGTACTTGCTCGCAAAGCAGGTTACGGGCGAACAACGGCGCTCGCAAGGCCTGGGCACCGGTTCCGATACGCTCTCAGCATGCCCTCCACGCCCCCCGCCACCGTGCCAGCCGCCAGCCGCCAGCCGCGCCGCCAGCGGCGCGGGCTGGAGAGGATGGAGCACATCCTCGACGCCGCGACCACCGTCATCGACCGGGTCGGCTACGAGCGCACCACGACTAACGCCGTCGCCGCCGAGGCGGGTATCTCACCCGGGTCCCTCTACCAGTACTTCTCGAACAAGGACGACCTGCTCTCCGCGCTGTGGGCCCGCTACGTCCACGAGCTGAGCACGGTCGTGGGCAGCATCGACCTGGAACGGGCGGGAGACCGTGCGGGCATGACGCTGGAGGAGCTCACGGAGCGGCTGGCCGGGCCGATCCACGCCTTCAAGACCGCCAACCGCGCCTTCGCCCGGCTGGCGCACAGGGCGGCCCAGGACGAGGAAGGACCTGCCGCAGCCCGCCAGACCATCCGCGAGCTGCGAGACCGCTTCGTCGAGGTGCTTGCCCAGCGCAACCCGGACACGGAGCACGCACGGCTGGAGACCGCCGCGGCCATGGCCTTCGAGCTGTTCCGCCCCGCCGTAGCGGTCGACTCGGTGACCGGTGACCCCGCCCAGGACCTGGCCGAGGTCAAGCTGGCCATCGTCTCCTACCTGCGGGGCCGGGGGGTGTCCTGACCCCAGGACGGGGCCTCTAGCCACGGCGACTGAAAGCGGCCTGAAACCGCCGAGCCTCAGGCTTGAGGCATGACGACCCGCAAGCATCAGTACCCGCACAGATCCATGGACGTCCTCGTCATCGGCCTGGGAGTCATCGGGACGACGTACGGCTACCTGTTCCACAAGGCAGGCCACGACGTCGAGCACCTGGTACGTGGCTCCAGCCCGAGGGCCGGCACCACCTCGTTGGAGGTCGACCTCCTGGACGGGCGCAGGGCCCCGAGGGGGACTGCCTCGCGCGACAGCTACGAGGTCCGCCCTAGGACGCACGAGCGCTACGACCTCATCGTGGTCAGCGTCCCCTACAAGGACGTGGCCACCGTGATGCAGGACCTTGGCACGCTCGGTGTGGAGGGTCCCGTCCTCCTGTGCGGAGGCTTCTGGGGGGAGCGCAGCGAGCTTGAAGAGCTCACCTCCGGCCGTGGGACCGTCCTGGGCTACCCGGTTGCGGGAGGACGCATGAGGGACGGCGTGCTCAGCTGCTGCGTGTTCGACCACTTCATGCTGGAGCGCGAGGACACGGCCCGCCTTGACCACCCTGACAGCCCTGACGGCCCTGACGGCTACGGGAAGGTCGAGGCGCTCTTCCGCTCCTGCGGCATCGCCCTGGAGCACCCCCACGACATGCTGGAGTGGACGTGGCTGCACATGGCCGTCAACGCCGGCGTGGTGTCAGTGGCCGGGGTGTACGGTGATACCAACGACACCGCTGCGGCCGCGGAGAAGATGATGGGGTCCTCCACCATACTGGCTCACGTGGTCAAGGCCGTCCGTGAGGCCTCAAGGATCGTCGAGGCTCGCGGCGTGGAGCTGAGGAGGTACCGCGGGGACCTTCTCCCCTACCGTCTTCCTGCCGTGGTGTCGGCGCCCATGATGAGACGCATGTTCTCCCGCAACGTCCTGACTCGCAGGATCATGACGCTGCACACCAACATGGCGGATCTGCTGGCCGTGTGCCGTGACGTCTACGAGTACGGCAGGCGCAGCGGCGTGAGCGCGCCCGTGTTCTACGAGGCCTACGAGACCACTCTCGCCAAGGTGCGCCAGGCACCGTCAGCGCCGCCGACGTCGGCTGAGCCGCCCCGGGGTGCCTGGTCATCATGACGCCCGCCGCCCCCGCAGCCGTGGTGCGCCACCAGCGCGCCACGTCCTGAGGCCCCGGGGCCGTCCCGGTTCCGGGGCGGCCCCACCCACCCGTGCCAGGGAGGTGGGAGAGCGCCTCTACCAGCCCGCGGACCAGCACGCCTCACAGCCAGCCTGACAGCCCCTCCAGCAGCCGCGCCATGTGTTCCGGGCAGCGTGACCTGCTCAGGCGCCCCACGCGCTCCTGGGCCTCGCGGAGCGCCTGGGGGCCGGGCTGGCCGAGCCGCCCCGCGGCCGCGAGCAGACGCGGACGTGAGACCACCAGGCAGGTCTGGTTGTGCCCCAGACGCAGCGCTGTGGCAAGCAGCTCCGCTCCCAGCCGCCCCGCCTCCTCAGGCAGTCCCAGCCCGTCCTCCGCCGCGTCCGCAGCCTCCTGGGGCCATCTGGCTCGCGGGCCGGCCAGGCAGCCGTCATGATGGACAGCCCGGTCGCCGCCGCGAGCGTGGCGATGGTCGGCAGGTCCTGTGTGCCCGCCCTCGCGGGCCCAGGGTCCGGCCCAGCGCGCGGAAGGCACGACGACGCACCGCGAGAGGGTCCAGTCCCCGGCGCTCGGGACCGGTCAGGGCGGCGTCAACGACCAGGCAGAGGGCCAGCCCGTAGAGCTCCCACGGCCCCCCGGGCACCGCGGCGCCGTCGAGGACGACCATGTCAAGAGCCTCGCGGCTGTCAAGGGCCGCCTGGCGCCGTCTGCCAGCCAGCAGGTGCATCTCAGAGCTGGCGAGGCGGACCGTCGACCGTACCGTCCCAGGCACGTTCACGGACGCCATCTCCTCCAGGAGCGCGTCGGCCGCCTGAGGTGTGGGATGAAGATAGACCCGGCAGCAGCGGCTCAGCATGTCCACCACCCAGGTGTGGAGCCCGCGCTGCGGCAGGTTGCTGCGCTCCAGCACCTGGGACAGCCGCTCGCACTCGCGTGCGCCCCGCGCGTACTCGCCCATCTCCAGCAGCAGCCTGAGGCGGTCCAGCTCCAGCCCGGCGAGGTGGTGCCCGGGCAGGCCAGCCGTTCGCACCCGGTCCAGGAGCGTCTCCGTCAGGGTCAGGGCCGTCTCAAGACGGCCCTGGTTCTCCAGGTCAGTGCACACGCAGCGTCCTGCCGCCCAGGCCACCCAGACGTCCTCGTCCAGGGCGAGTACCGGCCAGTCCTCCCGGCGGGTGCGTGCTAGGCGCCGCACCGCCGCCCCCTGCGCGTCATCGAGCCCGCCCCCGCCAGGCACGGCCCGGCGGACCCGCTCAGGCAGGGGGCCGAGCAGCCAGGTGGACACGCACAGGCGGTACAGGATCCTGGAGCGAGCCCGGGCCCCCGGCTGGTCTGGCGGTGGCGTGACAACCAGCTGGTAAAGACGAGGGCCCCAGGTCGCCATCTGCGGGAACGCCCAGCTCGATGACCAGCAGGTCACCAGCGCAGCCCCGATGACGCAGGCATCCTCCAGGTCCCTGCCCGGCTGGTGCCCGGAGCCGGCCCAGGCACCCAGGGCGCGTTCCAGCTCCTGGACGAGCCCAGTCTCCTCGAGCATGACCGAGGTGACCGCCGGGGACGAGTCCGGAGAGGCTGAGCCACCGGCGTCACCGCTACAGCCATCCTGACCACTCGTTTCCTCCTGCCGGCCCGCCTCCACGGCCAGCAGAGGCGTGCACAGGCCCAGCGCCCAGGCGCGCACGGCTGCACGGTCCTCGGCATCCTGCGCTGCGTCCACCGGAAGCGACAGCACCAGCTCACGCACGCTGGTGAGCACCCGGAACCGGGGGACTGCCAGCTCCTGCACGCCAGCAGGTACCAGCCCAGGGGCGAGGTCCTGCACCCCTTGTGCCCCGGGTCCGCTCCACGTCCTCTGCGCGCCCTGGGCCCCCTGGACACCAGACCAGGCAGCCTCCGCGACCAGCAGGAGGGACTGTGCCACAAGAGCCTCGACGAGCACAGGAGCCTCGGGTCCCAGCACCGCCTCAGCGGTCTCCAGGGTGAAGCCGTCAGCCAGGAGCGCAGCGCGTCTGAGCGCGCGGCGCGCTGCGGGCTCCAGGAGGTCCCAGGACCACTCGAGGACAGCGGCCAGCGTGCGCTGGCGCTCAGGCAGGTCACGGGAACCGGTCAGAACAGCAAGGTGGCCGGGAAGACGCTGGCCGATCTGGGCGAGGGACATGGCACGGGTGCGTGCGGCAGCCAGCTCAATAGCGAGCGGTATCCCGTCCAGCAGGGCCAGCAGAGGGGCCAGGTCAGCCTGGTCCAGCGGCTGGTCGGGGCGCACCGCCGCAGCACGCTGACGGAAGAGCTCCTCCGCGTCACCCCTGGCGAGAGGGCCGAGGCGGTGCACGCGCTCGCCCGCAAGATCCAGGACGCGTCGCGAGGTGACCAGCACGTGCAGCGCAGGCATTGTGCTCAGGAGGGGAGCCAGCAGGTCGGCCAGCACCGGGGCAAGGTGCTCACAGTCGTCCAGGACGAGCAGCGTTCCCGGACTGGCCAGGACCTCCCCCAGCCTGCGGCGCGGATCACTCCCGGCATCAAGGTGCGCACCGAGCCCGGCCAGGAGCACGCGGGCCAGACGCAGGACATCGGGGCCTGAGGGGCTCTCGGCGCCGCCAGGGCACCACCTGGTATGCCGCGGCGCGTGCTCGGTCATGGACAGGACGTGGACCACCGGCAGGACGCTGCGCGCGGCCACGGCCTGGGCCAGACGCGTCTTACCGACCCCGCCCGGTCCGGTGATGGTCACCAGTCGGCTGGTTGCGACCGCGTCCTCCACGGCGCGCAGGTCTGCCCCGCGACCGACCATCGGTGTGGAGGCGTACCGTATCCCGCGGCGAACCGGCTGCTCGGCGCTCAGCGCGGCCTCGTGGGCGGCGCGTAGCACAGGCCCGGGAGCGGCCCCGGACTCGCGCAGCCGACGCCGGTAGGCCTCATAGCGCTCCAGAGCCGCTGCTGGCGAGCTGGTCCAGGCCTCGTCGCGCACGAGGGCAGCTAGCACGGGCTCGTCCGCCGGGTCGTACTCAGCCAGCGCTGGCAGCAGCACCATGGCCTCGGCGTAGCGGCCCAGGTGGTCCAGCGCCAGCGCCCTCTCCCGGACGAGCCGGTGCAGCAGGCGGGCCGCCTCCCCCACGAGCTCACCGTGAGGACCCTGGCCCGCCGTGGCGCCACGCCCTGGCATCTGCGCACCCTGCTCACTCACAGCGGTGTCCGTGACAGCGACCACCCGCGCCAGCTCCTGCTGCCTGGCCGCATCGACGGCCAGACGGGCGGACCTGACCACGATGAGGTAGTCGACGTCGTCGGCACGCAGCGCCAGACGGTAGCCGATGGCCACGCGCTCGACCGCGCCAGCGCCCAGCAGGGAGCGGGCACGGGAGACAACGACCTGGAGGGACTGACGAGGGCGAGCTGGGCGCCGGTGCGGCCACAGTCCATCGGCAAGCTCATCCTCACTTGCCCCGCCCTGCCCGGCAGATGCCAGCAGGCAGAGAAGGTCACGGGTCCTGCCAGTCAACGGCCTTCCCTGCCACGAGGGCACAGGGTCAAGAAGGCGCAGCCGGGGCGCAGGAGCGGCAGGGCGCTCCCCCGCTCCGGCAGCCTGCCCTCCGCCTGGCCCGGCGGTCACAGGCTGAGGTTGTCCTTGACGACACAGGCCAGCGACCCGGCGACGCGGTCCGCCTGCTCCTGGGTGGCGGCCTCGACCATGACACGCACCAGCGGCTCGGTGCCGGAGGGGCGCAGCAGCACGCGCCCGGTCTCCCCCAGCTCCTTCTCCGCCCGGGCCACGGCGTCCTGGACGGTCTGGTTGGTCCCGGCGGCCGCCTTGTCCACGCCCTTGACGTTGATGAGGGTCTGCGGCAGCCGGGTCACCACGGAAGCCAGCTCGGCCAGCGTCTTCCCTGTGCGCTTGACCCGGGCGGCCACGTGCAGGGAGGTAAGCACGCCGTCACCGGTGGTGGCGTGGACGGTGTCGATGACGTGGCCGGACTGCTCCCCACCCAGGGTGTAGCCGCCCTGGACCATCTTCTCCAGCACGTAGCGGTCCCCCACGCCGGTCTGGACCGTGCGGATACCGTGCTCACGCATGGCCAGGATGAGGCCGAGGTTGCTCATGACGGTGACGACGAGGGTGTCACTGCCCAGGGTGCCGTCAGCCTTCATGCCGATAGCGAGCATGCCCATGATCTGGTCGCCGTCCACCAGGTTGCCCTCGGCATCCACCGCCAGGCAGCGGTCGGCGTCGCCGTCGTAGGCCACACCCATGTCCGCGCCCACGGACACCACGTAGCTCTGCAGCTGCTCGGGGTGCGTGGAGCCGCAGCCGACGTTGATGTTAAGGCCGTCCGGAGAGGCGTTGATGACGATGACCTCGGCACCAGCCGCCCGCAGCGCCGCCGGACCGACCGCGGAGGCAGCACCGTTGGAGGCGTCCACGACGACACGCAGGCCCGACAGGTCGGTGGCCGCGGAGTCCACGAGGTGGTTGATGTAGTTCTGGTCAGCGATGGTCTCGCCCTTGATGACTCGGCCCACCTCAGCCCCCGTGGGGCGGTTGTCCACCTTGCCCAGGAGGGACTCGATCTCGTCCTCCACGGCGTCAGGCAGCTTGTAGCCCCCCCGACCGAAGAACTTGATGCCGTTGTCTGGAAAAGGGTTGTGGGAGGCAGAGATCATGACTCCCAGCTCCAGGTCCTGGGTCGCCGTCATGTGGGCGATAGCCGGTGTGGGCAGCACGCCCACGCGGGTGACGTCCACACCCGATGCCGCCAGGCCCGAACTGATGGCGTGGTCGAGGAACTCCCCCGAGGCGCGCGTGTCACGCCCGACGATGGCCCGGGGCCGACTGCCGCGTGCCCCGGTAGGAGCAGGAGCGTCCCTGGTAAGCACCCGGGCCGCAGCCTCGCCGAGCTGGACAGCCAGCGTGGGGGTGAGCAGGTCGTTGGCCAGGCCACGCACGCCGTCGGTTCCAAAGAGTCGAGCCATGAGAAGAACCTCCTGGGATTGGTGTACGGTCAGGAAACCGGTCACTACGTCAGCCCCATCCTGCCACGCGCGCCCCCGGTCCAGGACACACCCGCGTTACATCCGCCCAGTCGCGGACAGCCCTCCCTGCCCGCCTTGAGAATTCCTGAGACTCCTCCCCGCGAGCACCTGAGAGCCTGCGGAGCCCCGCTCGCGTCGCCACCGCCGCCACCACGCGGTGGCACACCTGCGGTGCAGGCGTAGTGGGACGACAGGCGACAGCACTGCCCCCGTCGCCCTGCGCTCACGCGAGGACGACGGGGGCTAGTGGAGTGGTGACCCCGGAGGCGGATCCGGTCAGCGCTTGGAGTACTGGGGGGCGCGACGGGCCTTGTGCAGACCGGCCTTCTTGCGCTCCACGGTACGAGCGTCGCGGGTCAGGAAGCCAGCCTTCTTCAGGGTGGCCCGGTTGGCCTCCCGGTCGATCTCGTTGAGGGCGCGGGCGATCCCCAGACGCAGCGCACCCGCCTGCCCGGAAACGCCCCCGCCACTGATACGGGCAATGACGTCGAAGCGGCCCTCCAGGTCAAGGACGGTGAAGGGAGCACGAACCAGCTGCTGGTGCAGCTTGTTGGGGAAGTAGTCCTCCAGCGTGCGGCCGTTGATGGTCCACTGGCCTGTGCCGGGCACCAGGCGGACGCGGGCCACAGCCTCCTTACGGCGCCCCAGGCCGCTGCCAGGAGCGGTGACGGACTGGCCACGGCCCTCCACAGGAGCCTCGGTCTCAGTGGTGTAGCTGGACGGTACGTTGTCCTCGTCCAGCGCGTCGGTGTCGACAGTGGTCTCAGCCACGGTATGTCCTTTGCTTGTCTGCTTGTCGTGAGTGCCGAGCGCAGGGCGCTACTGGGCGACCTGGGTGATCTCGAAGGGCTGCGGGTTCTGTGAGGCGTGCGGGTGCTCGCTGCCGGCGTAGACCTTGAGCTTCTTGAGCTGGGCGCGACCGAGCTTGGTGTGGGGCACCATCCCCTTGACCGCCTTGGACACCGCCCGCTCGGGACGCGTGGCCAACAGCTCGGTGTAGGGCACGGCCTTGAGACCGCCAGGGTAGCCGGAGTGACGGTAGGCGAACTTCTTCTCAGCCTTGCCGTTGGTCAGGACGACCTTGTCAGCATTGATGATGATGACATAGTCGCCGCAGTCCTCGTTGGGAGCGAACTGCGGCTTGTGCTTCCCACGGAGCAGGGTCGCAGCCTGGGCTGCCAGACGGCCCAGGACGACGTCGGTGGCGTCAATGACGTACCAGCGCTTCTCGACGTCGCCAGGCTTCGGTGTATACGTGCGCACGGACGTTGCCTTCGTTTCTCTTGGCGGGCGGACGCGCCGAGGCACGTCAAAGCGTCGCGGCTCGGCGAGACCACCATGGTCAGGTGAGTGGTCGGAGCACGGGCGATCCAGGCGAGTGGGAGACACCTGTGGACACGCAACCCTTGTGCTGCACGACTCTCACACACTACCGGCCGGGAGCAGCAGCGGTCAAAAAGTCGGGCCGACACGCCCCCGTGAATCCCACCACGTATCCCACGTAGCCCACGTATCCGCAGTACCGGAAGCGCCCGGAGGCAGCCGACACTGCCAGCCCGGGGAACACGCAGTCAGCACAGGGACCTCCGCACCCGGGAGCGTCTGGCCTGCGCCGCCAGCCCGTGCGCGTCCGGGTAGGCCACCTCCTCCAGGGTCAAGCCGTGGGGCGGCGCCACCGGAGCCGCCCCACGGCGGCTGCGGGCGGCGAGGAGCCGAGCAGGCCAGGCGACGGGACGCCGCCCCCGCCCCACCTCCAGCCCCGCCCCACCAGGGAGCGCACCATGGAGTGGCAGAAGGCGTCGGCCTCGACGCTCAGGGTGACCAGGGAGGCGTCGGCTCCCGCCCCCTCCACGCGCTGCCAGCACAGCCGCCTCAGGTCGCGGACCGTGGAGGCCCCCTGACGCGGTCTGCAGAAGGACAGGAAGTCGTGCTCGCCCAGGAGCGGGAGCGCACTGGCCTGCATCGCCTCGACGTCGAGCACGCCCTCCGTCCACAGCACGTGGCCGCGACGACGTGGGTCCCGCAGGCTCGCCCCGTCGCTGATCCGATAGGTGTAGCGGCGCCACAGGGCGCCGAAGCGGGCGTCAAAGTCGGGACCGACCTGGCTGGCGGCGGTGACGACCACGTCACTGGCCCCACGCGGCACCCGCCCTGCCGCCCGGGTGCTTCCCGCCGTCGGCACCCGCTCGTCCTGCCCGCCTCCTGGCCCCTGCGACGACGACTCCACCGTGCTCGGCAGGTCTGGGACACGCCACGCCTGCCGGGCCTCCCGGGCCAGGACTCCAGTGAGCCGGGTCAGCAGCGCCTGCTCGGGGGCGCGCCGGGACCGCCCGGGCAGGGCCTGCCAGGCAGCGGCAGGCACGTCAAGGTGCACGACCTGGCCGACAGCGTGCACCCCTGCGTCGGTGCGCCCCGCAACAGTCAGGCGCACAGGGGTGCGCAGCACCGTCGTCAGCGCCGCTGTCAGCACACCTTCTACCGTGCGCAGACCAGGCTGGGCGGCCCACCCACTGAACCCTGCCCCGTCGTAGGCGAGGTCCAGACGAACCCGTACCACACCCGTGCCCGCCCCGTCCGCGGAACCAGACGCAGCCACGCCTTCAGGGCCAGGGCTACCGCCGACCTTGCGCCGCTTGCTCATGGGCCTATTCGACCACGCCACCCTGACCGCTCTGACCACACCACTCCGGCCGCGCCGACCACACGCCTCCAGCGCCCGGGCGGTCCAGGCGCCCGCAGCCGTGCCGGGCGCTGCCGCCCGGCACGCGCTAGCATCAGTCCCGTGAGCTCACTGACCACCCTGTGCGTCGACTGTGGTGGCGGCGGTATCAAGGCCTCTGTCCTGGACGCCGAGGGCAGCACCGTCTCACGTGCCGTGCGCACCTCCACACCCTACCCCCTGCCCCCGACCAAGCTGGTGGACACCATCGAGGCCCTGGCGGACCAGCTGCCCCGCGCCGACCGAGTGACCGTGGGCATGCCCGGGATGATCCGCCACGGCGTGGTCGTGTCCACCCCCCACTACATCACCCGGGATGGACCGCGCTCGCGGGTCCTGCCCGAGCTGGTGGACCAGTGGGCCCGTTTCGACATGGCCAGGGCGGTCTCCCAACGCCTCGACGCTCCGACACTGGTCCTCAACGACGCCGAGGTCGCCGGAGCCGGCGTCGTCACCGGCCACGGGCTGGAGATGATCATCACCCTGGGGACCGGCCTGGGTAACGCGGTCTTCGACAACGGCGTCCTGGCACCGCATGTCGAGGTGTCCCAGGGGCCGGTACGCTGGGGGCTGTCCTACGACGACTACATCGGCGAGCACGAGCGGCTGCGGCTGGGCGACGCCCACTGGTCGCGGCGCGTGCGACGCGTCGTGGACTCGCTACGGCCCATGTACCTGTGGGACCGCCTCTACCTGGGCGGCGGGAACTCACGACGGATCACCGCCGCCCAGCTGACCCGGATCGGTGACGACGTCGTCGTGGTCCCCAACGAGGCTGGCATGACCGGAGGCGCACGCTGCTGGCTCATGGCTGCCCGCTGACCGGGACGGAGGGACCCGCTGCCAGCCCGGTGCCGCAAAGACGTCACTCGGCTCGCCTGAGCGGCTAGTCTTGTCAGTGCTGACGGGTCTCCCTATGATCCTCCCACGGCCCGCAGGCTCCCCCTACGCAGCGGCGCCCAGGACCGGGGTGAAGGAGTGACACGTGCGTACTGGAATTCCCTGTGAGAAACCAGGTCAGGCCCTTGTCGCCGCGACGCCGCAGACGGTGTCGCGGCTGGTCCGTCTCGGCTACGAGGTGCACGTCCAGCGCGGCGCCGGGCAGGCCGCCAGCTTCCCTGACAGCGCCTATGAGGAGGCCGGGGCCCGGGTCACTGACGAGGCCCAGGTATGGGACTGTGAGGTGGTGCTGGGGGTGGACGCCCCTGACGAGGAGCACCTGGCGCTCATGAGCCCGGGTACGACCTACGTGGGACGTCTTGCCCCCGCACGCAGCCCCAGGCTCGTCGAGGCCCTGCGGGCACGCGGCCTGACCGGGCTCGCCCTGGACGCGGTACCCAGGATCTCGCGCGCGCAGGCGATGGATGTCCTGTCCTCCCAGGCCAACCTCGCTGGCTACCGCGCCGTCATCGAGGCTGCCGCCCACTTCGGCCGGGTGTTCACCGGCCAGGTCACGGCAGCAGGCAAGCTTCCACCCGCCTCCGTCTACGTCATCGGTGCCGGGGTGGCCGGGCTGGCAGCGATCGGGACCGCCTCCTCCCTGGGGGCACAGGTGCGTGGCACCGACGTGCGTCCTGAGGTCGAGGACCAGGTACGGTCCATGGGGGCGACGTTCATCCCCGTCCCCTCCGCGCCCGGGCACCAGGAGGCCTCCAGCGACGGCTACGCCAGGCAGATGAGCGCCGAGCAGGCAGAGCTGGCTGCCGCCCTGTACGCCAAGGAGGCGGCCCAGGCTGATATCGTCATCACCACCGCAAGCGTCCCTGGGCGGCAGGCACCGGTGCTGCTGAGCCGCGCCGCGCTGGAGGGGATGCGCCCGGGATCGGTCGTGGTGGACATGGCTGCTGCCAACGGCGGCAACACCGAGCTGACGGTCCCCTCCGAGGTAGTCCTTACTGACGGCGGCGTCACCATCGTGGGCTACACGGACCTGGCCGGACGGCTTCCCACCCAGGCCTCCCAGCTCTACGGGCAGAATCTGGTCAACCTGCTCACGCTCATGACCCCGGCCAAGGACGGCGTGCTGAGACTGGACCTGGAGGACCAGGTGGTACGGGGCATCACCGTCACCCACGCGGGCGAGATCCTGTGGCCCCCGCCTGCCGTGACCGTGTCCGCCGCCCCCACGGCCGGGGCAGGCACGGTGCCACCAGCTACCCAGGCGCCTGACACCTCAGCGGCGTCACAGGAGGCGGCGCAGAACCGAGCCAGGAGCGCCGCCCGTGCCCGCCGGGCAGGCCTGGTAGCTGCTGCCCTAGCCCTGGCAGCACTGGTCCTGGTCACACCCGTCGCGGTGGCGAGCCACTACATCGTGCTCATGCTGGCGGTGGTCCTGGGCTTCTACGTCATCTCCAACGTCACCCCGGCCCTGCACACTCCACTCATGTCCGTGACCAACGCGATCTCCGGCATCATCCTGCTGGGGGCAATCTCGCAGGTCGGTAACGACAACCTCCTGGTCAGCGCCGTGAGCTTCCTGGCAGTTGTCCTGGCCTCCGTCAACGTCTTCGGCGGCTTCGCGGTGACCCACCGCATGCTTGCCATGTTCAGGAAGGACTGAGGCGATGCCACCCGCACCGTCCATGCTGCTACCTGCCCTGTCGGCTCCCGCGTCCACGGCGTCTGGCACCTCGGCTGGCCTGCCCTCCCCCGTGGCCCTCGCCTACATAGCCGCCGCGCTCCTGTTCATCCTGGCTGCCGCCGGGCTGTCCCGGCATGAGACCTCGACCCGGGGCAACTTGGCCGGCGCCCTGGGCATGGCTGTAGCCGTGGCTGCCGGAACGGCCCTGGCCCTGACCTCGGACCCGGGACAGGGGGTGGTGACCACAGCGATCCTGATCGCCCTGGCACTTGCTGTCGGTGCCGTCATCGGGATGGTGCTGGCCAGGCGTGTGGCCATGACCGGTATGCCCCAGCTGGTGGCCGTCCTCAACGGCCTGGTCGGGCTGGCCGCCGTGCTCGTGGGATACGGCTCCTACGTCGCTCCCGACAGCCTGGCGGCCACGCTCGGCGTGTTCCACCGCGGTGAGGTCTTCCTGGGGGTGTTCGTGGGCGCGGTGACCTTCACCGGCTCAGTGCTAGCCGCGCTCAAGCTCTCCGGTCGAGTGCCGGGCCGTCCTGTCACGCTGCCTGGGCGCAACTGGCTCAACCTGGCTGCGCTGCTGGTCTCCCTGGGCCTCATGGTGGCTTTCATGGCCCTGCCCGAGCACTCCCCTGCCGCCTGGGCGTGCCTGGCGACGATGACGGTTATCGCCCTGGCCCTGGGAGTGCACCTGGTTGTCGCCATCGGCGGCGGCGACATGCCCGTCGTAGTGTCCATCATGAACTCCTACTCGGGATGGGCCTCCGCCTTCACAGGTTTCCTGGTCAACAACGACCTGCTGATCATCACCGGCGCCCTCGTCGGCTCCTCGGGAGCCTATCTGTCCTACCTCATGTGCCAAGCGATGAACCGTTCCTTCGTCTCTGTGCTGCTGGGAGGTTTCGGTACCGAGGGAGTCACAGCCGAGCTCGGCACCGCCGAAGGGACGATCAACGAGATCGACGCCATAACCACCGCCCAGCTCCTCCAGGAGGCACGGCGGGTGGTCATTACTCCTGGGTACGGAATGGCTGTGGCACAGGCCCAGTACCCGGTTGCCACCCTCACAGCGATGCTGCGCAACGAGGGGGTCGAGGTCGTCTTCGGCATCCACCCGGTGGCTGGCCGCCTCCCCGGTCACATGAACGTGCTCCTGGCCGAGGCCAAGGTCCCCTACGACCTCGTCCTGGAGATGGACGAGGTCAATGACGACCTGGGGGAGGTGGATGTCGTCCTGGTCATCGGGGCCAACGACACAGTCAACCCGGCTGCAGACGAGCCAGGCTCACCCATCGCGGGCATGCCGGTCCTACGGGTGTGGGAGGCCAGGCGTGTCATCGTCTTCAAGCGCTCCATGGCCACCGGCTACGCGGGAGTCCAGAACCCCTGTTCTTCAAGGACAACACCTCTATGCTGTTTGGCGACGCCAAGGGCACTGTCGAGGACATCATCCGCGCGCTGGAGTAGAGACCCTTCCCACCCCTGAGGCCGCAGGCGCTAAGCCGGGTCCCGCCTCAGGGGGTGGTCCGTCCCGGAAGACGCCCAGGAACGCGAGATACACGAGTGCGGGGTCCGTCTCACCCACCGAAAGGCGTGAGACGGACCCCGCAGTCAGCAGACACCCATCTGGAAGGGGCTTCGCCGAGCCGGAAGCGAAGGCTGTCTAGGCCTCCTCGGTCACCTTCTGGGCTGCCGCACCACCAGCAGGGGAGAATCCTGCGGCCTGTGCCGCCTCGGCCGAGGCGAACCACACCTCGGCCACAGTAGCGTCGTACCAGCGCGAACCGGGCACGTGGTACTTCATGGAGTCCTCGTTCCCCTTGACCTGGTGGTCAGCGTCTGGGGCCTCGGTGGACCCCTCCGCCAGCCGGACAGAGCCCGCGTAGTCCTTCTTCTCGGACTTCTCGGACTCGCTGCCAGCCTGCGAGGACCCCGCGTCCTCCGCCTCCTGTTGTGACGGGGCCGAGGCGTCGTTGTCCCTCCTGGCGGCGCTGGTCGCGGCCTCAGCCTCCTCAGCGGCCCGGGTCGCTGCCCGCTTGGCTGTGGCCACGGCATCGGCAACCACCTCCTTGCGCGCCACCGGCTCCAGCACCAGGGAGATGACCGCCATCGGCGCGTTGTCACCCTTACGAGGCGCGGTCTTGACGATACGGGTGTAGCCGCCGTCGCGCCCCTCGAGCTGAGGAGCAAGCACCTCAAAAAGACGGTAGACGGCGAACTTGTCCGTCACCTTCTTCATCACGGTACGACGAGCGTGCAGGTCACCACGCTTACCCTTGGTGATCAGCTTCTCGACATAGGGACGCAGGCGGCGGGCACGAGCCTCGGTGGTCTTGATGGACTCGTGGACGATCAGCTGCGTGGCAAGGTTGGCCAGCATGTGGCGCTCGTGCTGGGCGCTACCGCCCAGCCGGGGGCCCTTGGTGGGGCGAGGCATGGTTGTCTCCTAGGTGAATGACGAGTGGCCTCAGGCCTGCTGCTCGTCGCTGAACGTGGGGTTGGCGGTGTAGTCGTCGTCGGAGACGTAGTCGACCGGCGAGCCCTTGAGGGACAGCCCCAGCTCGGCCAGCTTGTCCTTGATCTCCGAGATGGACTTCGCACCGAAATTACGAATGTCAAGCAGGTCAGCCTCGCTGCGTGACACCAGCTCACCAACAGTGTGGATGCCCTCCCGCTTGAGAGCGTTGGAGGAGCGGGCCTGCAGGTCCAGCTCGTCAATCATGAGCGCCAGGTCCTGCTGGAAGGCCTCGTCCACCGGCGACGGGCCCACCTCGATCCCCTCCGCCTCGACGTTAAGCTCACGGGCCAGGCCGAAGAGCTCGACCAGCGTCTTGCCTGCGGAGGCCAGGGCGTCTCTCGGGGTCATCGAGGCCTTGGTCTCCACGTCCACAATCAGCCTGTCAAAGTCCGTGCGCTGCTCTACACGGGTGGCCTCGACTTCGTAGGAGACCTTCCTGACCGGAGAGTAGATGGAGTCCACCGGAATACGGGAGATCTCGGCGTTAGGGTCCTTGTTCTGGTTGGCGGAGACGTAGCCGCGGCCACGCTCGACAGTCAGCTCGATCTCCAGCTTGCCCTTCTCGTTGAGGACGGCGATGACCAGCTCGGGGTTGTGGATCTCGACCCCGGTCGGCGGGGTGATGTCACCGGCCACGACGGCGCCCGGACCCGACTTGCGCAGGTACATCACCACCGGCTCGTCGTTCTCCGAGGACAGGACGATCTCCTTGATGTTCAAGATGATCTGGGCGACGTCCTCCTTGACGCCCGGGATAGTCCGGAACTCGTGAGGCACCCCGTCAATGCGCACGGAGGTGACAGCCGCTCCCGGGATGGAGGACAGCAGCGTACGCCGCAGGGAGTTGCCGAGCGTGTAGCCGAATCCGGGCTCGAGAGGCTCGAGCACGAACCGCGACCGGCGGTTCTCCTCGACAACCTCCTCGGTCAGCGTGGGTCGTTGTGCGATAAGCACGTGGTTTCCTTTCGTCGCGGCGCCCGCTATATGACGCCGTTCCTGATCAGGTTGGACGGCCAGTCAGAAGGCTGTGCCGACCCTGGCGCTCCGCCGACAGCGGCTGGAGGCCTCAAGGACCGCGGCACCCCTAGAAGGCCTAGAAGGCTCGGAGAAAGCACTCGCAGGGGCGGCCACGTCCCGGTGAGGTCCAAATGAGGCTCAGACGCGACGGCGCTTCGGCGGGCGGCAGCCGTTGTGCGCCTGGGGAGTGACGTCAGTGATCGGGCCGATGTCCAGGCCGGCTGCCTGCAGCGAGCGGATAGCGGTCTCGCGGCCGGGACCCGGGCCCTTGACGAAGACGTCGACCTTCTTCATCCCGTGCTCCTGGGCACGCCGTGCGGCGGCCTCGGCGGCCAGCTGGGCGGCGTAGGGGGTCGACTTGCGCGAGCCCTTGAAGCCAACCTGCCCCGAGGAGCACCAGGCGATGACAGCGCCCTGAGGATCAGTCAGAGAGACGATGGTGTTGTTGAACGTGGACTTGATGTAGGCGTGGCCGTGGGTGACGTTCTTGCGGTCCTTACGGCGCGTCTTGCGCGCGGTGGCGCGGGTCTTAGGGGGCATTCTTCCTTCTTCGTGGTGAGATCGTCCTACGCGGCGGGCGCAAGCCCGCTCAGCGTCTGCTTACCTGTGTGTTACTTGGCCTTCTTCTTACCGGCCACCGTGCGCTTGGGACCCTTACGGGTGCGCGCGTTGGTCTTGGTGCGCTGGCCGTGGACCGGCAGGTGCCGACGGTGGCGCAGGCCCTGGTAGCAGCCGATCTCGATCTTGCGACGGATGTCCGCCTGGACCTCACGCCGCAGGTCGCCCTCTACCTGGTAGGTGGAGTCGATGTGGGTTCGCAGGGCGACGAGCTCATCCTCAGTCAGGTCCTTGACGCGGGTGTCGGGGCTGACCCCCGTTGCCGCCAGGGCCTCGACCGCACGAGTGCGCCCGATCCCGAAGATGTAAGTCAGTGCAACCTCCACACGCTTGTCGCGAGGTAGGTCAACACCAGAAATGCGTGCCACGATGTGGTTCTCCTGTGTGCTCCCGGAGGTCGTCACCCGTCTCCCCCGCCCCGCAGGGCGGCCCCGGCCTCCGAGAACCGGGGGTTGCGGTCCCGCTGCCTAAGCAGGACTGGCTGGGACAGGTGCCTTGTGTGGTGGCCAGGGGCCACGGTGCGTGGGCTGGACTCAGCCCTGTCGCTGCTTGTGCCGCGGGTTATCGCAGATGACCATGACGCGGCCGTGGCGACGAATCACCTTGCAGCTGTCACAGATCTTCTTGACACTCGGCTTGACCTTCATGCTGCTCCTCCGTCGGCTGTACTGAGCCGGCTCTCACTTGTAACGGTAGACGATGCGACCACGGGACAGGTCGTACGGGCTGAGCTCGACGACCACCCGGTCCTCGGGAAGGATACGAATGTAGTGCTGCCGCATCTTTCCGGAGATGTGCGCGAGCACTACGTGCCCGTTGCTCAGCTCAACCCGGAACATCGCGTTCGGAAGGGCCTCGACGACCGATCCCTCGACCTCGATGACTCCGTCCTTCTTAGCCATGTCCCTCCAACAGTGGTTGTTCGCTCGAACGTGCCCGACGACGAGCGCCGCCCGGCGGACGCCGCTGCCGACCACAGGAACTTGGTCCACGGCACCGGCTGCCGGAGGACAAGGTGCATGGGCAGGAAGGATCGACGGACAGGCGTCCAGCAGCAAACTCTACGGCAGGAACGCTGTCACCTACCATGCCCTGGCGGCCACGTCCGCGGTGTTTCCGGACACACCGACACTTGCGGCCTGCCGTCGGCCTGATCGGGAGTGGTCCCGACGTGCACCGCCCCCAACCGCGTGCCAAGGGCCGCCTGTCAGGACAGGACCACCGGCGCCAGGCCAAAAGGCTCTAGCCCCTGCGCTCCCCCGTCCGGCGCGGTCAGGACCCACACCCCCCCGGGAGGATCGCGACCGTGTGCTCCCACTGTGCTGCACGCGATCCGTCACAGGTGACGACGGTCCATCCGTCGTCGAGCTCGCGTACCCGAGGCGGCCCGGCGGTCAGCATCGGCTCGATAGCCAGGACCATTCCGGGCCTCAGCCTGGGGCCCCGGCGGCTCACCGAGTAGTTGAGCACGTCGGGCGACATGTGCATCTGCGTGCCGATCCCGTGCCCCACGTACTCCCGGAGAATACCCAGCCGGTGCCCGTGGTGCTCAGCGGCCCGCTCCACCACGGCCTCGACAGCGTCACCGACCACGTTGAGCCTCCCCCCGCGACCGGAGGCGCCACTCTGGACGGCGACCGCGACGGCAGCCACAGCCGACCACAGGGCCTCATAGGTCGTGGTGTCCACGAGCTCGTCGAGAGGGTCCTGATAGGTACCCCCGACCACGGTGGTGAAGGCGGCGTCACCGTGCCACTGAGTCCCCTCCTCGTCCACGACGTAGGCGCCGCAGTCAAAGGTGACCAGGTCCCCGGCCCGCAGCCTGCGCTTCCCCGGGACTGCGTGCACGACCTCCTCGTTGACGGACACGCACACGGTGGCCGGGTACCCGTAGTAGCCCAGGAAGTTGGACCTGGCACCAGACTGTGCGATGACCTCGGCGGCCACCACGTCAAGCTCTGCAGTGGTGACCCCGGGCGCCACGGCCTCCCGCAGGGCAGCGTGCACCTTCGCCACCACCAGGCCGGCACGACGCATATGCCGGACCTGGTCAGGAGTCCTCAGTTGGATCTGCTCCCGTGAGAACACGCTGCACTCCCTTCTGCCCGGACGGCTGCCCGAGCACTATCCCACCGCAGCCGGTCCTAGCCGACCAGGTCGTGCCGGGACAGTGCCGCGAGGATGCGCTGCGTAACCTCCTCGACGTCGCCCATGCCGTCCACGCTGACCAGCAGGCCTCGACGCGTGTACAGGTCCACCAGCGGCGCGGTGGCCTCGGCGTAGACCTTCAGCCGGTGGCGGATGACCGGCTCGGTGTCGTCCGCGCGGCCCTGCTCACTGGCACGCCTCAGCAGGCGCTCGACAACGGCCTCTTCCTGGGCGGTGATCTCCAGGACCAGGTCCACGCGGGACCCGGAGGAGGCCAGCATCTCGTCCAGGGCAGCGACCTGAGCCTGCGTACGCGGGTAGCCGTCCAGCAGGAACCCCTCACGGCAGTCCTCCTGGCTGATCCGGTCAGCCACCATCGCGTTGGTCACCGAGTCCGGTACGTACTCACCGCGGTCGATATAGCCCTGGGCCTGGGTCCCCAGCTCAGTTCCCTCGGCGACGTTGGCACGGAAGATGTCCCCGGTGGAGATCGCCGGGACGCCCAGGTGCTCAGCGACGCGAGCGGCCTGGGTCCCCTTTCCCGCGCCAGGTGGACCGAGAAGAACCATGCGTGCACTCATGACAAGAACCCTTCGTAGTGGCGCTGCTGGAGCTGGGAGTTGATCTCCTTGACGGTCTGGAGACCCACTCCCACCATGATAAGGATGGTGGTGCCTCCGAAGGGCAGGGTCTGGGCCAGCCCCAGCCAGATCACCGCGACAGTCGGAAGCAGGGCGAGAAGGACGAGGTAGATGGCACCCGCTGTGGTGACACGGTTGATGACGTAGGTCAGGTAGCGCACCGTCGGTTCCCCGGCACGAATTCCCGGGATGAACCCGCCGTAGCGCTTCATGTTGTCCGCGGTCTCCTCGGGGTTGAAGGTGATCGCGGTGTAGAAGAAGGCGAAGCACAGGATGAGGACGGCGTAGGCACTCAGGTAGAGGGGGTGAGTCTGCTGGAGGTTGTTCATGATCCAGATGACCCACCCGTCGGTGGGGCGGCCGAATCCGGCAACCAGCTGGGGCATAGCCAAGATCGAGGAGGCGAAGATGACCGGGATGACTCCAGCGGTGTTGATCTTGATCGGGATGTAGGTGGTGGACCCTCCGTACTGCCGACGACCGATCATCCGCTTGGCGTACTGGACGGGGATGCGGCGCTGCGCCTGCTCCACAAAGATCACGGCCAACGTGGCCGCCAGAACCACCGCCACCACGATGAGGAAACGTGACAGGCCGTTGTTGCCCCCGGCAATGGAGATCATGTTGGCCGGGAACTGGGCGACGATGGAGGTGAAGATCAGCAGGGACATGCCGTTGCCGATGCCGCGCTCGGTGATCAGCTCGCCCAGCCACATGATGAGTCCGGTCCCTGCTGTCATGGTGACGACCATGAGAGCCAGGGTGACGAAGGAGGCGTCAGGCACGACCTCCACGGAGCAGCCTACGAACAGCTGGCCGGTGGCCGCTGTCGACACGATGGTGGCTGACTGCAGCAGGCCCAGGCCGATAGTGAGGTAGCGGGTGTACTCCGTCAGCTTGGCGGTACCGGCTTGGCCCTCCTTGTGGAGCTCCTCGAACCGGGGGATGACCACGCGCAGCAGCTGGATAATGATCGACGCGGTGATGTAGGGCATGATTCCCAGGGCGAAGACGCTCAGCTGGAGCAGCGCCCCCCCGGAGAAGATGTTGATCAGGCTGAGCAGGCCCTGCCCCTCAGCCTCTCCTACGCAGACCTGGACGTTGGCCATGTCCACGCCTGGAGCGGGCACTGTCGATCCCAGGCGGAACAGAGCCATGATGCCCAGGGTGAAGAGGAGCTTGGCCCTGAGGTCGGGCGTCCGAAACGCCTGGATGAACGCGCTGAGCACTCGATCTCCTGTGTACTCGGTAGTGTGTCGTGTGGTCGGTCGTGTCTCACGGCTCCACCCGCCAGACGGGTGGGACACCGGGTATGCGCCCAGGTCAGACTACCGTTGACGGAGCCCGGCCTCCAGGATGCTCCTGGACGGGCCGGGCTCCGTCACGCGTTCGTCATGGGCAAACGGGTGCGCCGCTCACCGGGTGGTGATGGACCCACCTGCGGCCTCGATCTTCTCCTTGGCGGAGCCGGACCAGGCGTCCACGGTGACCGTGAGAGCCACCGTCACGTCACCGCCGCCTAGGACCTTGACCAGGTGGCCCTTGCGCACCGCGCCGACAGCAACCAGGTCCTCCACGGTCACCGTGCCGCCAGCAGGGAAGAGCTCAGCGATACGCCCCACGTTGACCGGCTGGTACTCCACCCGGTGGGGGCTGCGGAAGCCGCGAAGCTTGGGCAGGCGCATGTGCAGGGGCATCTGCCCGCCCTCGAAACCAGGGCGGACCTGGTAGCGAGCCTTGGTGCCCTTGGTACCCCGCCCGGCGGTCTTTCCCTTGGAGCCCTCACCACGACCCACACGAGTCCTGGCCTTCCTAGAGCCCGCCGCAGGCCGCAGGTGGTGCAGCCGCACAACCCGGGACCCACCTGCTGCCTGCGTCTCAGGACCACCCTCAGTGTCCTTCTGGGTGTCCCTCTGTGTCTTCCTGGACTCAGCCATCTCAGACCTCCTCAACGGTAACCAGGTGGCGCACCGTGGCAATCAGACCCCGCACGGAGGGGGAGTCCTCCCGTACAACGCTCTGACGGATCCTGCGCAGCCCCAGGGTGTGCAGCGAGGCACGCTGGCGGTGGGTGCCGCCGATGCCAGAACGGACCTGCGTGACCCTGAGCCGTCTGGCACCGTGCTCACCGCTCTGCCTTGTCGTGGTGTCAGCCATCACGCACGCACTCCTTCTGCGGCCTTGTCGGCCTCCTTCTTCTCAGCCTCGGCGCGCCTGTCGGCCTCACCCTCAGCGCGGGCTCGCAGCATCGACTGCGGAGCGACGTCCTCCAGGGGCAGGCCCCGGCGGGCGGCGACACCCTCAGGCTGCTCCAGCTGCTTAAGGGCATCCACCGTGGCGTGGACGATGTTGATCGCGTTGGAGGAGCCCAGCGACTTGGACAGGACGTCGTGGACACCGGCGCAGTCCAGGACGGCACGCACCGGGCCGCCGGCGATAACGCCGGTACCCGGGGAGGCAGGACGTAGCAGCACGATGCCTGCGGAGTCCTCGCCCTGGACCAGGTGCGGGATGGTACGGCGGATCATCGGCACGTGGAAGAAGCCCTTCTTGGCGACCTCCACGGCCTTGGCGATCGCGGCAGGCACCTCCTTTGCCTTGCCGTAGCCCACGCCCACGGTCCCCTCGCCGTCACCGACGACCACCAGGGCGGTGAAGGTGAAGCGGCGGCCGCCCTTGACGACCTTGGAGACACGGTTGATCGAGACGACGCGCTCGATGTACTTGTCGTCGTTGCTCCGGCCACGGTCCCGACGGTCGCCGCCACGGTCACGGCGGCCGCGGCCCTCGCCCCGGCGCTCCTCGTTCTCACGCTGGGTCGAGCCGTCAGACGACGCGGACCCGTCTCGCTGCGGTGCAGCCATCAGATGTTCCTCTGCTTTCTCGTCGTCTCTGTCGTCGTGGTGATCACAGCGTCAGGCCTCCTTCACGGGCACCTTCCGCGACGGCTGCCACCCGCCCGTGGTACTTGTTGCCTCCACGGTCAAACACGACAGCCTCAATGCCCAGCGCTCTGGCCCGCTGCGCCACGAGCTCGCCGACCCTGCGGGCCGCTCCGACCTTGTGCCCCTCAACACCCTTGGCTGCCTGCTCCAGGGTTGAGGCGGCGCACAGCGTATGGCCAATGGTGTCGTCGACAACCTGGGCCACCATGTGCCGGTTGGAACGGGTCACCACCAGGCGAGGACGCTCGGGCGTACCGCTGACCTTCTTGCGCACGCGCTGGTGGCGGATCTTGCGGGCCACGGCCCGGGGGCTTCCTTTGCCCCTCTTGATCGAGTAAGCCATGGTCACTTACCAGCCTTTCCGACCTTACGACGCACGTTCTCACCCGCGTAGCGCACACCCTTGCCCTTATAGGGCTCCGGCGGACGGATCTTGCGGATGTTAGCGGCGACCTCGCCAACCTGCTCCTTGGAAATGCCCGACACCTTGATCTTGAGGTTGCCGTCCACCGTCAGGGTGACTCCCTCCGGCGGTTCGACCGTCACGGTGTGGGAGAAGCCCAGCGACAGCTCGATGCCCTGCCCCTTAGCGACCACGCGGTAACCGGTGCCGACGATCTCAAGGTTCTTCTCGTGCCCCTGGGTCACGCCCACCACCATGTTGTTGATGAGAGTGCGCGACAGGCCGTGAAGGGAGCGGGAACGGCGCTCGTCGTCGGGCCGCGTCACCAGGATGGAGCCGTCCTCCTGACGAGTCACGCTCAGCGGCTCGGCAACGGTCCGGGACAAGGTACCCTTGGGGCCCTTGACCGTCACCTCGTTTCCATCAATTGTCACATCCACTCCGGCCGGGACCGGAACGGGGAGACGTCCAATACGAGACATGGTTTTCCTCCGCTCCTTGCCTCACCAGACGTAGGCGAGGACTTCGCCGCCCACGCCCCGGGACTCAGCCTGCCGGTCGGTGAGGAGGCCGGAGGAGGTGGACAGGATCGCCACTCCGAGCCCCCCCAGGACCTTGGGCAGGTTCGTGGACTTTGCGTAGACGCGCAGGCCGGGCTTGGAGATCCGGCGCAGGCCCTGGATAGCGCGCTGGCGGTTGGCACCGTACTTCAGGGTCAGCGTGAGCGTCTTGCCGACCTCGGCGTCCGTCACCTCGTAGTCAGCGATGTAGCCCTCGGACTTCAGCATCTGGGCGATACTGACCTTGAGCTTGCTCGACGGCATGGAAACAGAGTCGTGGTGGGCGCTGTTTGCGTTACGCAGACGAGTCAGCATGTCTGCGATGGGGTCTGTCATAGTCATGAGTGGGCCTCGGCCCTTCCTCGTCGTGGTTTCCTCTCGGACCTGCGACGTAAGTTCTTACCAGCTGGACTTGCTCACGCCGGGAAGCTGGCCCGCCAGGGCCATCTCCCGCAGGCAGATACGGCACAGGCCGAACTTGCGGTACACGGAGTGCGGACGTCCGCAACGCTGGCAGCGCGTATAGGCGCGCACGCCAAACTTGGGCTTGCGGTTGGCCTTGTTGATCAGAGCGGTCTTCGCCATGTCACTTCTCCTTGAAGGGGAAGCCGAGCTGCTTGAGCAGGGAGCGGGCCTCCTCATCGGTCTTGGCCGTGGTCACCACGGTAATGTCCATGCCGCGCACGCGGTCGATCTTGTCCTGGTCGATCTCGTGGAACACGGACTGCTCGGTGAGACCAAACGTGTAGTTGCCGTTGCCGTCAAACTGCCTGGGACTCAGTCCCCGGAAGTCGCGGATCCGCGGCAGGGAGATGGAGATGAGACGGTCGAGGAACTCCCACATCCGGTCTCCGCGCAACGTGGCGTGCGCCCCGATCGGCATACCCGCCCGCAGCTTGAACTGCGCGATGGACTTGCGCGCCCTGGTGACCTGGGGCTTCTGGCCGGTGATGGCGGCGAGGTCCTGCACGGCGCCCTCAATCATCTTCGAGTCGTGGGCCGCCTCGCCCACACCCATGTTGACGACAACCTTGACGACGTTACCGACCTCCATCACGTTGCCGTGCTGGAACTCCTTGAGCAGGGCAGGACGCACCTCCTGGGTGTAGCGCGTCTTCAGCCGTGGGGTCATCTTCTTCTCAGCGCCCCCGTCAGTGCTGTCAGCCATGGTTACAGGTCCTCCCCGCTCTTCTTCGCGTAACGCACGCGCACAGTACGCTTACGGCCGTTGGGACGCTCCCCCTCCTCGAGACGGAAGCCCACCCGGGTGCGCTTCTTGGTCTTGGGGTCCACGAGCATGACGTTAGACATGTGGATCGGCGCCTCAACGGTCTCGATACCGCCGGTACGAGCCCCCTGTGCGGACTGCCCCACCTTGGTGTGCCTGGTAACGCGCTGGACGCCCTCGACCACCACCCGGTCCGTGCTGCGGTGGACCTCCAGGACCCGGCCTGTTTTGCCCTTGTCCTTGCCTGCAATGACAATGACCTGGTCGCCCTTCTTGACGCGCGCCATGGTCAGATCACCTCCGGGGCGAGTGAGACGATGCGCATGAACTTCTTGTCACGAAGCTCACGGCCGACGGGGCCGAAGATACGAGTTCCGCGCGGCTCGCCGTCGTTCCTGAGGATAACGGCAGCATTCTCATCGAAACGGATGTACGACCCGTCCGGGCGGCGTCGCTCCTTGCGGGCGCGCACCACGACCGCCTTGACGACATCGCCCCTCTTGACGTTGCCACCGGGGATGGCGTCCTTCACTGTAGCGACGATCGTGTCACCGATGCCCGCATAGCGCCGACCCGAGCCGCCGAGAACACGGATGCACAGGATCTCCTTGGCACCGGTGTTGTCGGCGACCTTCAGTCGCGACTCCTGCTGGATCATTGAGTATTCTCCTGTCGTCGAGCTGGTTCTCGAGAGGAGTCCCGAGCCTGGCCGAACGTTCTTCTGGACCTGCGCAGCACCCCCGGCGTGACGGGACGAGCCGATCCACAGGGGGAGCCTGCAACACGCTCTCCCGGCAGACACAGGCGCACGGGCACGAGGTCTCTGCCGGGCGCGTCGAGGACGTACGCAGCCCTCCGAGGATAGTCCACGGAACTGGCGAGGCGACACCGAAGAAACACTAACGTCCTATGTGATTGCTCACCACGACCAGTCTCCGCCGCTTTCCGGCTCCGTGCACCTATAGTCACTGCGCCCAGCCACCCCGTCTGTGCAGCACAGGTCTGCGTAGCATCATATAGCGCCATATACACAGACGGCACCGCACCCCTTGACGGGGTGCGGTGCCGTCACTGACGGGCAGCGGCGCCGCTTGCGATCGGGACAGGGAACAGGGCTCCAGCCGACAGCCCCTCCTCGACCCTGGCGTGGCCTCTACTTGGCCTTCTCGATGATCTCAACCAGCCGGAAGTGCTTAGTGGCACTGAGAGGGCGGGTCTCCATGATAGTTACGAGGTCACCGATCCCGGCCTCGTTGCGCTCATCGTGGGCCTTGAACTTCTTGGAACGGCGCACAACCTTGCCGTACAGGGCGTGCTTGTAGTGCTCCTCGACCAGAACCACGATGGTCTTGTCCATCTTGTCCGATACCACGTAGCCGCGACGAACCTTGCGGTGGTTACGTTCAACGGGGGCCTGGCCTGCCTCCGCGACGCCCGACGCGGTCTCTCCTGCTGTAGTCTGCTCGCTCACTTGGACTCCTCCGTGCTGCTGGGAGCGGTGCGGATGCCGAGCTCACGCTCGCGCGCGATGGTGTAGATACGGGCGATGTCACGGCGCACGGCCTTGAGTCGCCCCCGGTCCTCAAGCTGCCCGGTCGCTGAGGCGAACCGCAGGTTGAACAGTTCAGCCTTGGCCTTGGAGAGCTCCTCGGCAAGGCGCTCGTCATCCATGCCGTCGAGATCCGACGGAGTCAGGCCCTTCGAACCGATAGCCATCAGATGTCACCACCTTCACGGGTCACGAAACGGGTCTTCATCGGCAGCTTGTGCTGGGCACGGCGCATGGCCTCGCGAGCAAGAGCCTCATCGACACCGCCAAGCTCAAAGACGACGCGCCCCGGCTTGACGTTAGCGATCCACCACTCGGGAGCCCCCTTGCCGGAGCCCATGCGGGTCTCGGCAGGCTTCTTGGTCAGTGGGCGGTCCGGGAAGATATTGATCCAGACCTTGCCCCCACGCTTGATGTGGCGGGTCATGGCGATACGAGCCGCCTCGATCTGCCTGTTGGTGACATAGGCTGGCTCCAGGGCCTGGATACCGAAGTCACCGAAGGAGACCCGGTTCCCGCCCTTGGACATACCCGTCCGGTGCGGACGGTGCTGCTTGCGGAACTTCGTCCGACGAGGGATCAGCACAGCTCAGGCCTCCGTTCCCTGGTCTGCGGCAGCGGTCTCGGTAGCCGGCGCCTGCTCGGCCTGCTGCTCGCTGTTGTGACGCGCGCCCCGCTCACCGCGTCGGCCACGGCGCTCGCCACGGCCCCGGCCGCGGGAGCCGGACTCAGCCTGCTGACGGGCGAACTCGCGCTCAGTAAGGTCGCCCTTGTAGATCCACACCTTGACACCGAGACGTCCAAAGGTGGTCCTGGCCTCGTAGAAGCCGTAGTCGATGTTGGCCCGCAGGGTGTGCAGCGGGACGCGCCCCTCGCGGTAGAACTCCGAGCGGCTCATCTCAGCGCCGCCGAGACGTCCGGAGCACTGCACCCGAATGCCCTTGGCGCCAGCACGTGCGGCTGACTGCATGCCCTTGCGCATCGCCCGACGGAAGGACACACGCGACGCCAGCTGCTCAGCAATCCCCTGGGCGACCAGCTGGGCGTCCAGGTCGGGGCTCTTGACCTCCAGGATGTTAAGCTGCACCTGCTTGCCGGTAAGCTTCTCCAGCTCACCACGCAGGCGCTCTGCCTCGGTCCCCCTGCGGCCGATGACAATGCCCGGACGTGCGGTATGGAGATCGATGCGCACACGGTCCCGGGTGCGCTCAATATCGACCTTGGAGATGCCGGCCCGCTCCATACCGCTCTCCATGAGGCGGCGGATCTTGACATCCTCCTCGACAAAGTCGCGGTAGCGCTGGCCGGGCTTGGTGGAGTCGGCGAACCACCGTGAGCGGTGGTCCGTGGTGATGCCCAGGCGGAACCCGGTCGGGTTGACCTTCTGCCCCATTACCGGGCTCCTTCCTTCTGTGCGGAGTCGGCCCTGTCGCCGACGATGACAGTGATGTGGCTGGTTCGCTTCAGGATCCGGCTGGCCCTGCCCTGGGCACGAGGACGGAACCTCTTGAGGGTGGGCCCTCGTCGGCATACACCTCGACGATGAACAGGTCGTTCTCGTCGAAGCGCTCCCCGTCACGCTCCGCCTTGAAGCGCGCGTTGGCGATAGCGGACTCCACGACCTTGCGCACCGGCACCGCAGCGGCCTGCGGGGCGAAGCGGAGCACGTTGACCGCCTCGACCGCGCGCTTGCCACGGACGACGTTCACGACGCGGCGGGCCTTCATCGGTGTGCAGCGCACGTACTTAGCCTGCGCCTTGGCTTCCATGTTCTCTGCCTCTCAAACTTTCCGGGGCCCGTCAGCGACGAGACCTACGGTCGTCCTTGACGTGCCCGCGGAAGGTGCGGGTCGGAGCGAACTCGCCGAGCTTGTGGCCCACCATGGCCTCGGTGACGAAGACCGGGACATGCTTGCGGCCGTCGTGGACGGCGAAGGTGTGCCCGAGGAAGTCCGGGGTGATGACCGAACGACGGGACCAGGTCTTGATGACGTTCTTGGTGCCCTTCTCGTTCTGGGCGTCCACCTTCTTCTGCAGGTGGTCGTCGACGAAGGGCCCCTTCTTCAGGCTACGCGGCATATCAGGCTCCTATCAGCGCTTCTTGCCGGTCCGACGACGACGCACGATGAGGCGGTCGCTGGACTTTTTCGGACGACGGGTACGACCCTCGGGCTTGCCCCAGGGAGAGACAGGGTGGCGGCCACCGGAGGTCTTGCCCTCACCGCCACCGTGCGGGTGGTCGACCGGGTTCATGACCACACCACGCACGGTCGGGCGCACGCCCTTCCAGCGCATACGGCCGGCCTTGCCCCAGTTGATGTTGGCCTGCTCGGCGTTGCCGACCTCCCCGACGGTAGCCCGGCAGGCAGCCTCCACGTTACGGATCTCACCGGAGGGCATGCGCAGCTGCGCGTACTTGCCCTCCTTGGCGACCAGCTGGACAGAGGTGCCGGCGCTACGGGCGATCTTCGCTCCCCCGCCAGGACGCAGCTCCACCGCGTGGACCACGGTACCGGTCGGGATATGGCGCAGCTGCAGACTGTTGCCCGGCTTGATGTCCGCCCCCGGCCCTGCCTCAACCACGTCACCCTGACGCAACCGTTGCGGGGCGATGATGTAGCGCTTCTCCCCGTCGGCGTAGTGGAGCAGGGCGATACGAGCGGTACGGTTGGGGTCGTACTCGATGTGCGCCACCTTGGCGGGCACACCGTCCTTGTCTCCCCGGCGGAAGTCGATGACCCGGTAGGCTCGCTTGTGCCCACCGCCCTTGTGCCGCGTCGTGATGCGCCCTGAGGAGTTACGCCCACCAGTTTTGTGTAGCGGGCGCACCAGCGACTTCTCGGGCCTGCTACGCGTGATCTCCGCGAAGTCGGAGACCGAGGAGCCTCTCCGGCCGGGTGTCGTGGGCTTGTACTTACGGATTCCCATGTCGGTCCTCTACCTTCCGTGTCACTCAGCCACGTCGCCGAAGATGTCGATCGTGCCCTCGCGCAGGGTGACGATGGCGCGCTTGGTGTCCTTGGACTTCCCCGTGCCCGTGCGGGTCCGCCGGGTCTTGCCCTTGCGGTTCATCGTGTTGACCGAGGCGACCTTGACGTTGAAGATGGACTCGATAGCCATCTTGATCTCGGTCTTGTTGGAGCCGGGAGCCACAATGAACGTGTACTGCCCGCGGTCCATGCACGAGTAGGACTTCTCGGAGACGACCGGGGCGATTATGACGTCGCGGGGGTTCTTGGACTTCTCGAGACTCACTTGGACTCCTCCTCACTGCTGTCCTGGTTCTCTCCCCGCCCCAGGAAGGCGTCCAGAGCAGGCTCGGTGAAGACGACGTCGTCGGAGTTGAGGACGTCATAAGTGTTGAGCTGGTCGGCCCACAGGATGTGCACCTCGGGGATGTTGCGCAGGCTCAGCCTGGACAGGTCGTCCCCACGGGTGATGACCACCAGCGCCTGGCGGTCAGTCAGGTGGTGCAGCGCGTCGAGCGCAGCCTTGGTCGAGGGGACCTCGGTGGTGACGAACTCGGTGATGACGTGGATACGGCCGTTGCGGGCACGGTCAGACAGCGCCGAGCGCAAAGCGGCAGCCTTCATCTTCTTGGGAGTGCGCTGGGTGTAGTCCCGCGGCCTGGGGCCATGCACCACGCCACCGCCGGTGAACTGGGGAGCACGCGTCGAGCCCTGGCGGGCCCGACCGGTCCCCTTCTGGCGGTAGGGCTTCCTGCCGCCGCCGCGGACGGCGCCGCGGTTCTTGGTGGAGTGCGTACCCTGGCGGGCGGCGGCCATCTGTGCCACCACGACCTGGTGCATGAGCGGGATGTTGAGCGCCACGTCGAAGACCTCGGCAGGAAGCTCGACGGTGCCGGTCCTGGCACCCGTGGAGTCGACGACGTCGACACTCAGCGCCGCAGTCAGGTTCTCAGGCATCGGTCTCAGGCTCCCTTCACGGCTGTGCGGACGACGACCACCGAGCCCTTGGGGCCGGGGACGGCACCGTTGATGAGCAGGACGCCCTTGTCGGCGTCCACCCCACGGACCTGGAGGTTCTGGACGGTGCGCCGCGCGTGACCCATGCGGCCAGCCATGCGCAGCCCCTTGAAGATGCGACCAGGGGTGGCGCAGGCACCGATCGAGCCCGGCTTGCGGTGGTTGCGGTGGGATCCGTGGGAGGCGCCGACGCCAGCGAAGCCGTGGCGCTTCATGACGCCCGCGAATCCCTTACCCTTGGACGTTCCGGTCACGTCAACCAGCTGCCCGACCTCGAAGGTGTCAGCAGTCAGCTCCTGGCCGAGGGCGTAGTCCTCGACCAGGGAGGTGCGTACCTCCGCCACGTGACGACGTGGCGTGACACCTGCCTTGGCGAAGTGGCCCTGGAGCGGCTTGGTCACCTTGCGCTCGTTGACCTCCCCGAAGGCAAGCTGCACGGCCTGGTAGCCGTCAGTCTCCAAGGTGCGGATCTGGGTGACCACGTTGGTGTCCACCCGCACGACGGTGACAGGGCGCAGGACGCCGCCCTCGTCCCAAATCTGGGTCATGCCGAGCTTGGTACCTAGCAGCGCCTTGGCGGGCCTGGCAGGCGCAGCCGGAGCCGGCGTGTGAAGCGTTGTCATGGCGGTCCTCAGAGCTTGATCTCAATGTTGACGTCAGCGGGCAGGTCAAGCCGCATGAGCGAGTCAACAGCCTTGGGCGTCGGGTCAACGATGTCAATCAGCCGCTTGTGCGTACGCATCTCGAAGTGCTCACGGCTGTCCTTGTACTTGTGCGGCGACCGGATGACGCAGAAAACGTTCTTCTCGGTCGGCAGCGGCACGGGACCCACGACCGTCGCGCCTGCGCGGGTCACGACATCGACGATCTTGCGCGCCGAGGAGTCGATGACCTCGTGGTCGTAGGACTTGAGCCGGATGCGGATCTTCTGTCCCGCCATGGCGCCTAACCTCTCTTGTACTTGCTTCTGACCGGTCCACGCACTCGGGCGTGTCGCCTGGGCGGCGCACACTGATCCCGGGGCGTCAAGACGCAGGCCGGTCTGGACATGCGCGGACCTGGCCCAGCAGGCCAGGTCCGTCAGACTGGGTCCCGGGCGCTACCCGGGACGCGGCCAGGAGGGGTGGCCCTCACCGGCCGGACAACGCTATCAGGGCTCTGGCCTGACAGAAACCTGCGACAACCTCTCAGGCCTGTGAGACCGCACACCGTTCCCCGGGTTCGGGCGTGTCGTCCCAGGCTTGTCCCGCAGCCGCCCCGTCCGCGCCGGTCAGATCAGGTCACTGCGCCGAGAACGCTGCCTGGCAGCCAGAGCGAGCGCACCCAGCCCCAGCAGCACTGCACCTGTGACAAGCAGCCCGGTGACGGCTCGGCTCCCGGTTAGGGGCAGCGTGAGCGGCCCTACTGAGGGCGACGTAGAAGGCGAAGGCAGTGTAGAAGGCGATGTGGAAGGCAGTGTAGAAGACGGCGTAGAAGACGGTGTGGAAGAAGATACAGGAGGCGCTGCGGACTGTTCCGCGGTCGGCAGCACCGGTGGCCCTGTAGACGGGAACGGCTCTGTGGGCGACTCCGTAGGTGGCCCCATGGAAGGTTCTGCGGAAGGCTCCGTAGAGGGCTCCGCGGAAGGCTCCATAGAAGGCGGCAGCCCTGTGGGGGACGCCGTCGGCGAGGCCGGAGCGGAAGCGTTGACTACGGCGCCGAAGTCGGCCGTGGCCTCAGGTGTCGAGGCGTCGACGGTCACGCTCAGAGTCTGGGTGGAAAGGCTGTAGCCCGTCGGGGCCTGCGTCTCCTCCAGGGTGTAGGTGCCCCAGGCCAGTCCCGTCAGCCGGAAGCGGCCGTCAGCCGGGTCCTCGTCAGGCTGGCTGTTGTCCGACACCGCTGTCTGCGCGCCGTCAGGACCGTGCAGGAGCCACTCGGAGCCTGGCAGGAGCTCTCCGGTGTCGCTGGTCTTTGACCAGGTCAGTGTCGCCGGCAAGGGGGCATTCGTGACCGTGCAGGTGACATCCGCCCCGTCCGAGAGGGTCACGGAGTCCTGGGCGACGTCGAGCTGCTCCCCCGCCGCCGTGACGCACCGAGTCGAGTCACGCCCATAGGCCTGGTAGCCCTCAGGGCTGTCCTCACTCAGCAGGTACGTGCCGGAAGGGACCACCTGAGAAGTCACCTCCGACGACCCTGACGTGCCAGACACGACCGTTCCAGCCGTCGCCGCGTCGGTACCAGTGGCGGTCAGCGTCCAGGCGGCCGGGTCGGGACCGGTCCCCCCGTCCGCACCTGCCAGCTCCTTGACCAGCGTCAGGGTGGATCTGGCGGAGTAGTGGTTGGTGAAGGCACAGGTCACCGGTAGCGCCTCGACCGAGGCAGCGGCTGACACGCCGGTAAAGTCAACCGTCCTGGACGCGAGGTCGTAGGTCACGTCAACGGCCTGGCCCACACCGTTGAGGCAGCTCAGCCCGGTCAGCGCCCAGCCTGACGGGGTACCGGCGTCACCGGCTCCTCCACCGCCCTGACCCGCGTCCAGGTCGTCCTCCGTGACAGTGAAGTCAGACATGCCCGCGTAGAAGCTGACGGTGCTCGAGGCCTGGGTGCCCGACTCCCCCAGGCCTGTCGGCGTGACGGGGGCGAAGGCGTCCTGAGCGACCAGGGACCTGCCGGGGGAGACGGTGTAGGAGAAGGCGGGGATCGTGACGTCCTGCGCGCCGGGGTCGGCCGTGGCTGTCTTGGTCAGGGTGAGAGTGCGCTCCTGGTTGAAGGAGCCGTACAGGCAGGCGTAGGTGGTCTGCCCCTCGGCCGTAACGAACTGGTCGGAGGCCGCCTCGGCGTCGTCGGGGTCCCCCGCACAGGTCCCGTCCTGCGTAGGCAGGAATCCCCACAGCACCAGCCGGTAGGGCATCCCGTCTTCGGTGACGACGATGTTCGTCGCGGTGGTCCTGGTAATCGTCAGGACGTCAGCGACACCACCCTCTGCCTCAGTGTTGTCGGTCTCCTCCTGGACGAACGGGAAGGACTCCTCCATGCCGTCAATCCTGACGTTGATAGCGCCGTGCACCCAGTGGTAGCTTGATCGGATCGGGTAGTTGTTGTGGCGGATCGTGCCGACAAGGAAGGTCTGCCCACCCTGCACGGTCCCTGGATCATTGGTCCTGAATCCGAGGGCTGACGTCGCGTCGAGAGAGGCCTCGGTGAGTCCAGGGCACTCGGTGCCGGTGGAGCTGCCGGGCCTGCCCCGCTGGAAGTAGGACCAGTAGTCGCTGTCCACCCACTGCGACTGCGCGGTCTGTGTGACCACACCGTCAGCGGAGACGTACCCGTAGGCCTGGCAGTCCTCGTAGTCCTGGGCCGAGTCCGTCGCGGAGTCGTTGACGGCACTGACCGTCATACGACCAGTGATGTCACTCAGGTCGAGCGAGATGTCGGCCCCGGGCTCCATCTCCGCTGCCTGAACGGTACCAGCGGGAAGCAGGAGTGGTGTCAGCACGGCAGGCGCAAGACCGGCAGCAAGCCCAGTCACCAGGACAGCTATGGTCACCAGGACCTGTCGGCGCGGCCTGCCACCGGTGGTGCAGGTGCGCTGCGGGGCCGGGCTGGACACTGTGCTCGACACGGTACTCAGCACTTTGGTCAACAGTGTGGTCAACACTGTGCTCACGAGGATCTCCAACGACGGTCAGACAGGAACAGGTGCCGCGATGCGGCTACGACCAGAGGCCGGTAATTCTCATTCTTACTTCACGCACCTACCAGCGCAAGCACCATTCTTTAATTGTTATCCCGTATACCTCCCTGAGCGTCGCAGCCCAGCGGTGAACGCCCTTCCTGCAAGCCCGGCGCCTCAGCACGACAACGGGACAGGCCCCGTGACAGATGCTTGGTCCCCTCCCGGACGTGCGGAGATCCGCCCCGCTCAGCCTCCGCCTGCACACCTGCGTGACAGCCCTGATGGCGCGCCCAGAATGCACGTTCCCCCGGCGCTGCGAGGAGCGCCGGGGGAACAGCGGCAACAGACCTGCACCTCAGGGGTGCGTCAGGCAGGACGCCAGCAGCGTGTCACTTGATAACCTTGGTGACACGGCCGGAGCCGACCGTGCGCCCGCCCTCACGGATGGCGAAGCCGAGGCCCTCCTCCATGGCGATGGGCTGGATGAGCTCCACGGTCATCTCCGTGGTGTCACCAGGCATGACCATCTCAGTACCCTCAGGCAGCGTGATGACACCGGTGACGTCGGTGGTCCGGAAGTAGAACTGCGGACGGTAGTTGGAGTAGAAGGGGTTGTGACGGCCGCCCTCGTCCTTGGTCAGGATGTAGACGTGCCCCTCGAACTCGGTGTGCGGGGTGATGGAGCCGGGCTTGCAGACCACCTGGCCGCGCTCGACGTCCTCACGGCGGGTACCACGCAGCAGCAGGCCACAGTTCTCACCGGCCCAGGCCTCGTCCATCTGCTTGTGGAACATCTCGATACCGGTGACGGTGGTCTTCTGGGCCTCACGGATACCGAGGATCTCGACCTCGGAGTTGATCGGCAGCTTGCCGCGCTCCACACGGCCGGTGACGACGGTACCGCGGCCGGTGATGGTGAAGACGTCCTCAATAGGCATGAGGAAGGGCTTGTCCATGTCACGCTCGGGGGTGGGGATGTACTCGTCCACCGCGTCCATGAGCTCCTTGACCTTGGCAGCCCACTCGGCGTCGCCCTCCAGTGCCTTCAGGGCGGAGACGCGGATGACCGGAGCCTCGTCACCGTTGTAGTCCTGGGAGGAGAGAAGCTCGCGCACCTCCATCTCAACCAGGTCGAGCAGCTCCTCGTCGTCCACGGCGTCAGACTTGTTGAGGGCGACCAGCAGTGCAGGCACACCCACCTGGCGGGCGAGCAGGACGTGCTCACGGGTCTGGGCCATGGGACCGTCGGTGGCGGCGACCACCAGGATCGCGCCGTCCATCTGGGCGGCACCGGTGATCATGTTCTTGATGTAGTCGGCGTGACCGGGCGCGTCCACGTGGGCGTAGTGACGCTTGTCCGTCTCGTACTCGACGTGCGCGATGTTGATGGTGATACCGCGCTGACGCTCCTCGGGAGCCTTGTCGATCTCGTCGAAGGGGGTGAAGGGGTTCAGCTCGGGGTACTCGTCGTGCAGAACCTTGGAGATCGCAGCGGTCAGCGTCGTCTTGCCGTGGTCGACGTGACCGATCGTTCCGATGTTGACGTGCGGCTTGCTCCGCTCGAACTTGGCCTTGGCCACTGGTGTCCTCCTGGGACTCGGGTAGTGCTCTTCGTCGTGACTCGACTAGCACATGCTAGCGGTCATGGCGAGGAGAGTCTCTACTGGTGGATTGTTGGAAATCTTACTGAAGTTGTGGTCTGGGGGGTGGCGCACCACCGGTAGCAGCCGGGACCGGGATCACGGCCCCGGCTGCCAGGGAGGCGAGGAAGTCAGGCACCCCTGACCTTGGCGATGATCTCCTCGGCGACGTTGCGGGGAACCTCAGCGTAGGAGTCAAAACTCATCGAGTACACCGCTCGCCCCTGGGTGCTGGAGCGCAGGTCCCCGACGTAGCCGAACATCTCCGACAGCGGGACGGTGGCGCGCACCACCTTGACGCCAGCGGCGTCCTCCATGGAGGCGATCATGCCGCGACGGGAGTTCAGGTCACCGATCACGTCCCCCATGTATTCCTCAGGGGTTCGGACCTCCACCGCCATGACCGGCTCCAGGAGGACCGGGGAGGCCTTCTTGGCCCCCTCCTTGAAGGCCATAGAGCCCGCGATCTTGAAGGCCATCTCGGAGGAGTCCACCTCATGGTAGGCGCCGTCGACAAGGGTAGCCTTGATATCGACCATGGGGTAGCCGGCAAGCACACCGGTGAGCATGGCGTCCTGGACGCCCGCGTCCACGGAGGGGATGTACTCGCGCGGCACACGGCCACCGGTGACCTCGTTGGCGAACTCGTAGTGAGCCGCCTCGCCCTCGCCCTCCTGCTGGGGGTCGTGAACCAGCGGCTCGAAGCTCATCTGGACCCGGGCGAACTGGCCGGAGCCTCCGGTCTGCTTCTTGTGGGTGTACTCGATCTTGTCGACCTTCTTGCGGATGGTCTCACGGTAGGCCACCTGCGGGGCACCCACGTTGGCCTCCACCTTGAACTCGCGGCGCATACGGTCCACGAAGACGTCCAGGTGGAGCTCCCCCATGCCGCCGATGACAGTCTGGCCTGTCTCCTCGTCCAGGGAGACGGTGAAGGTGGGGTCCTCCTCCGAGAGCTTCTGGATAGCCACTCCCAGCTTCTCCTGGTCGCTCTTGGTCTTGGGCTCGATCGCCACGTGGATGACGGGGTCGGGGAAGGACATGGACTCCAGGACGACCGGCGCGGACTGGGCGCACAGGGTGTCACCCGTCGTGACGTCCTTGAGCCCGATAAAGGCGTAGATGTGGCCCGCGTGCGCCTCGGTGACAGGGTTCTCCTTGTTGGAGTGCATCTGGAAGAGCTTGCCGATGCGCTCCTTCTTGCCCTTGGTGGCGTTGAGGACCATCTCTCCCTGGGCCACCTTCCCGGAGTAGACGCGCACGTAGACGAGCTTGCCGTAGAAGGGGTGGGTGGCCACCTTGAAGGCCAGCGCGGAGAAGGGGGCCTTCTCGTCGGCGGCACGGGTGAGGACCTCCTCCTCCTTGCCCGGGACGTAGCCCTCGACGTCGGGGACGTCCAGGGGCGAGGGAAGGTAGTCCAGCACCGCGTCCAGCACCGGCTGGATTCCCTTGTTCTTGAAGGCGGAGCCCGCCAGGACCGGGAAAGCCTGCCCGGAGACGGTCAGCTTGCGGATACCAGCCTTGAGCTCGGCCAGCGTCAGCTCCTCCCCCTCCAGGTACTTCTCCATGAGGGTGTCGTCCGCCTCGGCCACCGTCTCGACGAGCTCGCCGCGCAGCGTCTCCGCCTTGGCCACCAGGTCTGCGGGAATCTCCTCGTACTCCACCACCGAGCCGCGGGTGTCCTTGCCGTCAGCGTCCTTCTCCGGGAAGCGCACAGCCCGCATCTCCAGGACGTCAACCAGGCCGGAGAACTCGTTCTCCGCGCCGATGGGGAAGTTCAAGACAATCGGGGTGGCGTGGAGCCGGTCCCTGATGGTCTGCACGGAGAAGTCGAAGTCGGCACCGAGCTTGTCCATCTTGTTGATGTAGCAGATGCGCGGGACGTTGTACTTGTCCGCCTGGCGCCACACGGTCTCTGACTGGGGCTCCACGCCCTCCTTGCCGTCGAAGACCGCGACGGCGCCATCAAGCACGCGCAGGGAGCGCTCAACCTCCACCGTGAAGTCGACGTGGCCGGGAGTGTCGATAATGTTGATCTGGTTCTTCTTCCAGAAGCAGGTGGTGGCCGCGGAGGTGATGGTGATACCGCGCTCCTGCTCCTGCTCCATCCAGTCCATGGTGGAGGCGCCGTCGTGGGTCTCGCCGAGCTTGTAGTTGATACCCGTGTAGAACAGGATACGCTCGGTGACGGTCGTCTTTCCGGCGTCAATGTGGGCCATGATGCCGATGTTGCGGACCTTGGTGAGGTCGGTCAGCACGTCGAGTGCCACTAGTGGTGTCCTTCTTTCGTAGGTCTTGGCCAGAGGCCGTCGGCCACGGCCCGCCTGCAGCGGGCCAGCCGACGCGCCAGGGTGAGCCGGCGCCGGGGCTACCAGCGGTAGTGGGCGAAGGCCTTGTTGGACTCGGCCATTCGGTGCATGTCCTCACGACGCTTGACAGCGGCGCCCAGGCCGTTGGAGGCGTCGAGGATCTCGTTCATCAGCCGCTCGGTCATGGTGTTCTCCCTGCGCTTGCGGGAGAAGTCCACCAGCCAGCGCAGCGCCAGGGTGGTGGCCCGCGAGGGACGGACCTCGACCGGGACCTGGTAGGTGGCCCCACCGACACGGCGGGAACGGACCTCCAGGGAGGGACGGATGTTGTCCAGAGCGCGCTTGAGCACCGAGACCGGGTCCTGCTCGGTCTTGGAGCGCACCCCCTCCAGGGCGCCGTACACGATGCGCTCGGCGGTGGACTTCTTCCCGTCCAGGAGGACGCGGTTGACCAGCTGGGTGACCACAGGCGAGCCATAGACGGGATCGACGGCGATGGGGCGCTTGGGTGCGGGACCCTTACGAGGCATTACTTCTTCTCCTTCTTGGCGCCGTACTTGGAACGTGCCTGCTGACGGCCCTTGACGCCCTGAGTATCAAGGGAGCCGCGCACGATGTGGTAGCGGACACCAGGAAGGTCCTTCACACGGCCGCCACGCACGAGCACGATCGAGTGCTCCTGAAGGTTGTGGCCCTCACCGGGAATGTAGGCAGTCACCTCGATACCGGTGGACAGGCGCACACGGGCGACCTTACGGAGAGCGGAGTTCGGCTTCTTGGGAGTCGTGGTGTACACGCGGGTGCACACACCACGACGCTGCGGACTGGACTTCAGCGCGGGCGTCTTGGACGCCGAGCGCTTGGTCGAGCGGCCCTTGCGGACCAGCTGCTGGATCGTGGGCACTACTGATTCTCCATTGCGACGTGCGTTGGGTCTGGATGCTACCCGCTCACCGGCCCCGTTCTCAGGCCGACCGCACACGTCAGCACAGAAGTGCCGGAGCGCCCGACCTGGGGTCCACGACGCCCGGAGCCCCGCAGGGCCCGTCGGTTCCCGCCGCGGCAGACCCGCGTCACGGTCGGCCTGAGCCGTCGGCTATCAGCAGCCAGGACACAGAACCAGCCCGCTGGGAACGGAGTAGAGAACGGCGACCCGCGCTCGGGCACCGCAGATCAGGATACACACCTGCTCCCCACAGCCACCAGGCCGAGGAAGCCGGTGTGGGAGTGTTTCTCAACACTCCCACACCGCTGTCACACCGCGTCCGCACCGAGACCCCGCCGGGGCTGCTTGTCCGTCCGGCGTCTTTTTGCGGCGTTGCTGCCTCCGTCCCAGTCCGGCCCAGCCGCCTCACGGCTCAGGGGCGCACCAGCCCGCTCACCCCCACGAGGGTGAGGAACTGTCAACCGTCACCTCAGGCTCTCCGCCACCCTCCGGCCACTCGATGCTTCCGGAGAAGGTGAACCTCACCGACCGGGGCTTGGGGTCCTTGTTCCACTGCGACGGGTTCTGCGTGACCGAGATGATGATCTGCTCGGAGGCGAAGGAGGACGCAGTGACCTCGTCCAGCCCGGAGGCGTCCTGGGTCACCTTGAGCGACGCAAGATCAGTGTCCTGAACCTCGCTCGGGCACACCGCGTCGGTGTTGCCCGGGACGGAGGCGCACGACTCGGTCTGGGCCTTGACCTCCTCCAGGACCAGGTCCTCCAGCTCCTGGGTCGGCTCGCTGGTGACTTCCATAAGCATGTCGGCGGCAGCAGAGGCGGGCAGTGCTATCAGGGAGGAGGTCTCAGCGGTCAGGTAGCTGGCCAGGCTCTGGGGCACCCCGACATCGTAGGTCCCGGCGTAGACGTACTGCAATGTGGTGCTGGTGGAGCTGTATTCCTCCTCCGAGGCCTCCAGGGCGAGGTCCGTACCTGCCACGGAGATCGCGTCCAGCCCGTCGGCCGAGCTGAAGGTGACCGGGACGACCAGGGGCGTGGTGACCTCCCAGGTGTCCAGGAGCCCGTACTGCCTGTCACCCCTGGCCACCGTGAAGGTGAAGTCAAAGTGCTCACCATCCAGGGAGAGGGTTGTCGATACCTTAGCCGTGTCCTCCTCGACCTGCGGCTCCGACACCGTCACGACCTCCACCCTGGAGGTCGCGGCCGCCAGGGCCTCGTCATTGAGCAGCGCGCGCTGGGAGTTGGGTACACCGGGGTCCACCATCTGCGTGGCGGCCTCGGCCCTTCCCTGCGACAGCAGGTCCAGGTAGGCCTCCACCTCCTGGTCGGGGCCGCGGCGGCCGTTGAGGAAGTTGACGCAGGCCATACCGACGACGACAAGCACCAGGAGCAGTCCCGCCGTCCCCAGCACCAGCCTCATACGGCGCCGCGCCTGCGGGCTCATCGGCTGCGGCTCCGGCAGCGCCTGAGCCTGCTGTGAGGCAGTCGGGGCGGGCGCCTGCTGACCTGGCGCTGCCAGGTCGGAGGACACCGGGTCGGAGGACACCGGGTCCGCCACCTCCGCGGACGCAGACACCGGGGAGCCAGAGGCTGGATGGCCTTGGAGCACCCACTGGCCGGTGCTGGCGTCCTCGACGAAGAGCGCTCCGGTGCTCAGGTCGGTGGCTGTCGCCGCGCCCGTGGCCGGGTCCGTCCCGTAGCTCCAGGTGTGTGAGCCCTCGGCCTGGCCAGCCTGACCAGTACCCTGCGCGACACCCATCGAGCCACCCAGCGAGCTTCTGCCACTGACCCACTCAGTCACCGCCCTGGTGCCGACCATGACCCGCAGGAGCTGGTTGGCGTTGGCGTACAGCCAGGCAGGAAGGTACTCGGCCAGGACGGAGACCACGCAAGCCAGCAGAGACACCGTGATGAAGGACCACCCTGACGGCATCGCCGACGCCGAGACCATCTCACCTCCCCCGGACATGCGGGCCGGGACGAGCACGTAAAGCAGCGGGACGCTCAGGGCGAGGGCGGCGACAGCCAGCGGCCAGGTACGGGCCAGGACCGCCCCACGGCTGCGCGCACGCAGGACACCCACACGAGCCGCGGCGACGACGGTGGCCAGGAGCACGGTGACAACCAGGAGGAGGACAGCCCCGACAGGCAGGTCGCCCACGGTGACCAGGGAGTCCTCCGAGGAGTTCGCAGCGACGCCGAGGCCAGCCACCTCTCCCCTGGCGACCAAGCCTCCCAGCGTCGCCAGGGACAGAAGGACCACGACCAGGTTGGGCAGGTAGACGATAAGGAGAGCCAGGGCCTGCGGGACGCCCTCAGCCAGCGCCCACGCAGTGCCTGCAACAAGGGTAACGGCCCCTGTCACCGTGCCCAGGCTGACCAGGAGCGCCCACACCTCGCGGCCCGCCTGCCTCAGCCCTATGGGCAGCCCGATCACGGCTGCGCGGTCGAGCCGGGCCGCGCTCAGCGCCGTCATGACCACCACAGACACCAGGACGACGGTAGGCAGCGGGGAGGAGGAGACAGACAGGCCGTCCCCCGAGTCGCCGCCTGCCCGTGGAAGTCCCGTGAGCAGGCCGAGGAGCAGCCCGGTGGCCAGGGCCTCGACAGCACAGCGCTGCAGGGTCGCCGCCCGGTGGAGGGAGGAGCCGTCCACCGGCGCACGTCGGCGCGCCACCAGGTAGACACCGCAGCCTATGGCAAGAAGTGTCCCCAGCGGTAAGACGGTCACTGTGGCGCTGACCTGGATGAAGAACGTGGCCGTGATGGAGAGCTGGCCGCCCAGAGCCGCTCCCATGAGCACCAGCAGTGCCGACAACGACGCCGGGAGGTTGAGATCCTCTCGCGCCTCGGAGGTTGCCGCCATGAGCAGCAGAGCGCTCAGCAGCGCCCCGCCCAGGACCACTGCCTGCACCAGGGCGAAAGAAATGAGACCGGGTTGGCGCACCAGCGCGGCGAAGGTGGCCTGGCGGGCGGCAGCGGCTGGTGTCTGGGGCTGGGACGGCGTCGCGGCGCCAGCACTCGGGTCAACGGGGGGCGTAGGAGCCGGACCTGGCTCGCTCATAGTGCGGCCTTTCTCAGGAGATGTTGGGAACAATTGGGTGCAGTATTCATGAAACTGCTATCTGGCACAAGCGGTCACAGGAGATAAGCGACCAGCAGCCTCGCCTCATGCCACCTGTCGCGAGGGACCCCCGGCCACCGAGGCAGGGGTACTGCCCGCGGCCGGGCAGCGCGAGCTCGCCCGCCTTCACCCGGCCACCGAGGCCGGGGCGGCGCAGCAACAGCTGCGCAAGTACTGAGCAGCGGCGGGTGCGGCGACACGCTGCGGTGACAGGCGCAGATTCCGCGCTGGTGCCGTGCTGGTACCGTCGGGCTACTGCGTCGCCCGGCCCCCCTGGCCCTGGAGCGAGCCGAGAATCTCCATCAGCTCGTCGTGCCCCGGTACCTCGATCCCCAGCTGCTCCTCCACCTGGTTGAGGACAGAGTCGATCTCCCCGGCGTCAACCTGTCCGGAGACGGTCTGCGCCTGCGCCAGGGTCTGGTCCCTCAGCTCCGACCCGCCGTAGTAGATACCGGCTCCCGACGCACCCAAGGGCAGCAGGAGCGCCCCCAGGAGCAGGGCGATGGCCGCGGTCCTGGGGCGGGAGCGGGAGACGGCCGTGAGGCTGACCATGACAGTGACAAAGGCAAGCACCGCACCGCCTGCAACCGCTGCCGCAGCCCTCAGGTCAATCACCTCGGTGAGGCTGACGTCGCGTAGGAACAGGTCCAGGAACTGGAAGGTGGACAGCAGGGTGTAGAAGCCCCAGCCCAGGAGCCCCAGCGTAACGAGCAGCATCACCGTCCCCACGGGCAGCGCGGCAGAGCGTCGACGCTGTGGAGACAGCGGCAGGTCCGCACGAGGCTGCGGCTCAGGCTGCCGGTAGGTCGGCTGCGGCGCCTGGGGCTGGTAGGTTGGCCGACCGGGAGCAGGGCCAGCATGCTGGGGAGGCACTGCCACCGGCATGACGCTGGTTGCCTGGCCCTGCGACGCCTGAGACTGAGGCACCTGAGCCTGTGACGTCGGCATAACCGAGGCCGGCATCACCGTGGTGGCACGCTCCCCCGTTACCGGCACGACGGTGGTCCTCTCAGCCTGCGAGGCCGGCAGGGCCATCGTCTCCTGTGCCGCTGACGCCTGGACTCGGCCGCCTGGGGCACTGACGGGGCCGCTGGCTGGCAGTGCCGCCGTCGGCTCCGCAGACGGCGCTGCGCCGTCCTGCGCTGCCGCCGTCTCACGCTCTGCGCCCGCCGGGACAGCGAGCCGCTGGGTCGCGCCGCTGTCCGCAGAGGGGTCGTGGCGCCGGGGTCCTGAGACTGGGGGGAGAGACACGGTGCGAGGCTCCTTCAACTGGCCGAGGCCACTGGGGAACAGGTCCACGACGAGGCTACGCCAGCCCCCGGACAGTTTCCAGGTGCCCCGCACCGCAGCAGGCACGCGGCCTGGTACCCGCCCTCGTTGTCAGGAGCGGGCACCAGGCCGCGACAGGTGGTCCAGACGGTCTCAGGAGCCCCTGGACCGTAGGACCTCAGACTTGGAAGTCCTCCGGGCCGACCGGCTCAGTCTGGAACTCCTCGGAGAAGTCCGCCCGGAAGTCCCCACCGAAGTGGAAGTCGTCCAGAGCGACGGACTCCCCGAGGATGCCCTCGTTGAAGCCGGTGCGAGAGAATACCTCAGCCTTGACCTCCTCGGTGGGCTCCACCTCAATGTCGGCGTACCGGGCCAGACCGGTCCCTGCCGGGATGAGCTTACCAAGGATGACGTTCTCCTTGAGCCCCAGCAGCGGGTCACCTTTGCCGTTCATGGCTGCCTCGGTCAGGACACGCGTGGTCTCCTGGAAGGACGCCGCACTCAGCCAGGAGTCCGTGGCCAGGGAGGCCTTAGTGATACCCATAAGCTCGGTCCGGCCAGTAGCGGTCTTGCCGCCCTCTGCCATGACCCGCCGGTTCTCCTCGCGGTAGTGCATGACGTCAACCAGGTCCCCCTGGAGCAGGCGGGTGTCGCCTGAGTCCAGCACGGTGACACGACGCAGCATCTGGCGCACGATGACCTCGATGTGCTTGGAGTGGATGTCCACACCCTGAGAGCGGTAGACCTCCTGGACCTCCTCCACGAGATGCCGCTGGGTAGCCGCCACCGACCGCAGGCGCAGCACCTTCTTGGGGTCCACAGGTCCCTCGGTCAGAGCCTGCCCGGGCTCGACGTGGTCACCGTGAGCCACCTGGAGACGCTGGCGCCGCGAGACCGGCACGACCACGTCCTCCTCACCGTCGTCACGGGTGATGACCAGCCGCTTGCCATCGGCGTCATCCTCCACCTTGAGCGTGCCCGCGGCCTCGGCTACGGCCGCCTCGCCCTTGGGAGTACGTGCCTCGAAGAGCTCCTGGACTCGAGGAAGACCCTGGGTGATGTCAGCGGCGCCGGCAGCACCACCGGTGTGGAAGGTCCGCATGGTCAGCTGGGTCCCTGGCTCACCGATGGACTGGGCCGCGATGATCCCCACCGCCTCGCCGATGTCCACCAGCTTGCCGGTAGCCAGGGAGCGGCCGTAGCAGGCCGCGCACGTGCCGACGACGGAGTCGCAGGTGAGCACCGAGCGCACGGTGATCTCCTCCACCCCGGCGTCAATGGCATCCTGAACCTCCTTGGCGCCAAGGTCCGTGCCCGCGGCGATGATGACGTTGCCCTCAGCATCAGTGAGGTCGCGGGCCAGGGTGGTGCCGTAGACGGTGGTGTCCAGGATCTCGCTGGGCTCCTTGAACCTCTCCTGGCCAGCCTCCCTCCAGGAGAAGAGACGCTTGGTCAGGCCCTTGCGGGTCCCACAGTCGTCCTCGCGCACGATGACGTCCTGGGAGACGTCGACCAGACGGCGGGTGAGATACCCGGAGTCGGCGGTACGCAGCGCGGTGTCTGCCAGGCCCTTGCGAGCACCGTGGGTGGCAATGAAGTACTCCAGGACGCTGAGGCCCTCACGGTAGTTCGACTTGATAGGACGCTCGATAAGACGCTGCCTGGGGTCGGCCACCAGACCGCGCATGCCGGCCAGCTGGCGGATCTGGTCCCAGTTGCCACGCGCCCCGGAGACGACCATCTGGTAGACGGTGTTGCGCTGGGGGAAGTTCTCCCGCATCGCCTCGGCGACCTCGGCCGTCGCCTTGGTCCAGATGTCGATGAGGGAGGCGTAGCGGTCCTCCTCGGTCAGCGCCCCCAGGTCAAACTGCTCCTCGATCTCGGCAGCCTCGGTCTCGTAGCGGGCCAGGATCTCGGTCTTGGAGCCGGGAGAGACTACGTCGGCGAAGGCGACGGTGATACCGGACCAGGTGGACCAGAAGAAGCCGGCGGCCTTCAGGGCGTCCAGGGACGCGGCAACCTCGACGCGCGAGTAGTTCTCCGCCAGGGCGTTGACGATGTTGCCCAGCTCCTTCTTGTCCACCACGCGGTTGACGTAGGGGAAGGACTCCGGCAGCGCCGTGTTGAACAGCGCCCGGCCCAGCGAGGTGCGCAGGGTGATGGCGTCCCCCTCCTCGTAGCCCTCCGGCGGCGTCCAGCCCCTGGGTGCGACGATGCCCTCCTCGAAGCGGATGTCACAGGTTGCGTTGACGTGCAGGTGGCCGAAGTCGTAGGCCATGACCGCCTCGGCGAAGGAGGAGAAGGAGGGGACGACAGGCTCGCCGTCCGGTCCTGTCTCCACCGCCACGACCGGGTCCGGGTCGCTGGTGAGGTAGTAGGTCCCGATGACCATGTCCTGGCTGGGCATGGTCACGGGCCGGCCGTCGGAGGGCTTGAGAATGTTGTTGGAGGACAGCATGAGGATGCGAGCCTCAGCGGCCGCCTCAGCCCCCAGGGGCAGGTGGACCGCCATCTGGTCACCGTCGAAGTCGGCGTTGAACGCACCGCACACCAGCGGGTGGAGCTGGATAGCCTTGCCCTCGATCAGCTGGGGCTCAAAGGCCTGGATACCGAGGCGGTGGAGAGTAGGAGCCCGGTTGAGGAGCACGGGGTGCTCCCGAATGACCTCCGCCAGCACGTCCCACACCTTGGGGTTGGCGCGCTCCACCATACGCTTGGCTGCCTTGACGTTTTGAGCCTCCTTGAGCTCGACCAGGCGCTTCATGACGAAGGGCTTGAACAGCTCCAGGGCCATCTGGCTGGGCAGTCCGCACTGGTGCAGCTTGAGCTGGGGACCGACTACGATGACGCTACGCCCGGAGTAGTCCACCCGCTTGCCCAGCAGGTTCTGGCGGAAGCGGCCCTGCTTGCCCTTGAGCATGTCGGACAGGGACTTCAGTGGACGGTTACCGACCCCGGTGACCGGCCGACCCCGGCGGCCGTTGTCGAACAGGGCGTCCACCGCGTCCTGGAGCATGCGCTTCTCGTTGTTGACGATGATCGTGGGCGCCCCCAGGTCCATCAGCCGCTTGAGGCGGTTGTTGCGGTTGATGACCCGGCGGTACAGGTCATTGAGGTCGCTGGTGGCGAAGCGTCCACCGTCCAGCTGGACCATAGGACGCAGGTCCGGGGGGATCACCGGGATGGAGTCCAGGACCATGGACTCCGGGGCGGTGCCGGTCAGGCGGAAGGCGTTGACCACCTTGAGACGCTTGATGGCCCGGGTCTTGCGCTGCCCGGCCCCGGTCTCCACGATCTCCCCCAGGGCGGCCGCCTCAGCCTCCAGGTCGAAGGAGCGCAGGCGCGCCTGGACGGCCTCAGCACCCATGGAGCCCTTGAAGTAGATGCCGTAGTCGGCGACCATGTCCCGGTAGAGGACCTCGTCCCCCTCCAGGTCACCCACCTTGAGGGAGACAAAACGGTCCCACACCTTGTCCATGTGCTCCAGGGTGCGCTGGGTCTTGCGGCGCAGCGCGGTCATCTCCCGCTCGGCCGCCTTGCGCAGCTTCTCCCGCTGGGAGGACTCTCCGCCACCGGCGTCCAGCTGGGCCAGGTCCTCCTCCAGTCGGCGCTGACGCGCCTCGACGTCAGCCAGCCCGGCCTCCTCGATGTGCTTCTTCTTCACCTCGAGCTCGTTGCGCAGGCTGGGCAGGTCGTCGTGACGGCCTTCCTCATCCACCTCGGTGACCATGTAGGCGGCGAAGTAGATCACCTTCTCCAGGTCCTTGGGCGCTAGGTTCAGCAGGTACCCCAGACGGGAGGGCACACCCTTGAAGTACCAGATGTGCGTCACAGGGGCGGCCAGCTTGATATGCGCCATACGCTCGCGACGCACCTTGGAGCGGGTGACCTCCACACCGCAGCGCTCACAGACGATGCCCTTGTAGCGCACCCGCTTGTACTTTCCGCAGGCGCACTCCCAGTCCCGGGTAGGACCGAAGATCTTCTCGCAGAACAGGCCGTCCTTCTCCGGCTTGAGGGTGCGGTAGTTGATGGTCTCGGGCTTCTTGACCTCTCCGTGGGACCAGGAGCGGATGTCCTCCGTGGTAGCGAGGCCGAGCTGGATCCTGTCGAACACGTTGGCGTCGAGCACAGTTCCTACTTCCGATGTGTCAGCTCATCAGGTGGTTCTCAGGTGGTCGGGGCGGGCCCTTACCGCTGTTCCACGGCGGCCAGGGGTGCCCGGTGGGTCAGCCAGGGCGCCACGCGGTGCGCCCGCCAGCCCTGGTTCAGTCCAAGGGGCCGTGACGGCCCACAGACGGCCTAGATCTCGTCCACGGTCGAGACCGTCACTCCCCCTGGCCGCCGAGCCAGGTCGAAGCCGAGCTCCTCGCTGGCCCGCTGCCCGTCGTCGTCGGTGTCGTCCAGGGCGATGGCGCTTCCTTCCGCGTCCAGCGCCTCCACGTTCAGGCACAGGGACTGCATCTCCTTCATCAGGACCTTGAAGGACTCCGGGATACCGGGCTCGGGGATGTCATCACCCTTGACGATCGCCTCGTAGACCTTGACACGACCGTTGACGTCATCCGACTTGACCGTCAGGAGCTCTTGCAGTGCGTGGGCAGCACCGTAGGCCTCCATCGCCCACACCTCCATCTCTCCAAAGCGCTGACCACCGAACTGGGCCTTGCCGCCCAGCGGCTGCTGGGTGATCATCGAGTACGGACCCGTGGAGCGGGCGTGGATCTTGTCGTCCACCAGGTGGTGGAGCTTGAGGATGTACATGTAGCCCACGGACACGGGGTAGGGGAAGGGCTCACCGGAGCGCCCGTCGAACAGCTGGGCCTTCCCGTCGGGGCGCACTAGCTCCATGCCCTCAGGACTGGGCAGGGTCGAGTCCAGCAGCCCCATGAGCTCGTCGTCACGCACCCCGTCGAAGACCGGAGTGGCCACCGGCGTGCGCGGCTCAGCGGTGACGCCGTTGTCCGGAAGACGCAGCGCCCACTCCTGCCCGGCCTCGCGGGCAGCGGAGGCGTCCCAGCCCTGGGAGGCCACCCATCCCAGGTGCAGCTCGAGCACCTGGCCGATGTTCATCCGGCTGGGCACGCCCAGGGGGTTGAGGATGACGTCCACGGGGGTGCCGTCCTCCAGGAAGGGCATGTCCTCCACAGGCAGGATCTTGGAGATGACGCCCTTGTTCCCGTGACGACCGGAGAGCTTGTCGCCCACGGTGATCTTGCGACGCTGGGCGATATAGACACGGACCATCCGGTTGACGCCGGCCGGCAGCTCCGCGTCCTCAGAGGCCGCGTCGATCTCACGCACGCCGGTGACGATCCCGTACTCGCCGTGGGGCACGCGCAGCGAGGTGTCACGCACCTCCCGGGCCTTCTCGCCAAAGATTGCCCGCAGGAGACGCTCCTCGCTGGTCAGCTCGGTCTCCCCCTTAGGAGTCACCTTGCCTACGAGGATGTCACCGCTGCGCACCTCGGCCCCGATACGGATGATGCCGCGCTCGTCGAGGTCAGCCAGGGTCTCCTCAGAGACATTGGGGATATCGCGAGTGATCTCCTCGGCTCCCAGTTTCGTGTCCCGGGCGTCCACCTCGTGCTCCTCAATGTGGATCGAGGTGAGCAGGTCCTCGGAGACTACGCGCTGGGAGACGATGATCGCGTCCTCGTAGTTGAGGCCCTCCCAGGTCATGAAGGCCACGAGGAGGTTCTGCCCCAGGGCCAGGTCCCCCTCAGAGGTCGAGGGGCCGTCCGCCAGGACGCTGCCGACCTCGACCCGCTCCCCCTCGGTAGCCACCACCCTCTGGTTGTAGCAGTTGCCCTGGTTGGAGCGGCGGAACTTAGCGACCTTGTAGACGCTCTGCGTGGCGTCGTCGTTGTCCACGCGCACGAAGTCCGCGCACACCTCGGTCACCACGCCCGCCTTGTCCGCCACGAGGACGTCGCCGGCGTCCACGGCAGTGCGGCGCTCCATCCCTGTACCCACCAGGGGGGCGTCAGGGCAGATGAGCGGCACGGCCTGACGCTGCATGTTGGCGCCCATGAGGGCACGGTTGGCGTCGTCATGCTCCAGGAAGGGGATGAGCGAGGTGCCCACGGAGACCATCTGGCGCGGCGAGACGTCCATCAGGTCCACCTGGGAGGAGGGCAGTAGCGCGGGCTCGCCCCCGGTGACCCGGCACAGAACGTGGTCCTCGGCGAAGCGCCCGTCCTCGGTCAGCGCCACGTTGGCCTGGGCGATGACGTGGCGGTCCTCGTCGTCAGCAGTAAGGTAGTGAACCTCGTCAGTGACCTGGCCGTCCACCACGACACGGTAGGGAGTCTCGACGAAGCCGAAGGGGTTGATGCGGCCGAAGGTAGCCAGGGAGCCGATGAGGCCGATGTTGGGCCCCTCGGGGGACTCGATGGGACACATGCGCCCGTAGTGGGACGTGTGGACGTCACGGACCTCCATGGAGGCGCGCTCGCGCGACAGGCCGCCGGGACCCAGGGCGGACAGGCGCCGCTTGTGGGTCAGCCCGGCCAGCGGGTTGTTCTGGTCCATGAACTGACTGAGCTGAGAGGTCCCGAAGAACTCCTTGATCGCCGCGGTGACCGGGCGGATGTTGATGAGCGTGTTCGGAGTGATGGCCTCCACGTCCTGGGTGGTCATGCGCTCACGCACCTGACGCTCCATGCGGCTCATGCCGGTACGCACCTGCGCCTGGATCAGCTCGCCCACGGCCCGGATCCTCCGGTTGCCCAGGTGGTCAATGTCGTCGTACTCCACGGCGATCTGGGTAATCTCACCATCACGCACGCCCTCGACCGTCTCCTCACCCGCGTGCAGCGCCAGGAGGTACTTGATCGCGGCGACGACGTCCTCGATGCGCAGCACGGACTCGGTCAGGTCCGCGGCCAGGCCCAGCTTCTTGTTGATCTTGTAGCGCCCCACCTTGGCCAGGTCGTAGCGCTTGGCGTTGAAGTAGAAGTTCTCCAGCAGGGTGCGTCCCGCCTCCACGCTGGGCGGCTCGCCGGGGCGGATCTTCTTGTAGATGTCCAGGAGAGCCTCGTCCTGGGTGGTGACCTTGCGGTCCTCGTCCAGCACCGAGGTCAGCGCGGGATAGTCCTTGAACTCCTCGCGGATCTCCGCCTCCTCCATGCCCAGGGCCAGGAGGAACACGGTGACGTCCTGCTTGCGCTTGCGGTCGACACGCACCGCGACGCGGTCGGACTTGTCCACCTCAAACTCCAGCCAGGCACCGCGGGAGGGGATGAACTTGGCGTTATAGACGAACTTGTCCGTCGCCTTCTCCGTGGTGCGCTCGAAGTACACCCCGGGTGAGCGGACCAGCTGGGAGACCACCACGCGCTCGGAACCGTTGACGATGAAGGTCCCCTTGTCCGTCATGAGCGGGAAGTCCCCCATAAAGACGGTCTGGGACTTGATCTCCCCTGTGGAGAAGTTCTCGAAGTCAGCCACGACGTACAGCGGGGCGGCGTAGGTGAGGTCCTTGGCCTGGCACTCCTCCGCGGTGTACTTCGGCTCCTCGAAGCGGTGGTCGTGGAAGGACAGCGCCATCGTCTCCCGAAGTCCTCGATCGGGGAGATCTCGTCAAAGATCTCCTCCAGGCCGGAGGTCTCCGGCAGAGATCCTGGCCGCTCTCGGTTGGCGGCCGTCACCCGCTCACGCCATGCCTCATTGCCGACGAGCCAGTCAAAGCTCTCGGTCTGGATGGCAAGCAGGTTCGGAGCCTGCATAGGCTCCGCAATCTTAGCGAAGTTGATGCGTCGCGACGCGGTTCGGGCAGCGATGTCAGCGGCGGTAGGTGCAGAGGTGCGCGAGGCAGCCAAAGGGGATCCTTCCCTCAGTCCAGGGATCACTCGGCGTACAGTGGGTGCGCGGGCAGGCGAGACCCCCCGCAGCCCGAGAGCACTGAGGACCCTGGGCCCGGAGACGCCACCGAAGCGGGCACACACATTGGACGCAAAGCGCTAGCGTACACGCCTGACCCATGAGGATCTACGGCCAGCTCAGCCACCTTCTTGCGATTCCCGCCACAATCACGCATACTACGGCACCCACCTCGCCGCAGCCCCGCCGTCTCCTCCCACACCTCCACCAGGGTGTCACGCAGCGCGTACCGGCGCCACTGGTACGCAACCCGGGTCCCGTCCCCAACTGCTGTGGGGGCGAGACCCGGGTTGTCGAGCGCCTCTGGGCGCCTGCCTCAGCCTTGACGGCTCCAGGCCGACAGGCCTGACAGCGGTGCCAGACGGCCCAGGCAGCGAGGCCGGGGCTGTCCCGGCAGCGGCTCGCGACGAAGGAGCCCTGGCGGAGTCCTTACTTGAGAGTGACGGTGGCGCCAGCGCCCTCGAGCTGCTCCTTGGCCTTGTCGGCGGCCTCCTTGTTAGCGCCCTCAAGGACAGCCTTGGGGGCAGAGTCGACCAGCTCCTTAGCCTCCTTCAGGCCGAGGGAGGTCAGGGCGCGCACCTCCTTGATGACCTGGATCTTCTTGTCGCCAGCAGCCTCAAGGATGACGTCGAACTCGGTCTTCTCCTCCTCGGCCGCCTCCGGGGCAGCAGCACCCGGGCCGCAGCCACAACAGCGGCAGCCGGGGCCGCGGCCGTCACGTCGAAGGTCTCCTCGAAGGCCTTGACGAACTCGGACAGCTCAATGAGGGTCAGCTCCTTGAATGCCTCAACGAGCTCCTCGGGGGTCATCTTCGCCATGGTAGACGTTCCTTCCTGGTGTGGTTCCTGCGCGTGCAGGGCTTGGTGGACGACGCGTGCGGCGGCTCAGGCCGCGGTCTCCTGCTTCTCGCGCAGGGCGTCAACGGTGCGCACAGCCTCGGAGGCCGGTGCGGCAAAGAGGTAGGCAGCCTTGGACAGGGACGCCTTGACAGCGCCCGCAGCCTTGGCGAGGAGCACCTCACGGGACTCGAGGGACGCCAGCTTCTCGACGCCGTCGGCGGACAGTGGGGCGCCGTCCATGACGCCGCCCTTGATGACGAGCTGCTTGTTGTCCTGGGCGAAGTCACGCAGAGCCTTGGCAGCCTCGACCGGTTCCCCCGAGACAAAGGTCAGGGCCGAGGGGCCGGTCAGCTCGTCGGCAAAGGCCTCCAGGCCAGCCTGACGAGCGGCGATCGCTGCAAGCGTGTTCTTCACCACGGCGTACTCGGCGTTACCGCCCAGGGAACGACGAAGCTCCCTGAGCTGGGCGACGCTCAGTCCCCGGTACTCAGTCAGCAGGACGGCGTCAGACTCGCGGAACTTGTCCGCCAGCGCTGCGACCGCTGCCTCCTTGTCAGGCCGTGCCATGGGCCCTCCTTCCGTGGTCTGCCGCAGGGTCCCACCCAGCACAAAAGGTCCCACGCCGACGGGCGCGGGACCTCCAGGCCTGAACAGCCATCAGTTCTCGCTCTCGCCTGCGCTGGCTCCGCCCGGGCGGACTTGGCCCCGCTCGCACGGGGACCTGCGGTCTCTGGCAGAGTCAAGGGTAGACACGGGTCCCGGCTGTTGCGCAAGCCCCGGCGCCGTGCACCTGGTCACGTCACCAGCCAGGTCACCGGGAACGGGAACCTCCGCCAACTGCACGTGAGCCAGCGGGTTCACCGATAGCCCTCTTCCCGTGAGAAAGTAGGGCACGTGATATCTCCCGGAACTGTCCTGGTGCTGGCCACCGCCGTGGCTGCCGTAGCAGTGTCCGCAGGACCGGCCTGCACCTACGCCCAGGGCTACCTCAGCCGCCTGGAGGCGCTCGAGGAGGCCCCGTCGACTCCGCCGGGGACGCCGGGGACACCGGGGACACCGTCGAAAGGACACCGGTACAGCCCCCGGGAGCAACGGTGCTGCGGAGACCAGCTCTCCCCTGTCACCGCCGCACGTACGAGCCCGCTGGCTGCTGGCTCCCCTCCCCCAGGCGGTGCTGTCCGTGTGCCTGGTCGCAGCATTCCTCGGCTGGGGACTGCAGGCGCACGCCCCGACCCAGACGCTCCTGGCCCTGCCCGTCGTCACGCTCCTGGCCTCAGCCTGCAGTGTCGACGCCGTGTGCCACCGCCTGCCCAACCGCCTCCTGGGTGCCACTGGTACCTGGCTGGTGGGAGCAGCCGCGCTGACAGCCCTCACGCGGATCCTGGCCTGCGGGACCGCACCCGCCGATGCCGTGTGGCCTGCGGCCCGTGCCCTCCTGTGCGCGGTCGGCGCCAGTGGCGTCCTCCTGGTCATGGCAGTGCTGCCCTCCGGGCTGGGCCTGGGCGACGTCAAGCTGGGCGCCGTCCTGGGAGGCTGGCTTGGGCAGCTCAGTGCGGCTGCGGCGGTGACCGGGCTCGTCCTAGGCTTCCTCCTGGGTGGAGTGGCCGCCGGTCTCCTCATCGTCACCCGCCGCGCGGACCGCAGAGACCACCTCGCCCTGGGCCCCTACCTGGCCACGGGCGGGTGGCTGGCCTGGATCCTGACCCTTGCGTGACCGGGTTCGGCGACAAGTCCGCAGACACCGAGAGTCCGCACACACCGAGATGTACCGATTCCTCATAGATGACAGATGACTGACATGCCAGTCGTTCTGTGAGGATTCGGTGTTTTCGCGGATGTGGTCGCCCGGGAGCCGCGCGCCCCGGGGCGGTCATCATGAGCGGGTCCCCGGGGCGGGCAGCAAGCCCCAGGCCACCAGCATCGGCCGCTAACATGCGAACCATGCGCCCCCTCCTGTCACCCGCGACCGAGAATCACCCTCCCCAGCGGTGGGCCACTGCCGCCTGCTGGGCGGCCTTCTGCTCGGCCCTGCCGTCGGCGGCCTGGCGGTTGGCCATGCTCAGTGGGGTGGAGACGGGATTCTCCCAGACCGCCTCCTACCGCGGTAGCACTACCGGAACCGCCTATGTCCTGGGTCTTGAGCTCGCACAGGTCGGCTCCGCCGCACTGTCGCTGGGACTGTGCTCCCGGTGGGGGGAACAGGTACCACGCTGGGTGCCAGGAGTCGGCGGGCGGGCACTGCCACGCCTGCTTCCCCTGGTTGTCGGTGGGACAGGCAACGTGGTCCTGTACGTGGTCATTGGTGGTACCACGGCGGTCCTGGCGAGCCGGTGGCTCGGACTGGCCCAGGGGTGGACGCCGACGGCTGGCATGAGCAGCGGCCAGGTCGCCGTCCTGGCAGCGGCCTACGCCCCAGCTCTCCTCTGGCCGCCCGCCCTGACCGTGGCGCTCGTCGGCTATGCGAGAAGGTGAGACGGAGGCGCAGTGAAGTCCGTGCTCCTACGGACCGCCCTCGGCCCGGTGGAGGTGCTGCTCCTGCCCGGGGAGAAGCCGCCAGTCGCCTTCTTCCCGGGCGGACACTGCACGGCCCGCAGCGACTGCGGGTGGAGCCTCTATACCACGGCCGGGCACGGCGTCATCGCCTTCTCTCGCCCCGGGTACGGGCGCACGGCGGTCGGGGACGTGACAGCAGCAGAGTTCTGCGACGCTGTGGCCGCGTGCTGTCGGCAGCTGGGCGTGCCAGAACTGGCAGCCGCCGTCGGAGTCTCCCTTGGCGGGCTGCAGGCGATCGAGCTGGCCGTACGCCACCCCGGGCTGGTGCCCAGGCTCGTCCTGAGCTCCAGCGCCCCCTCCTCCCGGCCCTACCCGGACGACCTAGGCACCATCCTCACGGGCTCCCTGGTCTTCAGCCCCGTGACGCAAGAACTCACCTGGTCGGCGGTGGCCCGCCTGGTCTCCACCGACGCCGGGCTGCGGCTGATGGTGTCCAGCCTGTCCACCCGTCCCGCAGACCAGTGGTGGGACTCATGGTCACAGAAGGACCGGCACCGCGCCCGGGAGCTGTTCACCTCAATGTCATCGGGACGGGGCTTCATGCTCGACATGCGGCAGGGACGTGCCACCCGCACGGAATACCGGCGCCAGCTGTTGGGGCGGGTCCCGTGCCCCGCCCTCGTGACGGGGTCACGCACGGACGGGGCCGTCAGCATCACCCACGCGTGGGATCTTGCCGCCCGCATCCCAGGAGCGGCCCTGGTTGAGCTGGACACACCCACCCACCTGTTCTGGCTCGGCCCCGGGCAGGAGAGAGTCCACGCCGCGGTGGCGTCCTTCCTCAGCCGGTAGCCGGGTACGGCGGCCAGGCCCCGGCGAACCTGGTCGGGGCCTGGCCTAACAGCCGAGACCGCCTCAGAGCCGGGAGACGTCTAGGGGGATCCCCGGTCCCATCGTGGTCGTCATCGCCACCTTGAGGATGTAGCGGCCCTTGGAGGCGGAGGGCTTGAGACGCTGGACCTCCTCCAAGGCAGCGGCGAAATTCTCCAGCAGCTGCTCCTCGGTGAACTGGGTCTTGCCGATGACGAAGTGGAGGTTGGCGGCACGGTCGACACGGAACTCGATGCGTCCACCCTTGATGTCGGTGACGGCCTTGGCCACGTCCATGGTCACCGTCCCAGTCCTGGGGTTAGGCATGAGGCCACGAGGCCCCAGGACCCGGCCCAGGCGCCCGACCTTACCCATGAGGTCTGGCGTGGCCACGGCGGCATCGAAGTCCGTGTAGCCCCCGGACACCTTCTCGATGAGGTCGTCGCCACCGACCTCATCGGCACCGGCGTCGAGGGCCTGCTGGGCGCGGTCGCCCTGGGCGAAGACGACAACCCGCGCCGTCTTGCCGGTACCGTGCGGCAGGGACACGGTACCTCGGACCATCTGGTCCGCCTTGCGGGGGTCCACGCCAAGACGGAAGGCGACCTCCACGGTGGCGTCAAAACGGGTCACCGTGGTGGCCTTCGCAAGGTGGACGGCCTCGGCCGGGGTGTAGAGGACTCCGGACTGGATCTTCTCAGCGGCGGCACGGTAGGCCTTGCTGCGCTTCCTGGTCATCTGCTTCTCCTTAGCAGTCGTGGTGCACGGGCCGCGCACAGCCCTTCCACAGATGGTTCTTAGTCTTTGTCACACAGGTGCCGACACCGTAGCGGGCGGTGTGCGGTCCAGGCTCAGGCCTCGACCGTGACGCCCATGGAGCGGGCTGTCCCGGCAATGATCTTGTAGGCGGCCTCGACGTCGTCGGCGTTGAGGTCGGGCATCTTGGTCTCGGCGATCTCGCGCACCTGGGCAGCTGTGATAGAGCCGGCCTTGGCTGAGTGCGGGGTGGCGGAGCCCTTGGCCACACCGGCAGCCTTCTTGATCATCTCGGCAGCCGGGGGCGTCTTGGTGACGAAGGTGAAGGAGCGATCCTCGTAGACGGTGATCTCCACGGGGATGACGTTGCCGCGCTGCGACTCGGTCGCAGCGTTGTACGCCTTGCAGAACTCCATGATGTTGACGCCCTGGGCACCCAGGGCTGGGCCGATCGGCGGGGCAGGATTTGCCTGGCCAGCCTGGATCTGGAGCTTGATGAGCCCAGTGACCTTCTTCTTAGGAGGCATGTATCGTGGTCCTTCTTGTCCGGAGACGCTGCACACCTGCCGTGCAGCACGTCGGCGCGTAACGCGCACAGGCGCCCATCGTAGCCCCCGCAGGAGCAGTCAGGACGCGTGATGCCTCATATCACAGGCGCGCACCCTGTGATATGAGGCTCCCGCCACGTTCCGGCTCGGCACCGGAACGGGTGAGGGGTCAGATCTTGGCGACCTGACTGAAGGAGAGCTCGGCGGGAGTGTCCCGGCCGAACAGGGAGATAAGCACCTGGAGCTTCTGGGTCTCGGGGTGGATCTCGGAGATCGTGGCCGGCAGGGACTCGAAGGGGCCGTCGGTGACGATAACGGACTCTCCCGGCTCGAAGCCGACCTCGAAGACCTTGCCGTCGGAGGTGATCTGGGAGCCGGTCCCGGACTCGGCCGCAGGCCGTGCCGCCTCCTTGGCGGCGATCTCCTCGGGCGTGGGGCCCAGCTGAGAGACAGCCTCCTCAAAGGTCAGGGGCACCGGGTTGTAGCGGTCACCCACGAACCCGGTTACAGCCGGGGTGTCCTTGATAGTGCGCCACACCTGGTCAGAGGTCTCGGGATCGTAGAGGTCCATGCGCACAAAGACATACCCGGGCAGACGAACCCGCGTGACCTCCTTCTTCTTGTTCCCGTTCTTGATCTCGATCACGGTCTCCATGGGGACGGTGGTGTCGAAGACGTAGTCCTCCAGGTCGAAGCTCTCCGCACGGGCCATGATGTCAGCAGCCACTCTGCGCTCGTACCCGGAGTAGGTGTGGAGGACGTACCACTCGCCGGGCAGGGATGACATCTGCCTGCGGAACTCCTCCACCGGGTCGGCAGGAGCCTCCGCCTCCCCCTGCCCCTCAGACTCGGAGTGCCCAGGACCGCCAGCCACGTCGGCACCCGCTGCACCAGTCTCCTCGCTGACAGCCTCCTCACCCTGCTCGTCAGCCTGCTCGGGCAGTGGCTGCACGGGGAAGTCCTCAGACATGGTGTACCTGCTTTCCGGTGGCGCGAGAAGGGATTACAGGGCAGTGCCCTGGCAATGTCGGTTGTCTCGGATGGTCTCGTAGGCACGCCCCGGTACCTGGTCAGGTGAAGAGCCAGGTCACCGCCCGGTTGAAGGCCAGGTCGAGCACGCCGGTGAACAGCATGATAGCGAGAATAAAGAAGACCACGACGACGAAGTAGGTTCCCAGCTCACTGCGGGTCGGCCAGACCACCTTGCGCAGCTCAGCGACAACTTGGCGAGTGAACAGGACGACACGGGCGAGGACGCCCCGTCTCTTTCCACGCTGCTTGCTCGCCGCGCCGCTAGCGCTCTCGCTCATGTCGTCGGTCCTCAGGGTCAACGGTCTGGTCAGTAGCCCGGGATGCCGGGAGAGAAGACGAAACCCGACGGGATCTCCCGACCGATCCGCCGTTCTCAGCAGGGCAGGCGGGACTCGAACCCACAACCGCCGGTTTTGGAGACCGGTGCGCTACCAATTGCGCCACTGCCCTTCAGCGAGGATCAAGTCTGCCACAGCGTGGACAGGAAAGCGCGGTCTGTCAGTGGTGGGTTGCGACACGTCCCCGTGCGCGCTCCGGGGGTACCCCGAACCAGCGGTCCACCCCTGTAGGAGCACTGTGGGAGCATAAGAAGCATGACACCAGCACCCGCCTCCCGCGTCTCCTCACGTCTGGCCGCGATCACCCCCTCAGCCACCCTCGCCGTCGACGCCCGGGCCAAGGCCCTCAAGGCCGCTGGCCGTCCCGTCATCGGCTTCGGCGCGGGCGAGCCCGACTTCGCCACCCCCGACTACATCGTCGAGGCGGCCGTGGCCGCCGCCAAGGACCCCTCCTGCCACAAGTACTCTCCCGCCAAGGGGCTGCCGGCCCTGCGCGAGGCGATCGCCTCCAAGATCCTGCGCGACTGCGGCTACACGGTCTCCCCCGACGACATCCTGGTCACCAACGGCGGCAAACAGGCTGTCTTCCAGGCCTTTGCCGCGATCATCGACCCTGGTGACGAGGTGCTCCTGCCGGCACCGTACTGGACCACATACCCCGAGGTGGTGGCCCTGGCAGGAGGCACGACGGTCGAGGTCTTCGCCGGAGCCGCCCAGGACTACAAGGTCACGACTGACCAACTCGACGCCGCGCTGAGCGCACGCACCAAGGCTCTCCTACTGTGCTCGCCCTCCAACCCCACCGGCTCGGTCTACACCCCCGCCGAGCTGAGCACGATCGGGCAGTGGGCGCTGAAGCACGGCCTGTGGGTCGTGACCGACGAGATCTACGAGCACCTGCTCTACGACGACGCCCGACCCGCCCACGTAGTCTCGCTGGTCCCCGATCTGGCCGACCAGACCATCGTGCTCAACGGCGTGGCCAAGACCTACGCCATGACCGGGTGGCGCGTGGGCTGGATGAGCGGCCCCTCCGACGTCGTCAGCGCAGCCACGAACTTCCAGTCCCACCTGTCCAGCAACGTTGCTAACGTCTCCCAGAGAGCAGCCTTGGCTGCCGTGAGCGCAGACCTGTCGGCGGTGGAGGAGATGCGCACCGCCTTCGACCGGCGCCGTCGCACCATGGTGGAGATGCTGTCAGCCGTCGAGGGCCTGACGGTCCCCGTCCCCCGGGGAGCCTTCTACGCCTACCCGAGCATGGAGAAGCTTGTCGGGCGCAGCCTGCGAGGCACGGTGATCGACTCCTCGGCCACACTCGCCGAGCTCGTGCTGGAGCACGCCGAGGTGGCCGTGGTCCCCGGCGAGGCCTTCGGCCCCTCCGGGTTCCTGCGCCTGTCCTACGCCCTGGGGGACGAGGACCTGGTCGAGGGCGTGGGCCGTATCCAGTCCCTGCTGGCAGAGGTGGACTAGCCCTGCCTGTGGGACTGCCCTGCCCCGCACCGTGGCTGCCCCCAGGAGCGCGACGGCCTCACGGCCGCCGCTGGCTGCCCGGGCTAGGTGCCCAAGGACCGGGTGGACGGGGCCGTCTCAGGGACCGAGGAGAACTCGTCGCCGGGACGACGCAGGTGAGGGTCCTGGACCAGGTAGGCCCGGGTCTCTCGCGCCACGAGCCCGGAGAGCAGCAGCAGGCCGACAAGATTGGGGACCGCCATGAGCCCGTTGGCAATGTCAGCAAAGGTCCAGGCCACCTTCAGGCGGGTCACCGAGCCGAGGAACACCGCGACCGTGAACACCAGGCGGAAGGGCAGGACCCCGTGGACGCCCACCAGCCTCACCACACAGCGCTCCGCGTAGTACGCCCAGCCCAGGATCGTGGAGGAGGCGAGGAAGACCAGCGCCACGGAGACGATGTAGTGCCCCCAGTCGCCGGGCAGGCCGCGGGTAAAGGCCTGCGCCGTCATCGTGTCAGGGTCGCTGCCCATCCAGCTGTCCGTGGTCAGGATGACCAGACCGGTACAGCTGACCACGATGATCGTGTCGATAAAAGTCTGGGTCATGGAGACCAGGCCCTGACGCGCCGGGTGCCTGGTCCGGGCAGCAGCTGCGGCGATAGCCGCCGAGCCCATGCCGGACTCGTTGGAGAAGATCCCCCGCGCCACGCCGTACTGGAGCGCCATGATAACCGTGGACCCCAGGAAGCCACCGGCGGCACCGGAACCAGTGAAGGCCCCCTGGAGCACCAGCCCCAGGGCGTGAGGAACCTCGCCCAGGCGCGCCACAAGGACGTAGACGCAGCCTGCTGCATAGAACACGATCATCATCGGGACGAAGGCGGCCGTCACCGTACCGATCGCGTCAATGCCTCCCAGCAGGACCGCACCCACACCGACCGCCAGGAGGATGCCCACCAGGGCCGGGTCCCAGCCGAAGGAGTGCGACAGCTGGGCGGCTACGGCATTGGACTGGGTGGTTGAGCCGATCCCGAAGGAGGCCAGGATGGTCGCGAGCGCGAAGCACACGGACAGGATCCTGCCCGTGCGACCCTGCACAGCCTGCTGCAGGTAGTACTGGGGACCGCCGGACTGTCTGCCGTGGGCATCCGTGGTCCGGAAGCGCACCGCGAGAAAGGCCTCGGAGTACTTCGAGGCCATGCCGAACAGCGCCGTGACCCACATCCAGAACAGGGCACCGGGTCCGCCCAGGTGGATCGCGGTGGCTACTCCGATGACGTTGCCCACCCCCACCGTGGCCGCCAGTGCCGTCGTGAGCGCCTGGTAGTGGGAGATGTCTCCCTCCGCAGTCCCCTTCTCGCCGTCCTCGCGCTCCAGCAGCGCGAAGCGCAGGGCCGCAGCCAGCGTGCGGACCTGTAGGCCCCGCAGGCGGATCGTCAGGAAGACACCGGTCCCCAGCAGGAGGGGGACAAGGAACCAGGGTCCCCAGATGAAGCCGTTGACGGCGGTCAGGACGTCCTCGACCGGGCCGCTGGCAACGGTCGCAGGGACAAGGGCGGTCACGGTCTGGGGCGTCACGGGCTGTCTCTCCTTCAGCCCGGCGGGGCACCGGGCGCAGGCCGAAGACTAGGCCCAGAATCACGACGGCGAGGTGACCGGGGAGACAACAGAGTCAGTGAGGAGCGCGACGTGCCTGAGCCTCCCGGCTCTGGGCCAGCCAGGCCTCTGCCCGCGCAAGCCTTCCCTCGGCGTCGGCACGCCACGGTCCGCCGTCCTCACGTCTGGCTCCAGCCACCAGCGACAGCACGACTCCGGCGCAGCGTGCCCGCAGGGCAACAGGGTCCACGAGCTGCTCCGCCAGGCGCGTCCAGGTCCGCAGGACAGGACCCAGCCGGGGGTAGGAGGACGGTGCCAGGTGATCGAGGACGCTGACGTGCCCCAGCAGGCAGGCCAGGTCGTCCACCCGGTGACCCGGCCCCAGGGAGTCCACGTCCAGCAGGCTGGCAACTCGCTCACCGTCCATGAGGATGTTGGCCTCGTAGAAGTCGCCGTGGACAGGGAGCACAGGCCCGATGTCACAGGTCCTCATGACCTGTTCCACCCCCTCGGCCACGGCACGTGCCCTGGCGGCCTCCTCGGGAAGGACGGTAGCCGCTGCGTGGGCATAGTGGCGGGCACGCTCCGACCACGCGGGGTGGGCCGGCAGGCGCAGAGCCGTCTGCGGCAGAGAGTCCAGGAGGGCGACAAGACTGCGGAAGACCCTCTCCGCCTGGCCTTCGTCCATGCCCCGTGACAGCAGGCCGGACAGCGCCGTACCCCGTCCCGCGGACAGCACCACCAACCCGTCAGCGTCCTCCCGCAGCACCTCCGGAGCGGGTACGCCAACCGTGGTGAGCATGCGGTGCCGCTGGGCTAGACCAGGAGACTGGCTGGGACGCAGGACCTTGACGTAGGCCGTGGCGCCATCGGAGAAGGTCGTCCTTACCACGGCACGACGTGTCGGCCGGTAGGCGACCATGGCGGCCTCGAGCCGGGTCCCCAGACGAGCCGACAGCAGGGCCGGGGTACAGGCAACCACCAGGCCAGGCAGCTCGGGATCGGCTGGGTGGCACCACACGTGCACCACGGGACCGTTGCCGCCCGCGGGCGCCACCCGGGTCAGGCCCGGTGCGTGCGGGTGCGACAGCCGGGCCGTCGTCGCGCACAGGTACTCGGTGGTGGAGCGCCCGTCCGCAGACACGACGAGCGCGGTGTAGCCCACCGACACCCCTGCACCGGGACGGTGGTGGACCGAGTGGACCTCCCAGCTCGCCAGTCCACGACCTTCTGAGGCCAGGGCCGCTGAAAGCACCGCCGAGGCCCCGGACCCTGTGAGAAGGGCGACATCCTCCGGCTCACGAGAGCTGCCCGGGTGGTTCATGGACCCAGTGTGCCCCACCAGGGTCCGGTACGCGCCCGTGAAACAATTCCGCCATGCGCGACCTTGCCACCCTGCCCAAGGCGCACCTGCACCTGCACTTCACCGGAGCGATGCGTCTGGACACCTTGACCGAGCTCGCCTCCAGCACCCGCTCCCGCCTACCCGCCAGCTTCCTTGAGGGCGACCCCCTGCGCGTCCCGGCCGACCGTCGCGGTTGGTTCCGGTTCCAGCGGGCCTACGACACGGCCCGGGCACTGGTAGACAGTGAGGAGGTCATGCGCCGTATCGTCCTGGAGGCCGCTATCGACGACGCGTCGGAGGGCTCACGCCGCCTGGAGATCCAGGTGGACCCCACCAGCTACGCGCCCTTCGTCGGTGGTATCACCCCCGCCCTGGAGGTAGTCCTGGACGCGGCCCGCCAGGCCACCGTCCTGACCGGGGTCGAGGTCGCTGTCGTCGTGGCTGCCTCACGGGTCCGCCACCCGCTGGACGCACGTACCCTGGCACGGCTGGCGGTGCGCTACGCCGGGGACCAGCCAGGCAGCGTCGTCGGCTTCGGCCTGTCCAATGACGAGCGTGCCGGAAGCACCTCGTCGTGGGCTCCGGCCTTCGACATCGCCCGGCGTGGTGGGCTGGCGTCGCTGCCTCACGGCGGAGAGCTGCTTGGCCCCGAGCACGTGCGGGCCGTCGTCTCCTCCCTGCGACCGACCCGCCTGGGCCACGGGGTGCGCGCCAGCGAGGACGCCCGCCTCCTGGACCAGCTCGTCCGGGATGGGACCAGCCTGGAGGTATGCCCGGCGTCGAACGTGAGCCTGGGCGTCTACCGTCAGCGCGCTGACGTCCCCCTGCAGACACTGCTGCAGCATGGGGCGCAGGTGGCGCTGGGCGCGGACGACCCCCTGCTGTTTCAGTCGCGGCTGACAGACCAGTACCAGATCGCACGGGACCTGGGGTGCGACGACGTGACCCTGGCAGAGCTGGCACGAGGCTCCATCCGCGCCTCCCTGGCCTCGCCGACCTCCAAGCGCACCTGGCTGGCACAGGTGGACGACTGGCTCGCGGACGAGCCGAGTCCGCAGGCAGCTGCGTGAGCCTCCTGCCCGCGCGACCCCTACCCTGTCACCGGGGTCAGGCCCGAGCCCCCTACTCCTACCGGGCTCAGAAGCCGACGTGGACCGGCTCGGGAACCAGGGTCACACCGAAGCGCTGCCTGACCCCGGACACCACGGCGTCGCGCAGGGCCACCAGGTCCTGCGCCCTGGCCCCTCCCCTGTTGGTCAGGGCCAGGACGTGCCTGGTGGACAGGCGGGCGGGAGCGTCCTGCGTCAGGGCAAACCCCTTGGAGAACCCCGCGTGCTCAATGAGCCAGGCGGCACTGGTCTTGACCAGGCAGGCCTGATCCCCGCTACGCGCGGCACGCCGCGCCTGTCCCGTGTGCCCTGTCCCCGGTCCTGCCTCGCCCCCGAGCCGGTCCGTGACAGCAGGGTACCGGGGAGCCTCGTCAGGCAGTGCACGCGCCTCCTGCCGAGTCAGCACGGGATTGGTAAAGAACGAGCCAGCCGACCAGGTGTCGTGATCGCTACGGTCCAGGACCATCCCCTTGGACCTGCGCAGCCCCAGGACCGCCTCGCGCACCTCCCGAGCGGGGGCTCGAGCCCCCAGAGCCACCCCCAGCGCCGTCGCCAGCTGACCGTAGGCCACGGGAGCCTCCAGGTCGGCGTGCCGGGCCAGGAGAGTGACGCTGAGCACCACCCAGCGTCCTGTAGGCCCCCAGGTGCGCCCTCCGCCGACGTCCTCGTCAGTCAGGGAGCGCTTGAGGTCAGAGTCCCGGTAGGCGAGACGCAGGCTTGCCAGCGTGCGGATCTCCACGCGACCCTCCAGGCGGTCCCACACGCGCACACAGGTCAGCAGGTCGGCGACCTCGGCACCATAGGCGCCGATGTTCTGCACCGGAGCCGCCCCGACGGTACCGGGGATACCAGACAGAGGGGCGAAGCCGTACCAGCCAGAGGCCACAGCCTGCCTGACCAGGTCGTCCCAGGTGGTTCCCGCCGTTGCCGTGACCTCGTCCTCCCCGTGGTCCCGGGACGTGAGGACGATCTCCTGCCGGGCGTCACGAACGACAACACCGTCAAAGCCAGCGTCCGAGACCAGGATGTTCGACCCTCCACCCACGACCAGAAGCGGTGCGCCCTGCGCGTCAGCGCCTTGCACCGCGTCAACCAGCTCGGCCTCGGTAGTTGCCTCCACGTAGGTACCCAGCGGACCGCCCACGCGCAGGGTGGTCAGGTCAGCCATGCTCACGGGTACCGCGGCGCCAAGGGGGCGTGCCAGCGCCTCGACGGCTGCTGGCAGCCGAGAACCGGAGGCAGAGCCGCAGGCGCCGCCGACCAGCCTGCCCGGCTCAGAAGGTGGAGACCCGTCGGAAGCGGAGAAGTGCCCGGGAGCAGGACGAGGAGCGCGGGTGCTCACTTCTTGTTGCGACGCTGGTGACGCGTCCTGCGCAGCAGCTTGCGGTGCTTCTTCTTTGCCATGCGCTTGCGACGCTTCTTGATGACCGATCCCATGAGATCTCCTCGCAGTCCATGTGGTAGGCACCCATGACCGACCAGAGTCGGCACAAAGCCGACAGCAGTAGCCGTGGGAAGAGCAGTCGGCCAGCGCATGAGGCTACGCGCCGACCGCGCCAGGTGACCGGCCGATTCTAGCGGGTCCTACGAGCCCGAGGCCTCCGATACGTCGTGGCCCCAGTCACCCAGCCCTGCGGCCAGGTACTCCTGGACAGCACGCTCGGGAACACGGAAGGACCGGCCGACCTGCATCGCAGGCAGGTCGCCAGAGTGCACCATGCGGTAGACGGTCATCTTGGACACGCGCAGCATAGAGGCAACCTCAGCCACGGTCAGGAATGAGGGGGCGCGCGAGGCGCTGGATGAAGGTGTGGGCAGGCCCGGTGCCATCGGTACTTCAGGTCCCATCGTCGCAAGTGGCCCACAGGGGGCAGGAACAGGCCCAATATAACCCCTGTAACACCTGACGCACAGTCCTGTGCGCACACAAACGCACCACGCGTCGCATCTCACACCACCCGCCTCTCCTCCGCCCTCCCGCAGCAGGGCGGCACATCAGCAGAGACCGGGAGAGGAGGCACAATGGCACCGTGCCTCACACACACGGCTCGCAGTCCGCAGGACCGCCGTCCGCAGCAGCCCCGGGCCGCACGCCCCACCGCTCCGGCTGGCGCCCCCCGCGCGCAGGCACCGTCAGCCAGGCGGGACGCCACGACCATGCCACCCATGCCACCCATACCGCTGCCCGGTCCCGGGCACGACGTTCCCGCAGCATCGTCCCCGCCGTCCCGCAGACTGAGACCCCTGGGCTGCGCGGGCTGCTCCAGCGCACGGGGCTGCTCTACCCCATCCGGCGTACCGCCACGTTCTACCCGGCACGGCTGGCCATCGCAGTCTTCGCCACCATCATCGCGGCTGTCACCGTGCTGCTGAGCCTTCCCCTGTCCACAGCCAGCGGGCAGGGTGCCCCCTTAGTGGACGCCCTGTTCACCGCCACCTCGGCAGTGTGCGTCACCGGGCTGACAACCGTCGAGACAGCCACCTACTGGTCACTCTTCGGCCAGACCGTCATCATCCTGGGAGCCGCTGTTGGAGGGCTGGGCATCATGACCCTGACCTCGCTGATGTCCCTCATGGTCTCACGCCACCTGGGGCTGACACAGCGAATCCTGGCCGCCTCGGAGACCAAGTCACGTCTGGGAGACGTAGTCGCGCTGCTGAGGGCGGCCCTGTTCACCGCCGTCAGCTGCGAGCTGGTGCTGGCGGCCGTGATGCTGCCTCGTTTCCTGTCACAGGGAACCAGTCCAGGCCAGTCCCTGTGGTACGCGCTGTTCATGGCGATGTCCATCTTCAACAACGCCGGCTTCGTCATCCTCCCGGAGGGCCTAGCGCCCTACGCCAGCGACTGGTGGATGGGGATGCCGATCGTCCTGGGAACCGCCATGGGGGCGATCGGCTTCCCAGTTATCCTGGACATCCTGCGCAACCGGCGCCGACCGCGGGCCTGGAGCCTGCACACCAAGCTGACGCTGACCACCTACGGGGTGCTGACCGTCGTGTCCTCCGTCGCGATCGCCGCCTTCGAGTGGGGCAACCCGGACACCTACGGGGCACTCCCTACCGGTGGAAAAATCCTGTCCGCACTCATCAACGGCGTCAACGCCCGTTCCTCGGGCCTGTCCACGATCGACACCGAGCACATGGGAGAGGCGACCTGGTTCCTCCAGGACGCGCTCATGTTCGTGGGTGGAGGCTTCGCATCGACGGCGGGGGGCATCAAGGTGACCACACTGGCCGTGCTGGTGCTGGCGATCGTTGCCGAGGCCCGCGGAGACCAGGACATCGAGGCCTTCGGACGCAGGATCAGCCCCTCGACAGTACGGCTGAGCGTGGCCGTGGCCTTCGTCGGGGCCAGCATCGTGGGGACAGCCACCCTTCTGCTCATCCAGATCACCCACCTGAGCCTGGACCGGGTCCTGTTCGAGGTCATCTCTGCCTTCGCCACGGTCGGCCTGTCCACGGGAATCACGCCGCTGCTGCCCTCAAGTGCCAAGTACGTCATGGTCGTCCTGATGTTCGTGGGACGCGTCGGGACGATCACAGCCGTGTCCGCCCTGGCGCTACGGCAGCGGCGCCGAGTGATCCGCATGCCGGAGGCGCTGCCGCTCATCGGCTGAGCACAAGTGCAGGCAGCGCACCCTACAGGGCACGTAGACAGCTGCGGAACTCGCGCGGACCGGCACCGTGAGGCATGCTGGGCACGCCCGTGCCAGCACACGGCTACCTGACACCCCCTGCACCGCGCTGTGAGGACCCCATGCCTGACCGCACCACCTACAACGACTCCACCCTCGTCATCGGGCTGGGGCGCTTCGGCTCCGCCGTGGCCGCGACCCTGGACCGTCTGGGCAGGGAGGTCCTGGCCGTGGAGGCCAACCCGGCCATCGTACGCCAGTGGACGGGACGCTTTCCCCTGGTGGAGGCCGACGCCACCGACGTCGAGGCGCTGGAGCAGCTTGGTGCCACCGAGTTCGGCACCGCCGTCGTCGGCGTCGCCACCTCCCTGGAGGCCAGCGTCCTCATCACCGGAAACCTCGTGGACCTGGAGACTCCACGGATCTGGGCCAAGGCCATCTCCCGTGCCCACGGACGCATCCTGCGCCGTATCGGTGCCCAGCACGTGATCTACCCTGAGTTCGACGCCGGCCAGCGCGCCGCCCACCTGGTGTCCGGGCGTATGCTCGACTACATCGAGATGGAGAAGGGGGGCTTCACCATCGTCAAGATGCGCCCACCCGCCGAGCTCCACGGCTTCACCATCGGCCAGTCCAGGATCCACTCCCGCTACGGGGTGACGGTCTTCGGCCTCATGAGTCCCGGGGAGCCCTTTGAGTACGCTGCCTCGGACACGCTGGTCTCCGCTGACGACATCCTTGTGGTCGGCGGGGACGCCGCCCTTCTAGAGCACTTCGCCAACCGCGCCTGACCACTGCCAGGCCGGACCGATGCGGAAGCCTCAGACCTCCTCACGCAGCACCCAGCTGAAATGGTGGGACTCCCCTACCGCCAGGGTGACCAGGTCCCGGCCGGTGTTGAAGGCGTTGGGCGGGCAGGTCATGGGCTCGACGGCGACACCGCGCCGCCCCAGGTTCTCACCGGTGTAGACCTGGAGCCAGGCGGTGGCTGCCTCCATCACCACCGCTCTGCCCGACTCCCCACCGCGCAGGCTCACCTGCCAGCGGCCAGGCAGCCCCGTATAGGCGTTGTCAGTCGAGGCCCGCCCGACCAGCCGCCCCTCACGCCAGTCCCAGCTGGTGCCCTCGACCTCCCGCTCGCCTGCGGGAGCCAGCGTGCCAGGATCGACGTCAAGGACTCTCGTAGCCGGGACAGTGAGCACGCAGTCGTCCAGGGGAACAGAACGCGTGAGGTAGGGGTGGTAGGAGACCCCGTAGGGGGCGGGCGCAGGCAGCCCCGCGTCCTGCGGCGCTCCAGGCGCCCCGTCTGCCGACAGGGCCGCGCCCAGGTTGGTCGTCGTGACCCCCACCTCAAGACCTGCTGTGGCGTCCAGGGCGAACCTCACCCTGACGTCCAGGCTCCACGGGTAGCCATAGGAGGCAGGCAGGAGCAGGGCCAGGACCACCTCAGCCTCGGCCAGCCCGACCACCTGGAAGTCGCTCCACCCCGCTAGGCCGTGCAGCGCAGAGCCCGTCTGCGGCTCGTTGCAGGCCAGGAGGTGCTCCTGGCCACCGTAGACGTAGCGCGAACCCGTCACCCGGTTGGGCCAGGGCAGCAGGATCTTGCCCTGCCAGGCACCGGCAAGACTGGCCTCAGCGTCAAAGGGGACCACCAGGTCCCGCCCGGAGCAACGCAGGTGCACTAGGGTGGCACCCGACGTAGCGACACGGGCCTGGTACTCCCCAGCCTCCAGGTCAATCAGCTCTCCGTTGATCATGACGCCGCCTCCACGACCGCCGGGCTGCCACCGTGACCGCCCGAAGACGCGCAGACCCAACGGCGTGACCCATCACCAGGCTCACCGAGGAACAGCCTGGGCCGTCTGCCCTGCGCGCCCTAGAACCCTACCGCAGCGGCACGTCCTAGACCACAGCACCCGGTCGCGAGCTCTTGGTCACCACGGCTGCCTCGGCCTCCGCCGCGACATCCTTCAGCCCGCGTCCGACTCCCACAGCCGTGTACGCAGCAATCAGCCCCTCGACAAACGCCGCCGTGGACAGCCGAGTACGGGCCGCGATGTGCTGGGGGATCAGCTCCAGAGCGGTCTCCGCGCTCATGACGGCGCTCCCCAGGTCAGTCAGGATGAGAACGTCGCGGTCCCCCTCCGGGCCTGCCGCCTTCTCGATCGCCTCGGCCACCGCGGCGGTGTCGTTACCGAGCTTCCCCTGGGGCAGGCCTGCAGCGATCTCCACAGGCACCTCCACTGGGCCGACCAGCTGGGTCACCAAGTCGAGGGCGGCCTCAGCCAGAGCCCACGAGTGCGAGACCAGGACCAGCCCAACCTTGGCGCCCGAGCGACCGTTGCCGGAGGACGTCCCGCTGTCCACGTGCAGGCCCTCCGCCCGCTCACGGCCCTCGATCACCTCTGACAGCGCCTGGAGGATAAGAGTCGTCGATGCAGCACCAGGATCGATGTGGCCGACCGAACGCTCTCCCAGGTACGAGGCTCGCCCGCGCCTGGCCACCATGGCCTCCGTGGCGTCACGACCCCTGGCGGCAGCCTGCGCCGCCGAAGAGGCGGCAGTCACCAGGTTCTCCGGGTTGGCCCGCAGCGCCGCCAGCGCCGGGTACCAGGCGTCCAGCATCGTCTTGTCCCCGATGGTGGCCCGGCCACGCTCGACAATCCCCCCGATCCCGGCCTCGACCGCGTCGGCCAGGGAGTGGGCGTCCAGCACCCGCTGCCCCGTCTGAGCCGCTCCCATCCGCATGAAGAAGGTGCCGTACAGAGGGCCGGAGGCACCGCCCACGGTCGAGACCAGCGTCATGCCAACCCGTTTCAGCAAGGCGTCAACGCCAGAGAAGTCTCCAGACTCCAGGACAGAGACCGCCGACTGGAGACCTCGCTTTACATTGATGCCGTGGTCAGCATCGCCAATCGCGGCGTCCAGCTCGGTCAGCGCCTCGGCGTTGAGGGAGACGAGTTCGGCGGCACGCCGGATCCAGGCCTCCAGGTCCTTGATCTCAAGAGCACTTCCGCTCATGCCGCCCACCCCCTGATCTGGCCGCAGGACCCGTAGGAGTGCAGGCCCCCCGGAGCAGCGTCCCCGCACAGCCGGAGGGAGCCGGGCACGCAGCACAACATACTGGTGACAATGGTGCCGTAACCGTTCTTGGATGCATCCATAGGTTGACACTACCCGCCACGCCGCGGGAGCACCAGGATTTGACAACGGTATTTCAAAACAGTGATCTTGAGACCTGGCAGTAGCCGCTCCTCAGTCGTGGGCACGCAGGAAGGTACACGGTCCCACCCTGGAGGAGTCCCTGGTCCTGGCGGAGCCGCGCCAAACAGAGCTCAGCAGTCATCTACTGCCTCGGAGCCCGCCGCCCCGCGAGCCGCACAGCGGTGCGCCCCCGGACATATCGAGAAGCACTGTACCTATCCGGGCACCGGGCCAGCCCGTGTGCCCACTCAGCGCCCCGCGCTCTGGGAGACTGGCAGCAGAACGCTCGGGCCCCGTCGCAAAACAGGATCCTGCCAGCCGACGCGGGCGGCAGGCAGGAGCGAGTCGGCCCAGTTCCCGAGCCTTCCTTAATCTATGAATTAGTCCCTACGCCCTTGCTACCAGCCACCCTGGTAGCGGCCAGCATCATGGTGCCATCACCGGTCTCCAGACCACCCCAGACGCTGAGGAGCGGTACGGGTCCACGCGCCGCTGCGCAGATCCCTACCGCTCCTCATGCTCCCACCAGAAAGGCGGGCACGCTACCGCCTGTCGAGCTGACTCACCTGGGTCGCCTTGCTTATCGCCGCAGACTCCGCCTCGGCGGTCACAGAGTCCAGGTCGCGGCCTATCCCTGCCGCGGCGTAGGCGCCGATCGTGCCTTCCAGGAACGGCGCGGAGGAGATCCGCGTACGAGCCGCCACCTCAGGCGCCACCAGCTCGAGGGCGGAGTCTGCACTCATCACGGCGCTGCCCAGGTCAACGAGGACAAGGACCCCGCTGCTGACGGCAGCGACTCGTTCCACCGCAGCAGCCACTGCAGCCGAGTCCGTCCCGAGGCCACCGTCTGACAGCCCGGCAGCGACCGCCACCTCAGTCTCAACGGAGGAGACCAGCTGACGTGCCAGGTTCAACGTGTCTTGGGCCAGCACCTGTGAATGCGAGACCAGCACGATCCCCACCCGCGCTCCCTGCTGCGCAGCCGTGTCGGACCCGGTCGGCCCCGGCCCGGCCCCGGTGGAGGTGTGCGGAGTAGCGGAGTCCTGCTCGCTGGCCGCCACCGACGTGCCCGGCCCCGAGGCCCCACCGGGAGCGCGGGTCGTGGTCGCGGCCTCCGGGACGACCCCGGTACGGGAGGCCGTCGACCCCTGTGAGGACGAGTCGCCCCCGTCTGCCACTGTTGCCACTGTCTCCGCCAGCGCCTGGAGGATCAGGGCCGTCGAGGCCGCCCCGGGGTCGATATGGCCGACCGAGCGCTCTGCCAGGTAGGAGGCCCGCCCCTTGGTGGCCACCATCGACTCCGTGGCGTCACGGCCCCGCTCCGCCGCCTGCGCGGCAGCGCAGACAGCAGTACCAAGGTCCTCCGGGTGCTCCCGCAGAGCCTCCAGCGCCGGGTACCAGGCGTCCAGCATCGTCTTCTCTCCCGCAGCCGCCCGGCCACGCGCCACGATACCCGCGACCCCGGCCTCGACGGCCTCGGCCAGGCGACAGGCGTCCAGGGACTGCACGTCCTGCTGGGAGGCCCCCATGCGCATGAAGAAGGTGCCGTACAAAGGACCGGAGGCACCACCCACCTTGGACACCAGGGTCATGCCTACTCGCTTGAGCAGGGCATCAGCACTGCTGAACGTCCCAGTGTCCAGCACCTCGACCACAGCGGTCAGACCACGCCGCATGTTGGCACCGTGGTCAGCGTCTCCGATAGCCGCGTCGAGGGCAGTCAGCTCCTCGGCACGGGCACCCACGAGCTCGGCGCAACGCCGTACCCAGGCCTCCAGGTCTGCGACCCCGAGCTGGCTCACGCTTCCCACCTCAGGCCCGGGGTGGACACGGGCGCGTCCCACAGACGCAGCATCTCGGCGTCGGCCCGCAGGAGCGTCAGTGAGCAGCCCGCCATGTCAAGGCTGGTGATGTAGTTGCCCACCAGGCTTCGGGCAACCCGTACACCGGCGTCCTCCAGGCGCTGGGCCACCTCCCCGTACATGAGGTAGAGCTCAAGCAGCGGCGAGCCACCCATGCCGTTGACGAAGGCGATCACTCCCTCGTCAGGTCCTGCGGCGTCAGGTAGTTCAGCCAGCACCGGTGAGACCAGGCGCTCGGCGATCTCGGATGCGGGGCGACCTTCTCCCGGTGCCGTCCCGGCTCACCGTGGATACCGATACCGATCTCCATCTCGTCCTCAGGAAGGTCGAAGGAGGGCTTACCGTTGGCCGGTACGGTGCACGAGGTCAGCGCCATCCCCATGGAGCGTCCTGCCGCGTTGACACGGGAGGCGATGTCAGCCACCTCGTCCAGCGCACGGCCTTCCTCCGCCGCCGCGCCAGCGATCTTCTCCACCAGCACCGTGACACCGACCCCACGGCGCCCGGCGGTATAGAGGGAGTCCTCCACGGCGACGTCGTCGTTGGTAACCACGGAGGCCACCTTGATCCCAGACTCCATGTCGACGATCTCGGCAGCCATCTCAAAGTTCATGACGTCGCCGGTGTAGTTCTTCACGAGGTGGAGGACTCCTGCGCCCCGGTCAACCTGCCTGGTAGCGGCGACAATCTGGTCAGGGACCGGGGATGTGAAGATCTCTCCCGCACAGGCCGCGTCAAGCATGCCAGGGCCGACGAAACCGCCGTGAAGCGGCTCGTGCCCGCTGCCTCCGCCGGAGACGATAGCGACCTTGCCCTCCTCCTTAGGGTGCCGACGCAGGACCACCCGGTTCTCCAGGTCGACACGAAGCTGCTCAGGGTGGGCTGCGGCCATGCCGCGCAAACTGTCAGTAACGATGCTGTCAGTGGCGTTGATAAGTTTCTTCATAGCCTCGAACGGTACTCGACCGACCGCTCCTGTCCTAACATAATCGGGGACTACAAGGGAGTTGTGCACTTCGGTGCACAACAGGCACCCTCCAGAAGCACAAATGTTCACGACACGGGCCCAGACTGGCACGAGACAGCCTGGGCCACCGTGCCCTAGCCGGGGGCACCGGCTGGCAGCGCTGACTGCACCGCCAGCGCGCCAGCACAGTCAGCGCTGGCCGTAGACGTTCTGGTAGCGGTTGTTGAGACGCTCGACCTGATCAGCCGCGATAGACACGACCTCCCCGCCCTGACGGGCGACGTGGACGGTGCGGGCGACCTCCTCGCACATGACAGCAGCCTTGACCGCAGCACGCGCGTCCCTGCCGATCGTAAAAGGACCGTGGTTGGCCATGAGCACCGCCGGGGACCGTGACCCGCTCAGGGTCTCCACGATGCCCCGGCCGATGGAGTCGTCACCGATGAGAGCAAAAGGACCCACAGGGACGTCCCCGCCGAACTCGTCAGCCATCATCGTCAGGACACAGGGAATCGGCTCCCGGCGCGCGGCCCAGGCGGTGGCGTAGGTGGAGTGGGTGTGCACAACCCCTCCCACGTGGTCCATGTGCCGGTAGACGTAGGCGTGGGCGGCCGTGTCCGAGGAGGGCGTGAGCCTGGCTGGCGTGCCGTCCTCAATCTTGTCCCCTTCCAAGGTGCACACCACCATGGTGTCCGCGCTCAGCTCGTCATAGGACACACCGGAGGGCTTGATGACAAACAGGTCGGTCTTCTCCGGGCCGCTGCCACGGTCCACAACGACACGCTGGGAGACGTTGCCCGCTGTCCACACGACCAGCCCCCACCGGGGCAGCTCGGCGTGAAGAGCGGCGACAACCTCCCGGGTGGCGGCGACGGCCTCCCGAAGAGCCGGGTCCAGCTCGGACAGCACGGGGACGGGCCGCTGCGGCTGAGACGACCGGGACGGTGACGACGGGGGTGACGAGGGGGACGGCGACGGGGATGACTGAGACGACATGGTGGCTCCTTTGCTGCCGGTCCAGGACGAGGCTCGTGCGCACGGGGCCGGGGGCTCTTGAACAGGCCGGTGTCGTGGACATTCCGATGGTGACCGCTGACACGAAGATCGTCAACCCCCTGCACCCGTCATTGCTGTCGGCAGGCACCTCCGCCCGGGTACGTGACTCGCCACGGCCTCAGGCAGCACCACCGGCGCCAGAGACGTCCTTTCCTGAGAGGGGCCGCTCCTGAGCGAGCAGCGCCCTGGCGGTGTCGACGTCGGTGATAAGCACGTCCACCCAGCCGCCCAGCAGGGCTCCCCTGACGGCGGCGTGCTTGCGCTGCCCTCCCGCCGCCGCCACGCGACGTGGCACCGCTCGCAGCTGCTCGGCGTCGGCCCCCACCAGACGCTCGTCGTAGTCGGAGGCCACGGGCCGCCCCTGCGCGTCAAAGAACCGCAGGCACACGTCCCCCACCGCTCCCGCTGCCCGTAGCTGGGCGTCGTCTTCCTCCGACGTCATGTTCCCTGACTCGCGCAGCAGCGGGGAGGGCTCCAGGCTGCCGATGCCCACCAGGGAGACTGTCACCTCGCGGAGCTGGTCCAGAACCGAGCGCACCGACACGTCCTGACGCAGCTGGGCCGCCGCCTCCGGGGTCCCTAGGACCGCAGGGGAGGGGAAGAAGACAGCCTGAGCCCCGGTGGCCCGGGCCAGCTGGTCGATCAGCCTGGTCGCCTTGACCTGGACCTGCGGGTGCCCGACCCCTCCGAACAGCTGGATGACCCGGTCCGCCACGGGCAGCCGGAACGGGGCCAGCTGCTGGACCGCCGCCAGCCAGGTGGCCGACCACGAGGACAGTCCGATGGTGTCCCCGCCGGTCAGCGTGGTCTCCAGGTAGGCGGCCCCCGCCGTGGCAAGCGCCGAGGTCACGCCCTGGTCAGAGTCGTCAGCGTCGACGACGACGCACTCCGACAGGCCGTAGCGCTCCTCCAGAGCCTCCTCCAGCTCGGTGTAGGTCCCAGTGGGCAGCGCGACGACAGTACGCACGATGCCCTCCTCACCAGCACGCTTAAGCAGGCGGGAGACACGCGGCTGGGACACGTGCAGCTCGGTGGCGATCTGCGTCTGCTTCATACCGAGCTCGTGGTACATGCGCGCGATGCGGGCCATGAGCCGCAGCTGGCTGTCGTCGTTCACCGACTGGTGTCCTCTCCGGGGCAGGGGCTGTCCCGGTTGACGGGACCAGGGCACTCCCAATCTACCCGTGAAGCCACCAGCCCCAGAGCACCCGGTTGCAGGCACGGCTGGCAGACCCGCCCGTACGTACCAGGCGTGTCTCAGGTACGCCACTGGTACGTACCTGAGACGTCGTCATGTCACCAGGCAGTGAAGCCTCCGTCGACGAGAAGGTCGTGGCCGGTAAGGAAACTGGCGGCGTCGGACAGGAGAAAGTGGGCAGGACCAGTCATCTCCTCCGGCTGGGCCATGCGTCCCAGGGGGGTGTCCTCGGCGAACTGCCTAGCCTGCTCGGCCACCTCGGGTCGGGTGTTCATGGGTGTGGCGGTGTAGCCGGGACTGATGGTGTTGACCCGCACCCCCTGGCGTGCCCACTCCATGGCCAGGGACCTCGACAGGTGGATAACCGCTGCCTTGGCCGAGTTGTAGTGGACCTGGACCAGGCCCCGGTTGACAATCGTGCCCGACATAGAGGCGACGTTGACGATCGAGCCCCCGCCGGCCGCAATCATGGCCCGGCCCTGGGCCCTGCTGGCCAGGAAGACGCCGGTGCAGTCGACGTCGTACATGCGCTGCCACTGGGACAGTGACATGTCCAGGGCCGGGGTGGCGTTTGCGATTCCTGCGGCGTTGAAGGCCAGGGTCAGCGGACCGAGCCTGTCCTGGGTGGTGGCGACGGCGGCCTCGGCCTCCTCCTCCACGGTGACGTCCCAGGGGACGGTGACGGCGCTACCGCCTGCCGCAGTGATGTCCTCGACGACGGCCTCCAGGGGCTCGCCGGGCAGGTCGGCGCAGGCCACCCTGGCCCCGCAGGCGGCCAGGTGCCTGGCAACTGCCTGGCCGATTCCGGAGGCCGCCCCAGTGACGACAGCGACCCTGCCGGAGATGTCAAATACGTCGACGCTGCTAGTGGTACTGGTGTCGTTGACGCTCATACGAGCTCCCTTCGTACATGCCTTTCTCCTGCCCAAGGCCCCACGACCTATGAGCGCGGAAGCGTCACCGGTGACGGTGATCTCGCCTGGTTGTTCTGGTTCGTCCCCGATCGTCTCCCTCCTGCCCGCACGGCCGCCGTAGAACTGGTACCGCAGAACTGGTACCGCTCAGGCCACCAGCCAACGGGCCTGGTCAACGGGTAGCCATCGAGATAATTCGCTCCCCGTCAGCCTCCTCGTGGTCCAGGACTCCCTGGACCCGCCCCCGGCTGAGCACCATGACGCGGTGAGACAGCCCGATCACCTCCTCCAGGTCCGAACTCACCACGACGACAGCGACGCCACGACGCCGCAACTGGTCAACCACCTCGTAGACGGAGGCACGGGCGCCCACGTCGATCCCGCGAGTCGGCTCGTCAAGGATGACGACCTTGGGAGACCGCGCGACCCACTTTCCGATGACCACCTTCTGCTGGTTCCCTCCGGAGAGCTGTCCGACCTTCTTGCCGGGGTCGCCCTTGACGCCCATCTGCGATATGACGTCGTTGGCCAGCGCCTTGGCCCGGGAGCTGCTCAGCCACCCGGACGGCCCACATACCTTGTCAAAGTTCGGCAGGCTCACGTTCTCCCGCACGGACGCCTCGGTAAGCAGCCCCTGCCGCCTGCGGTCCTCGGGGACCATGACGAGACCCGCGGCCTTCGCTGCCCTGATGGAGCGTGGCCGCAGCCGACTGCCCTCCACCCACACGGTGCCGCTGGCCGTCGTGTCCGCTCCGGCCACCGCCCGAACCAGCTCAGTACGGCCCGCCCCCACAAGACCTGCGATCCCGAGGACCTCGCCCTCGCGCACCTCAAGGTCGACGTCCCTGACGAACCCGTTGGCGGCGCTGATCCCACTGGCGCGCAGCACCACCCGCTCACCCGGGGTGGTCAGAGGCGGGAACAGCCTGTCGACCCTTCTTCCCACCATCTCGGCAACCAGATCCTCAGGCGGGACCCGCGCGCTGGCGTGCTGGGCCACCTGTGCGCCGTCACGCAGGACCACGACCCGGGTGGCGATCTGTGCGATCTCAGCGAGCCTGTGACTGACGTAGACGAACGCGACCCCGTCAGCCTGAAGATCGCGGACACATGTGAACAGCGCCTGGGTCTCCTCGCCCCCAAGGGCTGCGGTGGGCTCGTCGAGAATGATGAGCCGTGAGCGCTGCGACAGCGCCTTGGCGATCTCCACCTGCTGCTGCCCGGCCACGCTGAGGTCGCGCACCAGGGTGGACATCGGTCTGGAGAAGCCAAGCCGCTCGAGGTGCCTACGCGCCTCCTCTCGCATCGCCCTCTGGTCGACACTGCCCCGCGCGAGGCGGGGCCACCGTCCGACGAACACGTTCTCAGCCACCGTCAGATCCGGCAGGAGCCGCATCTCCTGGTGGATCATGCCTACACCGGCACGGATGGCGTCCAGCGGGGAGGTCGGAGCGTAGGCACGCCCCTGCCACTCCATCGTCCCGCTGGTCGGGGCCTCGACGCCTGCAATGATCCTCGCCAGCGTCGACTTCCCGGCCCCGTTCTCACCCAGCAGCGCCACTACCTCGCCGGCACGGACGTCCAGGTCGATACCCGTCAGCGCTACTGTTCCCGGGTAGCGCTTGCCCACCTGCCTGACGGACAGCAGCGGTACGCTCCCGGCTGCGCCGCTGTCAGCGTCCCTGTCAACCACACCCGTCAGGCTCTCGTGAGCCACGCCAGTCGCTGTCCCCCTCATGGGTGCTCACCGATGAACTCGTCGACGTTGTCAGGCGTGGCCAGACTCCCCTCCTGAAGCTGCTCGGGCTCGACCGTCTCCCCATTGATGAGCCGCAGAGCGGACTGAACCGCCAGCTGCCCCATGTACATGGTCTTCTGGACCATGGTCGCGGCGATCGTGCCGTCCTTGACCCCCTGGAGCCCGGCGTCGTCGCCGTCGAACCCCACGATGAGGATGTCGTCACGCCCTACTGCCCGGGCTGCCTGCGCCGCACCCAGCGCAAGAGCGTCAGAGCGGCCAAAGATGACGTCGATCTCTGAGTGGGCCTGAAGCATGTCCTGTGCAATGTCAAAGCCCTCGTCCTGGTGCCAGCCCTCGGAGGCCTGACGCGCGACCTCAGTGACCTGGGAGCCGGAGATCCCGTTCTTGAACCCCTCGTCCCGGTCGTTCTCCGGGGTGGTCCCGACCTGCCCCTGGATGACTCCAAGCGTCCCGGCACCTCCGGTACGTTCCACGACCCACTCGCCCAGGACCTGGGCCGCCGCCACGGAGTCGGTGGCGATAAAGGTGTCTCCGGGCTCTCCGTCCGGATTTCGGTCAACCGTCACGACCGGGATGTCCTGGGCGCGGGCGTTACGGACAGGTACGCTCGCTGCGGTGGCCCCGGCCGGGATGTAGATGACTGCCTCGACCTGCTGGCTGATGAGGTCCTGGACCTGGCTGACCTGCTTGTCGGCGTCGCCTCCTGCGTCTGCGACGATGATCTGCGCGCCCTGGGCCTGAGCCTCTGCCTCCGCAGACTGGCGTATACGGTTGAAGAAGTCGGCCTGGAGGTTGGCGACGGCCAGCCCTATCCTCCTCCCACCAGAGGACTGGCTCGAGCGGCAGCCAGCCAGCGGGCCGACGGCCGCGACGGCCACCCCGGCCCCAACAAGCCTGATAAATTCTTTACGTCTCATGGAGGACCCCTTTCCTTCCGCTGGTCCCGCCTAGTTCCTGCGTCTGAGGACGTCACCCATCACCGCAACGGCAATAACCAGGCCGATGAGAATGGCCTGAATGAACGGCGACACCCCAAGAAGGTTGAGACCGTTTCGAAGGATGCCGATAATGAGCACGCCGACGACGGTCCCCGATATGCTCCCCACCCCACCGGTCAGGCTCGCTCCGCCGATGACGACGGCCGCGATCACATCGAGCTCAAGCCCTGTCCCTGCGCTGGGCTGCGAGGAGTCGAGCCTTGTAGCGAGGATGATCCCTGCCACCCCGGCCAGGGCTCCCGCAATGGCGTAGGTAGCCGTCACGACCCGCCTGACCTGGATACCAGCCAGCCGGGCGACCTCCTCACCTCCCCCGATCGCGTACAGCGCCCGCCCCGAGGGCCGCGACCGCAACCACACTGCGGACACGACAGCGATGACGACCAGCGTCACGGCCGTGACCGAGAAGAACTCCAGGTACCTCTGGGAGGAGAGGCTGAAGAACCAGTCGGGGTAGCCCACGATCTGCTGGCCGTCCGTGATGAGGTTGGCCAGGCCGCGCGCAACAGACATCATGGCCAGCGTCGCGATAAAGGGCGGCAGCTTGGCGATCGTCACTGCTACGCCGTTGACGGCGCCGCACGCGGTACCGACAAGCGCCGCAGCGACCATAGCCGCCCACATGGGCCAGCCGCCGTCGTGAGACAACCAGCCCAGCACCATCGTCGCTAGTGCCATGACCGACCCCACCGACAGGTCGATACCGCCGGTGATAATAATAGCGGTCCCACCGATAGCGACAATACCTAGGGTCGTCACCTGGTCGATAATATTGACAAGGTTGCGCGAGGTGGCAAAGCCGGGGGCGACCAGGGACAGGACGACGACAAGGACGACAAGCCCTATCACCGCCCCCCCGGTGCTCTTGAGAGCCTCGGCCAGCCTTCCCCAGCGAGGCGCGGCCGACTGGACTGAGCCGTGCGCCACGGCTTGTGCGTACGACATCTGAGTTCTCCTCCGCACCCGGTCAGTTCATTTCCATGCCGCCGTCAACGTTGACGGCCTGGCCCGTGATGCACCCGGCAGCGTCAGACGCGAGGAAGAGGACGAGGTTGGCGACGTCCTCCCTGGTTGCCGCACGGCCCAGGGGAATCTTGTCTATCCACTCAGCCACGAGCTCACCCGGCTCGTAGCCGCCCAGCAGGGAGCCCCACCTCCTGTCGTTGTAGGCCCACATGTCCGTGACCACGATGCCCGGGCAGTAGGCATTGACCCGGATACCGTCCGCAGCCAGCTCCTTGGCCAGCGACTGGGTCAGTCCCAGCACACCAAACTTGGAGGCGGCATAACCGGGGGTGTAGATGAAGCCGTGACGGGCCTGGGCCGAGGCCGCGTTGATGATCGACCCCCCGCCGGCCCTGCGTAGTAAAGGCGCAGCCTCCCGAGCGGCGATGAACTGAGCCAGGGTGTTGACGCGCAGGACACGCTCGAACCCCTCGGTCGTCGTGTCCTCCAGCCTCTCGATCTCGATGACGCCCGCGTTGGAGACCAAGACGTCAAGCCCGCCGAAGTCCTCGCCAACACGCCGGAAGAAGGCTCGCACGCTGGGGTCGTCGGTCACGTCGAGCTGCTCGGCAGTAACCGCAAGCCCCTCGCTGCGCAGATCCTCAGCCACATCGAGCACTGCGCCGCACAGGTCAGCGACACGCACCGTCGCCCCGCAGCTCGCGAAGGCCCGAGCAATACCCAGGCCGATGCCTCCTGCGGCGCCGGTGACGACAACGTGCCTTCCCGCGAAGTGGTCGCGGAAGAGCGTCGATATCTGGTCCTGTGACATGAAGGTACTCCTCACACTCGCCCTTGAGTTGATGAATCAGTATTCAGTACCGAATGTCTGCACTTCATGCTATCTCCCTCGCACCTCTGTGTCAACCCACCCCACCTCCCCCACGTACGCACCCCTCCCAGATATGCCGCAATCTCACCCTAAAAATAGGGGTCGCACGCCCGAGACCTGCGGAGTCTAGACCAAGCCGTCCTCATCTCACCCACCCGAATGTCATCTGTATGCCAATCTGAATTAGAATCTGGGTGATCCCCAGAGATCACCAGTGGCTCCGGTAGCACGAGGTCGGCGGAACCATTACCTCACTGCCAGGACGTACCGGGCACGGATCGTGCGTCCAGACGGCGGGCACAGTCAGCAGAGCGCACCCCCGGAGCACCGCACAGCGGGGCCCACCAGGTGCACGCCGGGCCGTCAACGTCGGCGCTGCCTGGAGGCCCCGCTGCGGGACAAGAACCTGGACAGCTCCTGCGTCAGGCGAGCAGGTCCTTGGCCGCGGCGATAATGCCCTCAGCGCTGATACCCCAGTGGTCCATGAGCCAGGACTCGGAGCCGGTGGGGGCGAACTCGTCGGGCACGCCGACTCTCCTGACTGGCACAGGGTGCCGACTGGCGGTCAGCTCGGCGACGGCACCACCCAGGCCACCCTTGACAGTCCCCTCCTCCACGGTGATGATCCCTACGGTCTCGCGGGCGGCAGCCAGGACCGCCTCCTCATCCAGCGGCTTGACCACAGGCACCGACAGCAGCCGGACACTGATCCCCTCCCGAGCCAGTTGTGTCACGGCCTGGACCGCCCGGTGGACGGTGACACCGTTGGCGATCACCGTCAGGTCCGTTCCCTCGTGGAGCACGACCGCCCGGGGTGTGAACGCGTAGTCCTCGGCGTGGACGGCAGGCACCTTCATACGTGAGACGCGGATGTAGGCCGGGCCGTCGAGCTGTTCGTAAGCCCAGCGCACGGCTCCGGCGGTCTCAGCCGGGTCCGCCGGGACGATGACGGTCATGCCCGGGATGGCGCGCATGATCGACACGTCCTCTGCGCTGTGGTGGGTGGAGCCTAGCGCCCCATAGGCCAGGCCCGGCGACTGGGCGCACAGCAGCACGTGACGGCGGGAGTAGGCAGTATCGATCTTGACCTGCTCGGTGGCGCGGGCGGACAGGAAGGATCCCGCGCAGGAGACGACAGGGACCTTGCCTCCGTTCTCCAGCCCTGCGGCCACTCCCACCTGGTTCTGCTCAGCAATGCCGACATTGACGAGCCGACCAGGCATCTCCTGACGGAACTCACCCAGGCTTGAGGATCCCACGGAGTCATTGGTAACCACGACAAGCCGCTCGTCATGGCGCGCGATGTCCAGCAGGGTCTGCGCGTAGGCCTGTCGGCAGTCGTACATGTGCCCTGTCTCAGTGATGGTATTCATACCAGTGCCTCCAGCTCTGCCAGTGCCTGCTCCACCTCGGCATCACTGGGCAGCCTGTGGTGCCAGGCGACCGAGTCAGACATGAACGAGATCGGGTGCCCCTTGTGCGAGTGGGCGATGACAAAGGTGGGCCGCCCGCTGGCGGAGGGGACCCCTGCGAACACGTCAAGGAGCTGTCCGTAATCGTGGGCGTCGACCTCAACGACCTCCCAGCCGAAGGCTCGGGCCTTGTCGTCCAACGGGGACAGGTCGTTGGTGTCCTCGACCCGGGCACCCTGCTGAAGACGGTTGCGGTCCACCAGCACACACAGGTTGTCCAGCTGCTGCTGGGAGGCGAACATGAGGGCCTCCCAGTTGGATCCCTCCTGGAGCTCGCCGTCGCCGGTGAGGACGAACACGCGTCGGGGCGAGCCGTCGATCTTGGCGGCGACGGCGTCCCCGACACCGACAGGCAGGCCGTGCCCCAAGGGTCCCGTGCTGACCTCCACGCCGGGCACCGAGGTACGGGAGGGGTGTCCGTTGAGGGCGGAGCCCGGCTGGACAAAGGTGTCGAGCTGCTCGACAGGGATGACTCCGGCTGCCGCCAGCGTCGTGTACAGGGCGTTGGCGGCATGCCCCTTGGACAGGATGACACGGTCGCGGTCGGGGTCCTCCAGGTTGTCCGGGGTGATCCTGGCCGAGTGCAGGTAGAGGACGGCCAGGGCGTCAATGATCGACATCTCCCGCCTACGTGTCCCATCCCGGCACTGACGATGTTGGTCAGGGCCTTGCGGCGGATCAGGCGCGCCCCCTCCCTCAGGTGGCTGATCACCTCCTCCCGGGAGGCTCCAGGTGCGGTGCGCCCGATGACGGGCAGGTCGGCCGAGACAGTCATGACAGCAGGTCTCCTTTCCTCTTGCTCGGCTCAGGTGCTTCCTGGCGGCTCAGGCCATGCAGCCCAGAAGTGCGTCCTGGACGGCGCGCTGGGCGGCCAGGGAGTCGTGGCGGGCCTGGGCCTGCGCCAGGGCCTCCTCGTCCAGGCGCTCTAGGGCGCGGTGGATGGCCTTGAGGAAGCGGATGGAGGTGCGGGCGTTATCCACCACGTCCTCACGGAAAGGGAACTGGTCGAGTTGCCACACCCCCTCCCAGCCGTTCTTCCTCAGGGTGTGGAAGAACTCGAATACCTCGGTGATGTGGACACTGCCCACCACCATGTCGTCGTCCCAGCCCCGAAAGTTGTCGTTGACGTCCATACCCCACAGCAGGCCGTGGTCAATGAGCAGCTGGGCGGCCTCAGCGGGGGACTCCCCGCCGAACAGGGCGTGGCCGAAGTCCAGCAGCACGCCCACGTTGTCCACCCCCATCTGCTGGATGCCCAGTACTGTCCTGGCCGCGGAGGACCAGAGCATGTGGGTACGCGGCTCACGCGGCTTGTACTCAATGACGAATCGCAGGTCGGGGTTGGCCTGGGCCAGGTCGCGCATGCCGTCGACGGCCAGGCGGTTCAGCTCGGCGTAGTCCACCTGGAAGGGGTAGTCGAATCCGTCCTGGCCGGGCCAGATCTTGACGTAGCGTGCGCCGAGTTCGCGTACCACGTCGGCCGCGCCCTGCATGATCGCCATGGCGGAGGCCCGCCTGGCCGGGTCTGGGTTGGTGAAGGCCCCCAGCTGGTGCTCGCGTAGGTAGATCTCCGGGGTGACACCGATGGCCGCGATACCGGTGCGCTCTAGCGCCGCCTTGACGTCGCCGAGACTGACACCGTGCGTGAAAGGGTAGTTGAGGTCCACATAGCTGATGTCGCCCACCCGCGCAGCCAGCTCAATCTGCTCGATGGTGGAGCGGGCCTCCCCGTAGCGGTCCACGGCGTAGCGGTCCACGTAGGTAGCGAAGTTCCACAGGCCCGCGCCGAAGACGGGGCTGGCAGCGGCCTGGACCGTCCCCGGGCACATCCCTGGACCTGCTGCAGTGCCTGTCGCCGCAGCTGGGGTCGTGTTCGTCGCTGTAGTCGCCGTAGTCGCTGTAGTCTCCGTAGTCGCTGTAGTCATGATGTGTCATCTCCCCCGACTGGTGGTGTTGTCTGAGAATGGTTGGCGGTCTCAGGTGTGGACTGGCTGCGGTGGACGGCCAGCAGCATCCGGGGCCTTCTGGCACCCCGCCCGGCTGCGGAGCCACCGTGAGGGCTCACGCGCCGGGGGCCAGGCGGGAGCGGGCCAGAGCGTGGGACCACCGGGTGCGGGCGCAGGAGCGCTGGTGCTCGTCGAGCACCGGGTGGTAGCGCCTGCCGCCCTGCTCCTGCTGGCCCGGCAGGGGTGTCGGCACTTCCCAGCCCAGGCGGGTGAAACCCATAAGGGCTGCGCCCAGGGCGGAGATCTCCGCATCGGCGCTGACCATGACGTCACGGCCCAGCAGGTCGGCCTGGGTCTGCATGAGCAGGCAGGAGGCGGTGGCCCCGCCGTCGGCGTGCAGGACGGTCAGGTCCTGCGCCCCCAGTGCATCGACGACGTCGGCGACCTGGTGGGCCACGCTCTCCAGGGCCGCGCGAGCCAGGTGCCCGCGGCTGGAACCAGCAGTGACGCCAGTGATGACGCCCACGGCCTGGCGGTCCCACCAGGGGGCGCCCAGCCCGGTGAAGGCGGGTACCAGGCTGACACCTGCAGCGTCCTCCACGGTAGCCGCCAGCGCGTCAAGGCCCTTGCCCGCCTCCACGCCCAGGAGCCGGGCGGCCCAGTCCATGGCAGTCCCAGAGGCGACGACATTGCCCTCGTGACCGTAGACGGGCTCCTCGGTCAACCAGGCCAGGGTGGTGGACACGCCCCGGCGCACGGAGGGCTGCGCACCTGCGGGCACCATGACGGAGGAGCCAGTGCCGTAGGTGGCCTTGCCCTCGGCAGGGGTGCGACAGCCGTGTCCGAACAGCGCGGCGTGGGAGTCGCCCAGCACCCCAACCACCGGCACCCCGTCGGGAAGCACGTCCAGCCCCCTGGTGGAGCCGAAGTCGGCGTTGGAGGCCACCACCTGGGGCAGAATCTCCCTGGCCACGCCGAAGAGGTCGCACATGGGCTGCGACCACTCCAGCGTGGACAGGTCCAGCAGCAGGGTGCGCGAGGCGTTGCCCGCCTCAATGACGTAGGAGTCCTGGCCGGTCAGGCGTGACACCAGCCAGGAGTCGATCGTGCCCACCCGCACCTGCCCGTCCACGACCCCGGCGCTGGCACCGAGCCGGTCCAGCAGGTAGCGCATCTTCGGGGCGGAGAACATAGGGTCCAGGGACAGGCCGGTGGCCACGGACACGGCGAACTCGCGCTCAGGGGAACGCAGCCAGTCACAGAACTCGGCGGTACGGGAGTCCTGCCAGCCGATGACGGGGCCGAGCGCGGCACCGGTGCGCGCGTCCCAGGCAACCACGGACTCGCGCTGGTTGGAGATGGCGACACCCTCCGGGACTGCGTCGAGAACCCCGAGGCAGGCCCTGATCGCCTCGACCTGGGCCTTCCAGACGGCGTCGGCGTCCTGCTCCACCCAGCCGGGGCGCGGGTAGGCCACGGGCACGGGTGCCGACCCTGCTGCCAGGACGGTACCGTCACGTGCCACGGCGAGGGCCTTGGCGTTGGTGGTGCCCTCGTCGAGGGCGAGGATGTAGGGGGTACTCATCAGAAGCCTCCTCTGCGAGGGAAGCGGGCTGCCACGCGGGCAACGGACAAGAGAGAATAAGCATTCATCTTTGAATGATATCTGTGCTTAGCCTAGCAGACGACACTGCGCAGCACCAGTCCTGCCCGTCTGGCTCCCCGCCCCCACACCACTGTCGCGACGGGCCCTAGGAGTCCTCCTCCATCTCGAAGAGGGTGTAGCCCTGCGCGTTGGACTCGTCGATGAGCACGCAGTCCACAAGCTGCTTCTCCCTCTTCCCGGTACTGCCACCGGTCACGTAGGCGTGGGCCTGCTCCACCGCCATCTGGGCGATGAGCACGGCGGGCTGCATGCCGGTGGCGAGCATGGTGCCCGCCTTGATCGCGTCCACGGCGTCAGGACTGCCGTCGAACCCGGCCACCACGATGTCACCGGTGCGCCCGGCCTGCTGGACGGCAGCCACCGCCCCCACGGCCATGGTGTCGTTGCCACAGATAATGGCCTGGATGCCGCTGTCGCGCTGCAGCAGGGTCTCCACCTTGGTGTAGGCCTCCTGCTGGTCCCAGTTGGCGGTCTCCTGGCCAGCGAGCTCCAGGCCCTCGTACTGGTCCAGCACAGAGTGGAAGGCCGTGGAGCGCACCGCCGCGTTGGTGTCGGTCTCACGCCCGAGCAGCTCGTAGTAGCGCCCCTTTCCCTGAAGCTCCTCGGCCAGCCGCTGGGCCACCAGCGCCGCCCCCTGGGAGTTGTTGGCCACGATCTGGGCCTGGACGATCCCCGCCTCATTGATCTCGCGGTCGATGAGGAACACGGGCACCCCGGCCTCCACGGCCCTGCGGGAGGCCCCCTCGGTGGAGTCCGCGCCCGCGTTGTCCAGGATGATGGCCACCGCGCGTTGGGAGACCGCGGAGTCGATGAGCTCGGACTGCACGTTGACGTCGTCGCGGTGGGAGAAGGCCGTGGCCGCGTACCCCAGGGCGCGCGCTCTGTCCACGGCTGCGTCAGCCTCGGTCTTGAAGTAGGGGTTGTCGTGGGCCGGGGTGATGACGGCGATGTAGTCCGAGTCCGCGCCCCGCGAGGAGCAGGCGCCCAGGGCAGCCAACGCCGGCAGGGCGACGCAGCCGACCAGCGAGGCCCTCAGGAGGCTGCGCCGCGTGGGCACCACAGCGGCTGCACCGGGCGTCAGCGCAGCGGCTGGTGTCCTGGCCAGCAGCGCGGCCGAGGTCGCCGGAGGAGCGGGCAGAGCCGGTGGGAATGTCAGGGGTGTCCGGGGCGTCATTGCGTGTCCTCGCTCTCATCCGTCGCTGTCGGCAAGGAAGCCGACCGGGAGGCCGCCGCCTCCGTCCGGGTCTGCGTCTGGGTCTGTATCTGGGTCCGGGTCTGCGTCTGGGTCTGCGCCTGCGGCCGCCGGGCACTGGTGCCACCCTCGCCTGCCTCGTCAGGCGGACCGGCCTGCGCACCCGCACTGGCCTCTCCGCCCGGGCTGGTCCGCTCGACCTCGAGCCTGACGCTGCGGGCGGCCTGGGCGGCGGCCCGGGAGCGCTCCAGGCGCTGCTGGCCCTGGTCGAGCACCACGGCCAGGACGATGACCAGACCCTTGAGGAAGGTCTGCCAGAACGAGGAGACCCCGACCAGCACCAGCCCGTCGTTGAGGAAGCCGATGACGAAGGCGCCGATAAGCGCCCCCTTGACGTCCCCGCGCCCTCCGGCCAGGGAGGCCCCGCCGATGACGACCGCCGCGATGGCGTTCATCTCGTAGGTCTCGCCCGCCGCAGGGGCGGCGGCTGTCAGCTCTGAGGCGATAATGAGCCCGGCCAGGGCGGCGAAGAACCCCGAGGCCATGTAGACGCGCATCTTCACCCGGTTCACCGGCACCCCGGAGAGCTCAGCGGCCCGCTCGTTGCCACCCACGGCGTACAACCACCTCCCGAAGGGCGCCCGGGCGACCAGGAGCGCCACGAGCGCCCCGAGGACGATCATGAGCCACACCGAGGTAGGCAGGCCCAGGAACCGTGAGACGCCCAGAACGTAGAATCCGGTGTTGCCCAGCCCTTCCGCGCCGTCAAGGTCGGAGTAGGTCTCCCCACCAGAGATGAGCAGGGCGGCTCCCCTAGCCATGTACAGGGAGCCGAGGGTGGCGATGAAGGGGGCCACGCGGAAGCGGGTGACCAGGAGACCGTTGAGCGCACCCACTCCTGTGCCCACGAGCAGGGCGACGATGACGACGACAAGTACCGAGGGGTAGGCGTTGAGGTCCAGGAGGGACAGGTGCGTCCCACGCAGCATGACACCCGCGACCACGCCGGTCAGACCTACTACCGACCCCACCGACAAGTCGATGCCCCCGGTGAGGATGACCAGGAGCATTCCCAGGGCGAGCAGGGCGTTGTAGGCCACGTGCTTGGTCATGGACACGAGGTTCGTCGGGTCCAGGAAGCTGCTGGACAGGGAGGCGAAGACGACGACGAGGACGATGAGGGCGATGAAGGCGCGCTGCGCCATGAGGAACTCTCCCAGGCTGCGGTCGCCGACGCGCAGGCCGGTACGCGCCAGACGTGCGTCAGGAGGGGCGGACTGGGTCGACGAGGCTGTCGGGCCGGGCGGAGTGGATGAGGTGGTCGGGGTGGTCATGGGCGGCCGTCCTGGGTAGATATCCTGAGTGGGTCTTGCGTGAGTGGATGAAGGTGATGAGGGTCAGTCGCGAGGTGGTGCGGGTGAGGCCCAGTCGAACGGACGCGGTAGTCGCGGCGGTCGTGCCATCACTGCGGCGAGGCAAGCAGGTGCGGCTGTCACGCGGTCCTCAGCTGCTCACCCGTGGCGGCCATGACCTGGTCGCGGGTAGCGGTGCCCGGGTCCAGCTCAGCCACCAGGCGCCCCCGGGCCATGACCAGGAGCCTGGTACTGGCCTGCAGAGCCTCGGCCAGCTCGGAGGTGGCCAGGAGCACTCCGGCGCCGGACCCGGCGATCTGCGCCGTCGTGGCGAAGATGTCCGACCTGGCGCCGATGTCCACGCCCCGTGTGGGCTCGTCCAGCAGCACCAGGCGCGGGGCAGTCATGAGCACCTTGGCCAGGACCACCTTCTGCTGGTTGCCGCCGGACAGGGAGGTGATAGGTGCAGAGGCGGACTCCGTCTTGACCCGCACTGCCTCGATCCCCCGGCCCACCTCGGCGGCCTCCCGCCGCCTGTGGATGGCGCCCGCCCGGGTGAGGCGTCTCAGGGCGGCCAGCGACATGTTGGAGCCCACGCTCATGACTTGGACCAGCCCGTCAGCCTGGCGGTCCTCCGGCGCCAGGACCACGCCCTGGTCGATCCTGTCGGCCACCGAGGTAGCGGTGACGTCCCGCCCGTCCAGAAGGATCCGCCCTGCGGCCGGGCGGTGGCGGCCGGCCAGGGTCTCTAGCAGCTCGGTGCGCCCGGCGCCCATGAGCCCGTAGACGGCGACGACCTCGCCCTCCCTCACGCTCAGGGATACCGTGTCCACCGCGAGGCGGGAGGGGTTGGCCGGGTCGGGCACCATAAGGTCCTCCACCTGGAGAACCACTTGTCCCGGACTCGCCGTGATGGCGGGGAAAAGGTCAGACTGGTCGCGTCCGGCCATGGTGCGCACGATCCAGGGCAGGTCCACCTCCGCCACGGGACGGCTGGCCACCAGCCAGCCGTCCCGAAGGACGACGGCAGTGTCCGCGACTTCCAGGCACTCATCCATGTGGTGGGAGATGTAGACCACGGCGACGCCACGGGAGGTCAGGTCGCGGATGACACTGAAGAGGATCTCGACCTCGGAGGCGGACAGGGCGGAGGTGGGCTCGTCCATGATGAGTACTCGGGCGTCCTCGTCCAGGGCGCGGGCGATCTCGACGAGCTGCTGCTGGCCCAGGCTCAGGTCGCCCACCAGGGCGTCAGGGTCGATCTCCTCCCCCAGCCGCTCCAGGACGGCGCGGGTGGCCTCGCGCTCACGGCGCCTGGCCACACCGGTGGGCCCAGCCAGCTCGCGGCCCAGGAAGATGTTGTCCACCACGGAGAGGTTGGGGCACAGGCTGAGCTCCTGGTGGATGATCGCCACGCCCAGCGCCACCGCCTGCGCCGGGGAGGCGAGGAGCACCGGCTGCCCGTCGAGCTCGACGGTCCCCGAGCTGGGCTGCTCCACGCCGGAGAGTATCTTCATCAGCGTGGACTTCCCGGCTCCATTCTCCCCAATGAGGGCGAGAACCTCGCCCTGGTGGATCTCCAGGTCCACGCCGCGCAGCGCGTGGGTGGCCCCATAGGCCTTGGTGACGCCCCGCCCCGCAAGGACCACTGGCCGAGTAGGTGCCGTCGGCCGCCCCGCCGTCATGACCCGACCTCGATGCTTACGGGCACGACGGTGATGGCCTGGGGTCGGAGTAGGCAAAGGCGCCCGTCACGGTGACCGTCCTCCCGCCCAGCGAGGCTAGGTCCGCTGGGACTAGGACGTCGTCGCGGACCTGCTCGTTGAGGGTAATGCCCACCTGGGCGTAGTCGATCTGGTTGGTGAACATGTCAAAGGTGGTCTCCCCCGTGACGTCCCGCAGCGCCGTCCCGGTCAGTGCCGGCCCGGTGGGCACGTAGACGGCCACACCCCGGGGCATGCCGTCCACCTGGACCGAGACGGTGCCGAAGCCTCCCCCACCCACGATGCCGGTGAAGGTGGTGGCGTAGGTGTAGGCGGCCTCGCCGTCACGCTGGCCGTGCTGCTCGGCGGCCGCGTCCTCGTCAGCCTCCAGATCGGCCGCGAGCTCGGGAAGGGGGACCGCGTTGTCCTCCACGTAGGCGACGACGTCGGAGTAGGTGTCCGTCGCGTAGTCGACGGGGTCGACGCTGTCACCCGACAGGATCGCCTCAGCCTCGGAGGGCGAGACGAACCGTGTGCCCAGGAGGCAGACGGCCACCAGCACCGCCGCCGCCACCGTACGCCACAGGATTGGGCGTCGCCAAGCCGCGCTCGCCCCTGCCCGCACCCTCCGGTCTACACCCGACCCGCCCGGCCTGCCCGAGGTGCTCCTGCCTGTGCCGCTGTCCGTAGTGCTGTCTATCTGTGCCACGCGAGAGCCTCCTTGCTCCGGCAGACCCACCAGGGCTGACGCACCAACCTGGTGTATATCCATTCATCGTCGAATGGACTACATCCATGCTCTCACGTCCACCCTCGGGCGTCAAGAGCGAGGCCTGGAGGTACTGGGGCGTGCGGCGGCCCTCACGCCCGCCCGGGCGCGAGGAGGAGGTAAGGAGGATGTAAAGAGGATGTAAGGCGGACGTACCGCACTGGCACGAGCGGAGTCGGGATGCCGCACCCCGCTACCGCGGCAGCTCGTCCCCCGGCCCGGGTAGGAGTCCTGGGCGCCGCGGCCGGTACAGGCGTAGGCTCCCACCCGCACCCCGGCCCCACGGCCTGGGCGAGCGTGCCACCTGCCGCCAGGCTGGCCGCCAGCGCCCCACGAAGGCGTCCCCAGCGCCCACCGTGTCCACCACCGCCACTCGGGTGAGGGGAAGGCCAGCGGCCTACTGGGATCTCCCGCCTCCAGCGCGACCGCACCCCGCTCCCCAGGGTCATGACCACCGAGGCCAGGCCCTGGGTCACAAGGGCGCGGGCCACCGCGACGTCCGGGTCGGCCTGCTTCTCCAAGGAGGCCGGGTCGATGCCGAAGACCTCCTTGAGGACCAGTCGGCCCTCGTGCTCGTTGACCACCAGCGGGTCGGCCAGCTGCACGATCCGCGCGTCCAGCGGGATGACGGGAGCGAGGTTGAGAAGGATACGGGGCCGCCCAGGGACCCCAGCCCCGCCAGCGTGTCCGCAGGCCGCCCTCACGGCCGCAGCCACCGCACCAGGAGGAACCTCTCCCTGGAGCACCAGGACGCTGGCACGGGTGATCGCTGGCGCGGCCGCCTCCACCTGGGCGGCACCAACCAGACCGTTGGCACCCGGGACGACGACGATAGTGTTCCGCCCGGCGCCGTCCACCACGCACACAGCCAGCCCCGTAGGCGCGTCCAGGCCAGCCACCAGGGACGTGTCCACACCTGCCTGTGACAGACGGCTCAGGGCGACGGCAGCGTTGGCGTCCTCGCCGACCGCCCCCACCATGCGTACCTCGGCCCCGCGCAGGGCGGCGGCGAGCGCCTGGTTGGCCCCTTTGCCGCCAGGGCTCGTGCGGCCGCCAGCGCCCAGAAGGGTCTCCCCCGGCCCGGGAAGACGATCCACAGTCACGTTGAGATCCACGTTGAGCGACCCCACCACCACGACACTCATGGGCATCCTCCTTGATGCAGGGCTGCGACCGCTGTGAGCAACGCACGGTCGGAAACCGCTACCGGGTCCTGGCGGCCCGGCCTCTTTTCCCACACAGGGTACCGGCCCGGGAAGCGGAGCTCCTGGGCACCTGGTCCACCGCCGCGGCCCCGAGGTCCCAGGCCTGCGGCGCCAGACGCAGCAGCGCGCGATATCGTCGCGGTCCCGCGATGCGAAACTCCACCACACCACCACGTGGAACGTCGCCGCCCCTACGACGTCTGGGAGGAGGCCACCAGGGCGGCAGCGCGCTCGTAGGCGGCACGCACCTCGGGCTGAGGCTCGGCCTCCAGGTGCTCAACCGGGCCGAGCTCCCAGACGGGCGGCTCCTCACCCCCGTCCAGGACCCAGGCGGCCTGCCGGGCGGCGCCGTCGGCCACGTACTCCCCCGGCTCAGGCACCTCCACGGGCACCCCCAGGACGGCTGGAGCGAGCCTACGGGCGCACTCCCACCTCACGCCGCCGCCCACCAGCACCACCGAGCCGACCTCGACCCCAGCGAGCGCACGGCGTCGATCCCGCCCCCAGGAGGCACAGGAGCCCCTCCACGGCGGCGCGGGCGTAGTTGCCCGGGGTGAGAGAGGCCAGCGTCATCCCGGTGAGCACCCCGGTGGCACGAGGCAGGTTCGGGGTGCGCTCCCCTCCAGGTAGGGCACGTGCACCAGGCCGCCCGCTCCGGCAGGCGCGGCCAGGGCCAGGGCGTCGAACTCCTCGTAGCCCACCCCAGCACCGTCCTGGCCGCATCCAGCACCCGGGCGCCGTTGAGAGTGCAGGCCAGCGGCAGGAACCCTCCGGTGGCGTCGGAGAAGCCGGTGACCAGACCAGAGGCGTCGTGGGTGGCCACGGCCGAGACCGCGGCGACCACGCCGCTGGTGCCCAGGGACACGCTGGTCTGCCCGGTACGCAGGCCCAGCCCCAGAGCGGCCCCGGCGTTGTCCCCGCACCCGGGCCCCAGAACCAGGTGGGACAGGTCCCGCCCGGCGACATCGCCGCCTCCGCGGCCAACAGCCTCCCTGGGTCCCGCCACGCGCGGCAGGACGATGTCGGCCACCTCCTCCTCGCGGCGCCGCAGCGCCAGGGCCAGCAGGTCACGCCGGTAGACGTTGGCCTCGGCGTCAAAGTAGCCGGTCCCGGAGGCGTCGGAGCGGTCGGTGACCAGGTCTGTCAGGGAGCGCGACCCTGACAGCCTCCACGTCAGCCAGTCGTGGGGCAGGCACACGGCCGCGACGCGGGCGGCAGCCTGCGGCTCGTGGTCGGCCAGCCAGCGCAGCTTGGTGACGGTCAGAGACGCCACCGGGACGCTGCCCACGGCATCAGCCCAGGCAGCTCGCCCGACAGCGACGTCTCCGTCCCCGAGGTCGGCGACAAGCTGCTCAGCAGCCTGCGCGGAGCGGGTGTCGTTCCACAGCAGGGCGGGGCGGATCACCTCGCCGTGGGCGTCAAGGACCACCATCCCGTGCTGCTGCCCTCCCACGCTGAGGGCGGAGACGTCGTCAAGACCACCGACGGCGTCAACAGCCTGCTCCAGCGCCGTCCACCAGTGGTCCGGGTGGACCTCGGTGCCATCGGGGTGAGAGGTCTTCGCCTGCCGGACCAGGGCGCCGGTGGCGGCGTCGCGGATGACGATCTTGCAGGACTGGGTGGAGGAGTCGATTCCGGCTACGAGTGTCATGAGGTCTCCTTCCCGGGTGTCCCCGAGCGCGCCCGGTGTGACCAGGCGAGGGTTGTCTGTCCGGTCTGTTCGCAGACTGTCCGCGTGCCAGGCCCGTCTCGGTGCGGTACGCGGACGTGGGCGGCCAGCAGCCGCCGACCACCTCCCGTCATATCCCGGCAGGAAAACAGGGAGACGGCAGGCCAGGTCACCCAATGAGGTGGCGCATGGCGTGGTGGTAGAGCTCGACAAAGTGGTATTCGCGCGCACCCGCAGCCGTGGCGTCGAAGTCCTCGTAGGCGCTGGTGTCAGCCAGGAGGTCTGCGACGGACTCCCCGGGGGCGAGCGTGGGCTGGGCCAGCTCAGGCACGGAGGCCTTGTCCATGAGCTCGGCGGTAGCGGGGTCGGCACGGAAGGCGCGCGCCTTGTCCGCAAGCATGAGGTACATCTCCATGTTGGCCGCCGCGGAGGCCCACACCCCCTCCAGGCCCTCGGTGCGTGAGGGCTTGTAGTCGAAGTGGCGCGGCCCCTCGTAGCGGGGGCCTCCGCCGGGGAAGCCGTTCTCCAGGAGATCCACGGTGAAGAAGGCGCTGGCCAGGTCGCCGTGGCCGAAGACCTTGTCCTGGTCGTACTTGATGCCCGACTGGCCGTTGAGGTCGATGTGGAAGAGCTTGCCCGCCACTAGGGCCTGGGCGATGCCGTGGGTGTAGTTGAGGCCTGCCATCTGCTCGTGGCCCACCTCGGGGTTCAGGCCCACGACCTCACCGTTGTCCAGCTCGGCGATGAGCGCCAGGGCGTGACCCACGGTGGGCAGGAGGATGTCCCCGCGCGGCTCGTTGGGCTTGGGCTCCAGGCCGATGCGAAGACTGTAGCCCTGGGACCTGATGTAGCCGGCCACCGTGTCCAGGCCCTCCTTGTAGCGCTCGAAGGCGGCACCCAGATCCTTGGAGGAGTCGTACTCCGCACCCTCACGACCGCCCCACATGACAAAGGTGGTCGCGCCCAGCTGCGCGGCCAGGTCCACGTTGCGCAACAGCTTGCGCAGGGCGAAGCGGCGCACGCCCCGGTCGTTGCTGGTCAGACCCCCGTCCTTGAACACGGGGTGGGTGAAGGTGTTGGTGGTGACCATCTCGATGACCAGGCCAGCCTCGTCGGCGACCTTCCTCACGCGTCTGACTCGCTGCTCGCGCTCGGTCTGCGAGGCGTCGAAGTCGAAGACGTCGTTGTCGTGGAAGGTAATGCCCCAGGCCCCCAGCTCGGCGAGCCGGGCGGTGTACTCCCAGGGGTCCAGCACCGGGCGGGTCCCGGTGCCGAAGGGGTCGACGGCGTTCCAGCCGACCGTCCACAGGCCGAACGAGAACCTGTCCTCCTTGGTGGGTGTGCGGACCATGGTCTCCTCCTTGAGACGACGTGAGATGCGTGGAGACTGCGCGAGACGACGTGGGACAGCGACGGCGTCAGACGACCTGGGACGGGCCGCCCAGGACCCTGGCAGCAGCATTTGTTTATTGAAACAACTATGGCACGGTGATGGAGTATGGTCAAGGGGTGAGTCAGAAACTGCGACGCCCGGGCGGGCGCACGTTAGTCCGCCCCACCTCGGCAGCCTCCCCCGCACCACCCTCACGACTGCCTTCAAGACGGCGCGCCGCCTCTGCTAGCCAGTCCTCGCTGCGCGACACCAACCTGGCCCTTGTGGCGCAGCACGTGTTCGCCTCCCCTGCGCCTCTGTCAAGGGCCGACGTGGCGGCGGCGACCGGCATGACCCGCTCCACCGCCTCCCGCCTGGTCGACGCGCTCGTGGCCGCCCACCTGCTCGCCGAGCTGCCGCCTGCAGCCTCCTCGGGTCCCGGGCGACCCGCCGTGCCGCTGGTCCCGGCCCGGGGGACGGTGGCGGCCCTGGGACTGGAGGTCAACGTCTCACGCATGGCAGTACGCGCCATCGACCTGTCCGGGGCGGTGCTGGCCGAGCGAGTGGTGCACGCGGACCTGGCAGGCTCGGACCCGACAGCAACGCTGAGCCGTCTTGCCGACCTTATGGAGCAGGTCCTAGAGGCCCCCGCCCTGGCACGCGCGCGCCTGGCCGGTGCGGCCCTGGCCCTGCCCGGCCTGGTCAGCGAGGGCACCCTGCTGCGCGCCCCCAACCTCGGCTGGTCAGGCGTGGCCCCGGCCACCCGCCTGGCCTCACGCCTGGACCCGGTGGGAGGCAGGCTGCTGGTGGGCAACGAGGCCGACTTCGGCGCGCTGGTGGCCGCCCGCACCCGCCCGGGCGCCCAGGCGCAGACCCACGACTTCATCTACCTGTCCGGGGAGAACGGAATCGGCGCGGGGCTGGTGCGCGACGGTGTCGTCATCCACGGGTCGGCTGGGTTCGCCGGGGAGGTGGGCCACGTCCAGGTGGCCCCGGACGGGCCCGAGTGTGGCTGCGGTAACCGGGGCTGCCTGGAGCGCTACGCCGGACGCCGGGTCATCCTTACCGGGGCGGGTCTGGGTGAGGACGCCTCCCCCGACCAGCTGGTCCGTGCGTGGCAGGAGGGCCGGGAGGAGGCGCGGGCCTCGGTGTCGGCAGCCGCCCACGCCCTGGCGGTGGCCCTGAGCGCGGCGATCAACATCCTGGACATTCCCGCAGTCGTCCTCGGCGGGCACCTGGCACCCCTGACCGAGGTGCTGCGTCCCGAGCTGGAGCCCGAGCTGAGCCGACGAGTCCTGGCCTCCCCCTGGTCGCCCCCGCGCGTGCTGCCCGCACCCTCCGACGAGACACCCGGCGCCACGGGAGCGGCCTGGGCGGTCCTGGAGGGGGTCGTCGCCAACCCTGCCGAGTGGGTGTGAGGGGCCGCCTACACCGCAAACAGTGAGTAGCGGCCGACAATCAGCGGCACCTCATAACAACACGCCGCCATCACTAGAGCCCTGCGGGACCGGGGAGCCGGATGAGGGAGCCTGGCTCGCAGAAGTCAGCCTGGCCTCGGGGTTTCGTGGTTGAGGGGCTGAGGCAGGGGTGAAGGTGTCGCTTCGCCTGGAATAATGCGGGTTGTTGAGATCCGTCATGTTTCAGGGGAAGGACACCTTCGAGGTGAAGACTGTAGCAGGGTTGTACCCGTTGACGGATGTCGAGACCGGCCGGGTCGACGCGCTCGCTCATGGTGGTGGAGCGCTGCTGACCGAGACGGTGCGCGCCTGCGGGCTGGACGTGCTGCTGTCACAGGCTCTGGCGTCGTGGTCCAAGCCGCTGGCGCGCCATGACCCGGCTAAGGTCGTCCTCGACCTGGCGCTGTCGCTGGCGGTCGGCGGCGACTGCCTGGCCGACGTCTCGCTCCTGCGCGCCGAGCCGCAGGTGTTCGGGCCCGTGGCGTCGGCGCCGACGCTTAGTCGTGTGCTGGCCACCCTGGCCGCGGACGCTTCGGCGCTCGAGCGCGCGGTGGCCCTGGCCAGGGCCCGGGCGCGCCGCGCGGCCTGGACCCTGGCCGGATCGGGGGCGCCGACGGCCGCTACCAGCGCCCAGCGGCCGCTGGTCATCGATATCGACGCCACCTTGGTCACCGCCCACTCTGACAAGAAGGGGGCGGCACCGACCTTCAAGAAGGGCTTCGGGTTCCGCCCCTTGACCGCGCGGGTCGACCACGGTCCCCAAGGCGCCGGCGAGAGCGCCACGATCATGCTGCGGCCCGGAAGCGCGGGATCGAATACCGCCGCCGACCATGAGGCTGTCACCGCCGCGGTGCCGACCCAGGTGGGCCTGGGCCCCAGACCCGGGCGCAAGGTGGTCGTGCGCACCGACGCCGCTGGTGGGACCAAGGCTGCCCTGGCCGCCCTGGAGCGCAGACGGGTGTCCTGCAGCGTCGGATTCACCCTGCCCAGTGACATGTCGCGGATCTACAGGCTGGTCCCCGCCCAGGCCTGGACCCCTGCCTACAACGCCGACGGGGACCCCCGCGAGGCGGCGGACGTGGCAGAGCTGACGGACCTGCTCGACCTGGACGGGCGGCCCAAGGCCGTGCGTGTCATCGTGGGCCGCGAAAGACCGCACCCCGGCGCCCACCCCAGGCTCGACGACGTCGACGGCTACCGGCTGACCGCCTTCGCGACAAGCACCAGGATCGGCCAGCTCGCCGACCTGGAGGTACGCCACCGTCAGCGCGCCAGGTGCGAGGACCGTGTCCGCTGCGCCAAGGACACCGGGCTCGATCGCATGCCGCTGCAGGCCTTCGCGGCCAACCGCATCTGGTGCCAGGTCGTGGCCCTGGCCCGCGACATCCTCGCCTGGACGCAGATGCCCCGCCTGGCAGACCACCCCGCCCGCAGATGGGAGCCCAAGGCCGTGCGCCACCGCCTGCTCAACGTGCCAGCCGTCATCGCGCGCCACGCGCGACGCACCACCACCCGCTACAAGACCTCCAGCCCCTTCGCCGACCTGCTGACCCCAGCGATCAGCAACCTGCGCGCACACGCCGACCCATAGCACCAGCAAACCACCGCCCACCCACGAGCCCCAGGAAGGACCCCGCCGGCAGGCAAGGCCCGCCCACCGCGACGACACGCGGCACCCCGTCACACCCACATACCACAGTCAACCCCATCCCAACAAGCCCGAACCCCCACAACCCCACCCACCCCACCCACGAAACATCAAGGCTAGGTTCTAGTAACCACGCATTCGTCGATACTCTTCATAGGTATTTGGGCCTGGCTGCCGCTTCAACCACTGCCACTCGTCGAGCACTCTCTCCCGAGAGACATTCGGACTCCTGGGGTCTGCGCGATAATCCGTTATGAAGTTATTCATCCGCGCGGACGGTATCTGCGGGAGGCGCCCTTCGGTCTGCATGAGACCCCGCAAATGATTCACAAGGTCTGCGTATGTAAATACTGCTCCCGACGCCTGCTGTTGGCGACGCCAGTCATTCAGCCAATACCATTGACCTGACTTGTTAGGGAGGCCCGGACTCGTTTCTCGTACAGACCTGAGCAGGAACTCCTTTGTGGTTCGGTCTCCGACGTAGTTCGTCACCCGCGTATCAAGACTCAGTTTGTCACGGGCCTGGCCCGCTTTTCTCGGCTGCACAGGCTTGCTAGTCGGAACGACGCCAGTCTCTAGAAACCTCCGGATCAGATCCTCGAGATCAGTCTTGCGGCGATTTCCAACAGGAATTCCTATCTCCCGCGCGAACGCCTTGATCTCCGTTGCATAGAAGTACCCTCCATCAAACTCCTCCACCGACATGGAAGCGTGGAGACCGTCAGACCTTGCTCCGCTCTTGCGCCCGTTGTCTTTCATTGACGACCGACCACCTCGTCACAGTGCACCGCTTGGAGCACTTCGGAGGCCAAGCTCGTTACGATTGATCGTGGACCCAGCTCCTGGAACAGAACAGGCCCCTGTTTGGCCATGGCATGAACCCCATCGCGCCATCGGACAGGAGAGGTCAGCTGCTGCACCATTAGCTCGGTGATCTCAGTTCTATCTGATGGGTACGGCTCGGCCGTGACGTTAGAAAAGACGGGGATGCTGGGCGCGTTGACATCAATCTCGCCGCTGAGCAGCCACTCACGGTAGGCGTTTGACGCATCCCGCATGTACCTGCTATGGAAAGCTCCTCCGACGTTCAGCACTGTTGCGCGTCCAAGGCCCCTCTCCTCAACGCGTCGAGCCAGACCTTTCACGCGGTCCGCTGGTCCGGACACTGCGAGCTGTGTCCGCGAGTTCTCGGCGGCCAGATCACAGTCGGAGCACTCCTCGTCAAGAAACCCGCGCAGACTTTCCGGGTCTGTCGCCGACCCAATGGCCACCATCCCCCCGTGGAACGCGCGCTTCTCGGCCGCATATGCCATTGCTCGACCTCTAGCGAGTGCTACCTTCAAGCCGTCCTTGAGCGACATGACGCCTGCGCATACCAGGGACTTCAACTCGCCCAGAGAGTGGCCTGCGGCGAGACTCGGACGGATGCCCATCCGCTCCAACTCCTGGGCATACAGTGCGTTTACGAAGAACAGGGTCGGCTGCGTGTGGGCGGTGGCTGGCAGTGACAGCTGAAGGCCCATGTATCTCCCTCGTTCCTGGGTCTCAGGGTGCTCGGGGCGGCCTGGGAGGGACACAGCGGCAAGCCGGTCCTATCTCACAGGCCGCCCGGGGCGGGCGTGCGCTGCGGCACGTGCAGTTGTGCCTCGCAGCCACCCTAGCCTTTCCCCGGTCCGCTTGTCAGCCACTTGGGCCAGGACTAGGGGGCACCTCAGCCGTAACCGCACCACACACTATGACATGTTGCTCACGTCCCACCTCCGGGGCGACAATGTGTCCGGAAGCGGAGACAACCAGCGGTATCGCAGTACCGCGGCAAGGAGCACTTATGAGTACGGAGCCTCTGCTCAGCGACCTCGACCGCCAGGCCATCGCCGTCTCCAGGGCGCTGGCCGCCGACGCCGTCGAGAAGGCCGGGTCAGGGCACCCGGGCACACCCATTTCCCTGGCCGGGGTCGCCTACCTGCTCTACCAGCACGAGATGCGCGGCGACCCGGCGGACCCGAGGTGGCTGGGCCGCGACCGGTTCGTCCTGTCCGCCGGCCACGCCTCCCTCCTGCAGTACATCCAGCTGGTGCTGGCCGGCTACGGCCTGGAGGTGGAGGACCTGCGCCAGCTGCGGCAGAAGGGCTCCCTGACCCCGGGCCACCCCGAGTACCGCCACACCCCCGGCGTGGAGACCACCACCGGCCCGCTGGGCGCAGGCTTCTCCAACGCGGTGGGCCTGGCCATGGCCACCCGCTACGAGCACGGCCTGCTCGACCCCGACACCCCCCTGGGGGAGTCCGTCTTCGACCACCACGTCTACACCATCATGGGCGACGGGTGCATGCAGGAGGGGGTCACCGCCGAGGCCGCCTCCCTGGCGGGCACCCAGGAGCTGGGCAACCTCATCGCCATCTACGACGACAACGACATCTCCATCGAGGGCGGCACCGACATCGCCTTCACCGAAGACCCCTCCGCCCGCTTCGAGGCCTACGGGTGGCAGGTCATCGACGTCGACTGGACGGCCGGGGAGGCCTACCAGGAGGACTACGACGCCCTCCACACCGCCCTGGACCACGCCCGGGCCGAGACCCGCCGCCCCAGCCTCATCCGCCTGCACACGGTGATCGCCTGGCCGGCCCCCACCAAGCAGGGCGACGAGTCCTCCCACGGGGCCAAGCTGGGCGGCGAGGAGGTCGCAGGCCTCAAGACCACCCTGGGCCTGGACCCCGACCAGGCCTTCCATGTGCCCGAGGAGCTGCTGGCCCACACGCGCTCCCAGGCGGCCAGGCGAGCCGCAGCGGCCCGGGCCGACTGGGACGCCCGGTTCGAGGCCTGGCGGCAGGCCCACCCCGACCAGGCCGACCTGCTGGAGCGGCTGGAGGCTGGGCAGCTCCCCATGGGGCTGGAGCAGTCCCTGCCCGCATGGGAGATGGGCGACTCCCTGGCTACCCGCGCGGCCTCCGGCAAGGTGCTCTCCGCCCTGGCCCCGGTCATGCCCGAGCTGTGGGGCGGGTCGGCGGACCTGGCGGGCTCCAACAACACCACCATGGCTGGCCAGCCATCCTTCCTGCCCGCCTCGGTGGCGCCGAAGGAGGGCGACGGCCCCTACGGGCGCACCATCCACTTCGGTGTGCGCGAGCACGCCATGGGCGGCATCCTCAACGGCATCGCCCTGGACGGCCTGACCCGCCCCTACGGGGGGACCTTCATGGTCTTCTCCGACTACATGCGCCCAGCGGTGCGCCTGGCGGCCCTTATGGGAGTCGGGTCGGTCTTCGTGTGGTCCCACGACTCGATCGGGGTCGGTGAGGACGGCCCCACCCATCAGCCCATCGAGCACCTGGCCGCCCTGCGCGCCATCCCCGGGCTGGCCGTGGTCCGCCCCGCCGACGCCAACGAGACCGCCGCCGCCTGGGTGGAGATCCTGTGCCGTTCCCAGGAGCCCGCAGGCCTCGTCCTGTCCCGCCAGAACCTCACCGTCTACGCCACGCCCGGGGCCGCCGCCGTCGGGGTGCGCCAGGGGGCCTACGTCCTGGCTGAGGCGGGGGAGCCTGCCGACGGCGAGGTGACCACTGCGGCACCGGCCGTGGTCCTGGTGGCCACCGGCTCCGAGGTGGGGGTCGCCATGGAGGCGCGGGAGATCCTCCAGGCTGAGGGTGTACCGACCCGGGTGGTCTCCGCTCCCTGCCTGGAGTGGTTCGCCCAGCAGCCGGAGGACTACCGCGTCTCGGTGCTGCCGGATGACGCCGTCAAGGTCTCCGTGGAGGCGGGGGTCGCCATGGGCTGGCGCGAGCTGGTGGGTGACAGCGGCGAGGTCATCTCTCTTGACCACTTCGGCGCCTCCGCGCCCGGCACCCAGCTGTTCGAGGACTACGGGTTCACCGGGGAGGCCGTGGCACAGCGCGCGCGCCAGGCGCTGGAGCGCCAGCAGCGGTAGCCCCAGACACTGGCGACGGTGGCTGCACCCGGCGGCCGGGAGGCTGGTCAGCAGGCTAGTCTCCCGGCTCCCCGGAGCGGCGCACGCAGTGCCTCCACAGGTACCTCCACACCGTGATCCCATCACCGAATACCGGCAGCAGGAAGACCCCGTGGCACAGGTACCACGCCCACAGCCACGTCGGCGCGCTCACCACGGCCATGACCGCGCCCAGTACCACACAGGACAGCGGGCCAGCCGCCGCGACCAGGGCACGCGCACCCCGCACAGGAGGCACGCCCCGGGTCAGCAGCGACACGCGCAGGACGGTCAACTGCCAAGCGGCCTGCGTCCCCGCCGGGTACCAGCGGCGTGCGGCCAGGAGATGAGCCACCTCATGGAGGCTGTAGGAGCCAGCCAGCCCTGCGACAACCACGACCAGAAGGTGGACGAACAGCAGTGACCCCCCGTAGGAGCCCGAGCCCCACTCCACTGCCAGCTGGAAGCACAGAGCAGGAAGCACCACGGCCGCAGGCACTGCCCCGACACGCACCACCAGCCGCACAACCGGGCGGAACGACAGGTCCGCAATATCAGCCCAGGGTGTTGTCCTGCTGCTCAAGGAGCTCCCTCCGCCGAGCCTTCAACCTGTCGTAGATCACGAAGACGAGGAGACAGAAGACAAATATTACCGCCCATATCACACCAAGAGGCGCAAAAGAGCGAATCCCCGCAGACGCCCCAATATTTCCGTTATCCAGCAATTCAGAGCGAAAGAAGACAGAGCCAAAGAGGGCAGTCCTGTACGCCTCCTCCTCCGTGGTCTGGAACATAATGGAGAGAATGGAGAAGACCGCCAGGGCCAGCGTCCCCACAAGACCCGTCATGGCGGAGAGCAGGACCCTCATCATGATCCTCATGAGTGAGACACCTTTCTATTGTAACTGATTCCTGCGACGCCTATAGCCGCTACAGCAATCCAGCCAACGATAGCTGCGGAGATATTGACAACTACCGGGAGCTGGACAATTCCCAGCATCAGGGCGGCCAGCAGCAGGATGACACCGATAATCGCCGTGCCCAGGAGGACCGAGACCGGGTTGTCGTCGTGGGCCGGCATGATCGAGCCGACCGAGACCGTCACCACCGCGGAGGAGATCACGCTGGCGCAGGCAATGGCTGAGGCCTGCGGCGTTATTACTCCCGCCATCGCGTCCAGGAGCAGGGCACCAACGATAAAGGGCAGCACGATGACGACCTGTGCCCCGACCATCTGCGCGTACAGCCAGACAGTATTCTGGCGGGGGAGGAAGACCAAGAGCCCCGGGTTCACGCTGGCGTAGTGGAAGAAGCCTCCCATCACCACGGGCTCAAGCGCCCACACGGAGCTGATCGGCGCCCGCAGGGCAAGAATGAGAACCGCCGCCGTCCCAGAGATCATCAGGTTGTCCACGACAAACCTGCTGCGGGCCGCCTGGGCCAGGTGGTAGGAGAACGACGGCGCCAGGGCCACCAGCCTGCCGGGAAGGCGCAGGGCGTAGTAGCGCGGCCTCACGGGCACCGGCGGCGCGGGGACCAGGAGGATCAGCACCGCCCCAGTCATGGTGGCCACCACGGCAGCGAGCAGGAGGGCTGGCACACCGTGCACCGTCAGCAGGTCGTGAAAGACCAGCGGCCACAGCGTGAAGGGCTCCTCCCCGCCGTCCAGGGCAGAGGCGCTGACGCGCCTGGTGTAGTCCGCTAGCCACCCCCAGGACCGCACCACAACCAGCATGAGCGCAAGAACAATGATATTCGCCCTCATCCCTCCTATACCGACCACAGCCATGGCCAGGTCCGCCAGGCGGCACAGGATGAGCAGGACGGTGAGCGCACTCAGGCAGGGCAGGACGACGCAGGCAAGGACCTCGGCCATGACTGGCGCCCCGTAGGCCAGAACCGCCCCGGTGGTGAAGGAGGACAGGGCGGCGGCACTGACACAGGCGGCCAGCACCGCCTCCAGGACGTTGACCGCGTGCTGGCGCTCCCGGGCGGTGACCGGAAGCAGGGTCGTCGTCGCCATCATCTCCGGAGACCCCTGGACGAGCACGCGGACAACCAGGACCGACAGCAGCGCCCAGAGGAGGGCCGATCCAGCCATCAGCCGAAAGACGAAGACCGCAACCTGCGCGTCATCACCGGACTGACGCAGGAAGAGGTAGGACAGGGAGCCCATGAGCAGGCCTGTCACCGTGACGCACAGGACCAGGACGCGACGCACCGTCCGGGAGGCAAGAATCCCGCGGGAGACCACCACCCGCACGATGTAGAGGGCGAGGAGGCGGAGCACCTGCACCAGGCGTGCCGGCCTCTCCAGGACCGCGCCTCTAGCCACCACCGACCCCTAGGTAGCTGGTGACCAGGGCCTCAATGCTCGTGGACTGCCGAGCTAGCGACTCGGTATAGGCGTCCTCGACGATATAGCCCTCGTCAAGCATGATGACCCGGTTGGCGCAGCGCTGCAGCATGGAGAAGTCGTGGCTGCACATGATGACCGCGCCCCCGGCAGCGCAGTAGTCACGCAGCATCCCCTCGATACGGTACTGCGCCTCGATGTCGATGCCGTTCATGGTCTCGTCTACGACCGTGACGGGGCGGCTGACCAGCAGGGCCGCAGCCAGCTGGGTCTTCTTCACCATGCCGTGGGAGTAGCCGCTCATGAGCTCGCGGGTCCGGCCCCCCATCCCCAGCGTGGCGAACAGGCTGTCAACGGCAGCCGGGTCAAACCTGATCCGGCGCCCTGGTGCCGAGTGGAGCCGTGCCAGGAACCGGACGTACTCCTGGGCGCTGAGAAACCGGGGCACGTGGTCGTTATCGGCGGTGTAGCAGGTCATGCGCAGGGCCGGAGCTGACCCGGCAGGCTCGCCTCCGACCTCCACGCGTGCGGCCGCAGGAGTGGGGACGATACCGCGCAGGACCCGGCACAGCGTCGACTTCCCCGAGCCGTTGGGGCCGATCATGGCAACAAAGTCACCCGGGTAGACGTTGAACGACACCCTGAGAAGCACCGGGGTCCTTTTATAGGAGAAGGTCAGGTTCTGAACATCGACAACCGTCCCCTGACGCGCCCACTCCGCCCCGCTCCCAGGAACAGGAGCAGGGACAGAGAAGGCGCGCTTACCCGAGTGAGGCACAGTCAGCGACTGCACTCGACATAAACCTCGAGCCCGTCCTTCCAGGCCCACCTGCCGGTGAAGGCCCCATGCTGGTTGACGACGCACCAGACCGCCATTCCCGCCAGGAGAGTGGCACCAAGCGCAAGGATCACGGCAACGACCACAAGAAACCACCCGTCGTGACGCACGATAGCCTGATCAAAACGGGAACGGGCTCGCGTGACCACAGGAGACGTCAGCAGGATGGGGCTAGGCACGGGACTGTACAACAGTGAGGATGAGGTCATCGGTCTGCACTCCTTCCACAGCAGAGACTAAAACAACCGGCTTGTTCCGGTTGTATCGTTACGATAACACTCGTCAGAACCCACCGCAACAACCACAGGCACAGAGCTAACATTCATCAATATCAGACCCAAATAAAGTTGGGGGCGCACTCTGTCGTCTGACGGACCCCGGCTGCCACCTCCGGACCCCGGCGGTCCGTACTACGGCAGGACGGCGGCAGCCGAGTACAGCGGACGGCAGCGTCCTCAGGTCACCGCCCCGATTGCTGTCACACCCACCGACTACCCTGCCTGTGTGCCAGCCTCCACAACCCCGCCCTCCACAGCCACACAGCAACCGGGACCACCAGCATGACCAGCACGACGACCAGAAGAGCACCACGCCCCTCCTTCCGCTGCACCGAGTGCGGCTGGACCGCGCCCAAGTGGCAGGGGCAGTGCCGTGAGTGCCGCGAGTGGGGCACCCTGGAGGAGGCCTCCTCCCCGACAGGCGGCCCAAGCGGGGCACCTAGCCTGCCTATCACGCCCGTGGTGCCGCCTGCCGAGCCCGCGCGTCCCATCGGGGAGGTCAGCGCGGAGGAGGCCCGGGCCCGCTCCACCGGCGTCGAGGAGCTGGACCGTGTCCTGGGTGGCGGGATCGTCCCCGGCGCGGTGGTCCTCCTGGCTGGTGAGCCCGGGGTGGGCAAGTCCACACTGCTGCTCGACGTCGCAGCGCGCTCAGCCGCAGCCGCCCGCGCGCGCGACGAGGGCCCAGTCCTCTACGCCACTGGGGAGGAGTCCGCCTCCCAGGTCCGGCTACGGGCCGAGCGCATCGACGCCCTGGACCCAGACCTGCTCCTGGCCTCGGTCACCGAGCTGGGAGCGCTCCTGGGGCACGTGGAGGAGGCCTCCCCCTCCATGCTGGTAGTGGACTCCGTCCAGACCATCGCCTCCACCCAGGTGGAGGGCAGTGCCGGGGGCGTCAACCAGGTGCGCGCGGTAGCAGGGGCGCTCATCGCCGTGGCTAAGGAGCGCAGCCTCCCCGTCCTCCTGGTCGGGCACGTGACCAAGGACGGCGGGATCGCCGGCCCCCGGGTCCTGGAGCACCTGGTGGACGTGGTCACCCACTTCGAGGGGGACCGGCACGCGCGCCTGCGCCTGCTGAGGGCGGTCAAGAACCGCTACGGCCCCACCGACGAGGTCGGCTGCTTCGACCTGGGCGAGCGCGGCATCACCGGCCTGGCCGACCCCTCCGGCCTGTTCCTGTCAGCCTCGCGGTCGCAGGTCCCCGGCACCTGTGCCACCGTCACCCTGGAGGGGCGCCGCCCCGTCCCTGTGGAGGTCCAGGCGCTCGTCGCGGCCACCGGCGCAGGCTCGCCCCGGCGGACCACCTCCGGGGTGGAGCACTCCCGCGTGGCCATGGCGCTGGCCGTGCTCAGCGCCCGCGTGCGCGTGGACACCTCCTCCAGCGACGTCTACGTCTCCACGGTAGGCGGGGCCCGCGCCGTGGAGCCCGCCACCGACCTGGCGGTCACACTCGCCGTGGTCTCGGCCGCGCGCGGCCTGCCGACCTCCCCGGGGCTGGTGGCCCTGGGCGAGGTCGGGCTGACCGGTGAGGTGCGTGCCACCGTCGGTATCCAGCGGCGCCTGGCGGAGGCCGCCCGCCTGGGGTTCGACCGGGCGCTCGTCCCCCTAGCGGGCTCTCAGGAGCTGCGCCCCGTGCCGGGCGTGCAGGTCCTGCCCGTGTCCCACGTGGGCGAGGCCCTGGGAGCAGCGCTCCCCCAGGGGTAGCCTCTGCCAGGACGTTGAAGAGCTAGTACCGGGGTACCGGGGGTACTGGCCGCTACCATGGCCCCGGCGGGCACGGGAAGCACCTGGACCCACCAGGACCGTCCAGACCTCCCCTGGAGCAACCACCCGCCGAGCCCCTCCTACCGAGGACGCCCCACGACCAGGAGGCACTGATGACCGAGCCCGCCAGCCAGCTGCGCGAGACCCTTGCGCTCGTCGCTCCTGGGACCGTCCTGCGTGACGGCCTGGAGCGGATCCTGCGAGGGCGCACGGGTGCGATCATCGTGCTGGGTTTCGACCCCGTGGTCGAGGCGATCTGCTCCGGAGGGTTCCACCTGGACGTCGAGCTGTCAGCCGCCCGGATGCGCGAGCTGGCCAAGATGGACGGTGCCGTCGTGGTGGACATGGACACCAACCGTATCCGCCGTGCCAGCGTCCAGCTCCTGCCCAACGCCTCCATCCAGACCTCCGAGACCGGGATGCGTCACCGCACCGCCGAGCGCGTCGCCCGCCAGACCGGCTACCCTGTCATCTCAGTCAGCCAGTCCATGCGGATCATCTCCCTCTACGTCGACGGCAGGCGCCACGTCCTGGACCCCAGCGAGGTGATCCTCTCGCGCGCCAACCAGGCCCTGGCCGCGCTGGAGCGCTACAAGTCCCGCCTGGACCAGACCTCCGCCGCCCTCAACTCCCTGGAGATCGAGGACCTCGTCACCGTGCGTGACGTCACCTCGGTGCTCCAGCTCATGGAGATGGTGCGGCGTATCTCCGCCGACATCGACGGCTACGTCCTCCAGCTGGGGACAGACGGGCGGCTCCTGGCCCTCCAGGTAGAAGAGCTGACCCGCGGGCTCGCAGCCGAGCACAGCTTCCTCCTGGAGGACTACCTGGCGACCGGGCTGGAGCCCCCAGCGGTGGAGGCCCGCCTGAAGTGGGTGGGCTCCCCCGCCCTCCTGGACCTGGCCATGGTGGCCCGCTCCATGGGCCTGGGGGGCAGCGACGGACAGGACCTGGACACCCCGGTCTCACCCCGGGGGCTGCGTATCCTCTCCAAGATCCCACGCCTGCCCGTCACCACCTCACGGGCGGTCGTCGAGCACTGGGGCTCCCTCCAGGCGGTGCTGGGCGCCACGACCGAGGAGCTGGCCGCCGTGGAGGGAGTGGGAAGCCACGGGGCACGGATCCTGCGCGACGGCCTGTCCCGGCTGGCTGAGATCTCCATCGTGGAGCGCTACACCACCTGAACCCCCTCCCCAGGAGCACCGCCAGCCAGGTCAGCCAGCCCAGGTCGCTGACGGCCCGCTCGCTGAATGACTACTGCACGACCACGACATGACTGCCGCGCAGCTACTGGACAAGAAAAACCGTGTCCTCGCTCAGGTCCTGGTCCCCCAGGACGACACGGAAGCGGTAGGTCCCGGCCGCTGCGACCTGCCCTGCCACCGAGCTCTGCCCGGCAGAGGGCTCCTCCCGGGCAGGGTCAGACGCAGAGGACGGCTCCGGTGCCGCCCCGGGGTCCGAGGGCGCCGGGGCGGCTGACGGGCTGGTCGAGGCCTGACCCGGCCCGGTTGTCCCGCCCGGTGACGCCGAGGCAGAGGCCTCCGCCTGCGCCCCGGGCGCGGGTGCTGCTGCCAGGGCGCAGTCCGACGTGGTGACGTAGCCGTTCCACCCTAGGGTCACCTCCGTGGAGTCGCCGCCCCCCAGCAGCAGGGTGCGCTCTGAGGCCCCCTCCTGGCAGGCCGTGGAGCTCCAGACCTGCTGGCTGCCCGAGGTGACCACGACCCCCAGAGAGGCGCTGCCCGCATCCAGCAGGCAGGAGACGTCACCGTCGTTCGTGACCCGCAGGACGAAGGTGGCACCTGCGCCGGCGCTGACGGACTCAGGTCCGCTGACCTGCGTCGCCAGGGAGGCCGGGTCGCAGGCCTGCGGATCGGGGTAGACGGTGTGGGTCTGGGCGGCCGCCCGCTCCTGCTCCTGGGAACGGATAGTCTGGCGCATCCACGCAGCCCCGCCGACGGCCCCCGCCCCCACACCCACGACAAGCAGGACGGCCGCCATCGCGAAGACAAGACGCCTCAGCCCGTAGCGAGGGCGCCGGGGCGCCCGCCGGGCAGGCCGGGATTGCGAGGACCTCGGGGTAGCGCGGCCCCGGGTTCCTGTGGCCGCACCTGTGGAGGCGGGACGGCGCGGGGTGTGGGTCTCACCGCGCGCTCCCTGCGAACCGGCGGAACGGGGCTCCTGACCCTGCGTGCGCGACGTCGGCCGATGCGAACGCTGCCCTGAACCGCGCCGGGCCTGTGCCGCCTGGGCACCGGCTGCGGTGGTGCGCCCGGAGGAGCGGCGCCTGGCCGCAGCCCGCCTGCTGGGACGCCCTGCCTGCGTGGAGGTGGCGCGAGCGGAGCGAGCCGTACCGGGCACGGCCTGGCGCGTCCGGGTACCGGAGGCACTAGAGGACCCGGAGGCGCCAGGGCGACCAGCTGCGCGTCCCGTAGCAGCCGTGCCCGCCTCCCCTCCGACAGCACCAGAGCGCCTCTGGTGGGTTACACCGCGGGAGCCTCCGGAGGCCTGACGGCGCGGCCTGCCTTGGCTGCTGGAGGAGGCGCTACTACTGACGCGGCGGCGGGCCGCCCCTCGCCTGCCCGCTGGCTGCCGACCAGCGTCGTTCCCCCGTCCCTGAGCCATGGAGACGACTGTACCGGTGACCACTCCCCCCGCCGACCAGCGCCTCACCCACCGTCGCCGCCAGCCCGCACCCGTGGCTCACGAGACCGCCGCACCACCCACGACTCCACAGGCACGGATTCGAGGCGAGTCCCAGGGGCAAGGGCCGGGCGGCAGGACAGGAGCAGCAGGTCAGGACGGCGAGGAGCACAGGAGCAGGGGGAGACAGTCAGGGCAGGGAGAAGGTGGCGCCGCCGTCAGGGGTGACAACCAGGCCGTCAGCCAGCAGGCTGGCCAGTACCCGGTCGCAGGAGGCGTCGAGCCCGGCTCGCCCCTGCGAGCGCCGCTCGGTTGCGGTGCGACCGGCCTGCCACGCCCGTGCCGCGGCGTCACGCAGCACACCGGACTCAACAGGTCCGTCAGTCTCGCGCAGCACCGCCATGACCATGCCTCTGGCCTGGCGGTCCGTCCCCCTCCATGCCTGTGTCCTGCGCCTGGAGGCGTGACGGTCGGCGGGACGACCTGCCGCCACCCACGCGCAGCCACCCTCCCAGGGACAGGCGGTGCAGCCAGGCTCACGGGCCGTGCAGACCAGGGCGCCCAGCTCCATGACCGCCACCGACCACGCGGCCGCCTCGCTGTCGCCGGAGGGCAGGAGCGTCTCGGCACGCCTCCGCTCAGCCCGGGTCAGGCTGGGCGGAGGCAGGGCCTGACCGCCGACGGCCCGCGCCAGCACCCGGCGCACGTTCGTGTCCAGAACCAGCGCCCGCCGCCCGTAGGCGAAGGCCACGACCGCCCCGGCCGTGTACTCCCCCACGCCCGGCAGGCGCAGCAGCTCCTGCCTGTCCCGGGGCAGGACGCCCCCGTGCTGCTCTACCACCGCCTGGGCGCACTCCTTAAGGCGCAGTGCCCGGCGCGGGTAGCCCAGACGGCCCCACACGCGCAGGACCTCCGAGGCTGGGGCACCAGCCAGCTCCTCCGGCCCGGGCCAGCGCTGCAGCCACTCCTGCCAGACCGGCACGACACGTGAGACGGGGGTCTGCTGACTCATGACCTCACTGACAAGCACCGCCCACGGCGTGGTCCCCGGCCTCCTCCACGGCAGGTCACGGGCACTGCGCCGATACCAGGAGATGACGGACTGCGGGGTCAGGGCACCCACGGAGGCGGCCTGGGCCTCACCTGGGCGGGCGCGCCCGCCCTCCCGGCCGGCAGGAGACCCGGGAGACCCGGTGCCCGTCTGCTTCCCACTCACAGCTGCAGCAGCATACGGGTGTTGCCCAGGGTGTTGGGCTTGACCCGGGCGAGGTTGAGGAACTCGGCCACGCCGTCATCGTGGGAGCGGACCATCTCGGAGAACACGTCCGTGCCCACCGGAGTACCCGAGATCCTGCGGAACCCGTGGGAGGCAAAGAACTCCACCTCAAAGGTCAGGCAGAACAGGCGCTGGAGCCCCAGCGTACGGGCGCGCTCGACCAGCTCACGCAGCAGGGCCGAACCCACCCCCTTGCCCAGGTGGTCGGCGTGGACCGCCAGGGTCCGCACCTCAGCGATGTCGTCCCACATGACGTGCAGCGCCCCGCACCCCACGATGGCCGAGCCCGGGGATGCTGACCCGTCGGCGGCCTGCGCGCTGGCGGTGGCCACGTCCTCGGCCACGGTGAACTCCTGGACGTCCTCAAAGTAGGAGATGAGGTCCTTGGCGATGAGGACCCTGCGGTCGGAGTAGGGCTGCACCAGCTCGGCGATCGCCCGAACGTCGGCCGGGCGGGCCGGACGCAGGAGGGTCCGGGTTCCCGTACCCGGCCCACCCTGGCCCGTTGCGGCGCGCCCGGGCACGGTACCCGCCCCGGGGCGGACAGCCCCCGGGGCAGCCACACCCTGGGCGCCACCTGGCACGTACGCCGCCGTATCACTCATAGTCACTCATATCCGTGCTACCCGTCTGTCTACCTGCCTCCGCCCGGTGGCGCGACATTGTGCCACACCCGCTCACGGCCACCCTCGACCATGCCCACCTGGCCGCTGCGCCCCGGCCCCACCTAGCGGCGTCGCTCCAGGATCTCCACCACACGGTAGGCCGTGGCCTCGTCGACGACCAGGTCCGTGGCCACCCTGGCACGCAAGGCCGCCAGGAGCGCAGGGGCCTTGGCCTCCCCGGCAACGGCACACAGCCGGACCGGGATGTGGGCGAGCTGGGCGGGCGTGGGGCCGGTCGCGCGGGCGTTGAGGGCGATACCACGGTAGGTGCCGTCCGCTCGCAGCAGCACGGTGCACACGTCGCCGACCACCCCCTCCTCGCGCAGGGTGCGGCGGTCCTCCATGGTCAGGTGCTCTCCCTGGTACACCTGGGAGGGAACCGCCCCGCGCACGGAGCCGACACCGAACACGGCGACGTCGGTGTGGTCAGCCAGGGCCAGCACCCTGCGGATGGAGCGCTCCTTCCACATGGCCTCACGCACCTCGACCCGGTCAAAGAAGGCGGGCACCGGGAAGGCGACCGTCCGTGCGCCAAAAGCCTCTCCGATGCGCGACAGGACCTCCCCTGCGAAGGGCGCCTCCCCCACCGCGTCGGAGGCACCGTTGAGCTGGACGACCGTGACGTCGGGGACCGTGGCCCGGTGCAGGGACAGCGCGATCTCGGAGACGGTCGTCCCCCAGGCCACCCCGACGGTCGACCCCGGGGTGACGTAGCCGGTCAGCTGCTCGGCAGCTACTGTGGCCACCTGCCTGAGCCGGTGGATCTCCGTGGCACCCCTGCGTACAGGCACCAGCCGGGCACGCACCCCGAACTCCTCACGAAGCCGCCTGACGACCGCGGAGTCGCCCGTGGGCCTCTCCAGCTCGATACGCACCAGGCCCGTGCTGCGGGCGTGCGCCAGGAGCCTGGAGACGGTCGAGCGTGACACGCCTAGGTGCCGGGCAACGACCTCCATGGTCTCGCCCTGAAGGTAGTACATGGAGGCGGCGGTGTAGGCGCGCTCATCGGTGCTGGCGTACACGGGAGGCGTCCCACCAGCCACGTCACTCATACGCTCCTCCTGCTGCCGTGGTCTGCAGTCTGTTGTCACGTCTTGTCACGTTGTCTGCGGCCTGTTCGCGGCCAGGCCGCCAGTGCTGCCACCCAGAGGGCACCACATCCCTGGAACCAGGGTGCCAGAGGACCTGGGCGCACGGCCCTGGGCACATGGTCCCATCCTCGCCCCGCGCACACGTGCAGCGGAACCCGACGCGGCCAGCTACAACACGAGCACACCCGTCCCGGTGCCCGCAGGCACCGCGCGGCCCCCAGGCCACTTGTCCCAGGTCACTGTGCCCAAGGCGCCTCCCCGGCGACGGCTGGCAGTAGCGTGAGAAGGCCCTTCAGCCACGACCCTCAGGAGAGTCCCGTTGCAGCCCGACCCACCAGGCAGTCCCCGGGACCGCCGTCTGGCCGTCGCTGAGACGGTCTTCGCGCGCGGCAACGTCAGCGTCGAGGAGCTGGCCGCACTGACGGGCGTGTCCACGATGACGATCTACCGGGACCTGGCCGCCCTGGAGGACAGTGGCATGGTCCAGCGGCACCGAGGCAGGGTCGTCGCCCTGGCCTCAAGCCTGCACGAGGCCGACGCCGACTTCCGTCTGCAGCAGAACACGTCGGCCAAGAAGAGCATCGCCTCGGCAGCCGCAGCCCTGGTCCCCCACGGCAGCTCGCTCATGATGGACGACTCGACCTCCGGTATCTGGCTGCTTCGCGCCGTCGCGGACCTCGGCTCGATGACGGTGGTGACCAACTCGCTACTGGTAGCCAACGAGATCGCCTCCGCCCGCTCCGCCAAGCTCGTCGTCACCGGCGGAGAGTACCAGCCCTGGGCGCACGCCATGATGGGCCAGTACGTGACCGAGCAGATCGCCTCGATGCACGCCGACTTCTGCTTCCTGTCCGCCTCCGGCATCGCCGGGCTGTCCTGCTACCACCCCTACCAGGCCTTTGCGGAGGTCAAGCGGGCCATGATGCGCTCCGCGCACACCTCGGTGCTCCTGCTGGATCACACCAAGATGAGCCGTCGTGCCCTGTTCAAGTTCGCCGACCTCACCGACTTCGACCACGTCGTCGTCGACTCCGGCCTTGACCCCGACCTGGTAGCGCGGCTGCGGGAGGCGGAGGTCAGCCTGGTGGTGGCTGATCCACCCGGCTGACACGACCGTCCCTGGTGGCCCGCAGCCCCGGGGCGGCGACCTCGCGGACCGCCCGGGGACCGCCGCCAGGACCAGCGGAACAGCTACCGTGACCACGGGCGAGCAGCCCAGAAGCCGCCGTCGCAGAAGAGGGCGTCCACCTCCGCCTCCAGGACCCCGGCCTGGTAGAGGAGGTCCAGGAGCGTATAGCGCGAGCGGATCATCCGCGCGCGCAGGTAGGTGTCACGGAACCGCTGGCGGCTCAGGCCGACCTGCTGGGGGTGGTAGACACCGCCCACCCGGCGCAGGAGGCTCTCCACCTCGGCGGCGGCGACCAGCTGCGCCCGGCAGCGGCGTCGTACCTGCGGCCAGGAGCGCCGCACGAGCTCCAGGCGCTGGCGCAGCTCCTCGGCACTGACGTACTTGGCCATGGTCTGGCGCACCGCGGGCTCGACCATCGCCCCGGTGAAGGAGGCACGCACCCGCGCCTCCTCCTGCTCGGCGCTGGGCCAGGCAGCCACGGCAGCGTCCACGTCGAGGGCACCCAGGTCCGTACCACCAGCGCTATCAGCATCACCAGCGCTACCTGCACTGCCAGCACTGCCAGGGCCGACGACCCGCTCCCACAGCGCCAGCACCGCGACGGTCCCCAGACCTACCTTGAAGCCGTGGGTCAGGGGCGGCTCCTGCTCCGCGCCCAGGTGCTCCATCTCCCAGGTGTGGGAGAACTGGTGTCCTGCCCCGGAGGCGGGCCGTGAGCTGGCACGGTACCTCTGCATGGACAGCCCGGACATGACCAGGCCCTCCAGGAGCCCTCAAAGGCCTCGGCCCGTCCCGCGACCAGCCCCTCAGGGTCACCGACTGCCCTGCCCAGGGACCCCTGGGCCAGGTTCCAGGCCTCGTGGTCGATGGGCTCGATCCCCAGCTCGTCGGCCAGGATCCAGTCCGCCCCAGCGGGTATCTTCTCGATCAGGTCACCCACCCCGGACGCGGTGCAGCGCCGGGGCGCCCTGGCGATGACGTCGAGGTCAGCGACGAGCCCCTGGGGCGCCCGGCAGGTCATCGTCTGCTTGAACCCCTCCCGGGTGATCGCCGCCCCGAAAGCCGCGTAGCCGTCCATCGAGGCCGCCGTGCACACGTGCATGTACCTGCGTCCCAGCTCCTCGCTGGCGAGCTTGGCCAGGTCGTTGAGGGTCCCCGAGCCCACCGAGCAGGCCACCGCGTCCAGGTCGCGCAGGCGCTCCCGGAGGAGCTCCACGTTGCGGTAGTCGGCGTAAAGCGTCGGTACGGCGGGCAGCACGCAGGGCTCAGCCAGCTCGACCCCCGCCTGCCGCAGCGAGTCCTGCACGGCCCGCCCGGCCGCCTCCCAGGTGTTGCCGTCAGCGACGACGACCCCCGGGCCTGCCCGAAGAGCTCGGTGAACACCTGACCAGTCCGGGCGAGCACCCCCGGCCCCGCAGCACGACGTCAGTGTCGTCGGCGTCCCTGAGGGCCTGCTGCACCAGGTCTCCCCGTCCTGATCGTGCTCCTGATCATGCTCCATGGCACTACCTCCTGTTTCTTTCCGGTTCTTTCTTTCCCTGACTGCTGCCCTCTCTAGCGCATGGCCTCACGGTCAACCACCTTGTGGATGGTGTCCTGGACCCGGGGAACAGCTCGCGGTAGCGCTCTAGGTAGAAGCGGTACTCCTCGTGCGGCTCCGAGCGCGGCTCGAAGACGTCGATCTCACGGACCATGGACGCGGCCGCCTCGCCCAGGTCCTGGTACAGGCCCGCTCCCACGGCGGCCACGACGCAGGCCCCCAGGGCCACGGCGTCTCCGACCTCCGTGACCGCTATGGGCACACCGGTGACGTCGGCGTGCATCTGCATCCAGTCCCGGCTCTTGGTGGCCCCGCCGCAGGCGACGATACGACGCACCTGGAACCCGGCCTCGGCCATGACCTGCAGGTTGTGGGCCGTCCCGTAGCACACCGACTCCTCAATAGCCCGGTAGAAGTGGGCCGGGGTGTGCATGAGGGACAGCCCGGCGACTATGCCGCGGGCCTTGGAGTCGGAGTAGGGCGTGCGGTTGCCCTGGAAGTAGTCGTTGATGATGAGGCCGTCGCTACCGGGGCGGATCTTGGCGGCCTGGGCGTCAAGGACCGTGTAGGGGTTGAGGCCGACCTTCTCCGCCGCGCTGGTCAGGTCCGAGGCGAACCCGTCCTTGAACCACTTCAGGACCGACCCGGTGGAGACCTGCCCTCCCTCGACGGTGTACTGTCCGGGCACGACGGCGTCGGTGTAGGCGCCGAAGAACCCCGGCCCGTGGATCTCAGTGGCCGACTGGCCGGTGAGCACGTGGGAGGAGCCGGTGATGAGCGCCATGGACCCCGGGGACAGCACCCCCAGGCCGATCTGCCCGGCCCAGGCGTCGGCAGGCCCCTGGGCCACGGGGATACCGGGCCGCAGACCTAGCAGCTGGGCGGGAACAGTGGCCAGCGGCCCCACCGGTACACCCAGGTCCAGGACCCGCTCAGGAACCTTGGCCAGAACGTCGGCGCAGCCGATGGTCTCGTAGAAGTCCTCCGGCCACCCCCCGTAGCTGCGGTTGTAGTACATGCGTAGGGCCGCCGAGCTGATGCTGGTGGTCCACTCCCCGGTGAGCTTGTAGGTGGCCCAGTCCACCGCATCCACCACGTGGGCGGCCTGGATGTAGGTCTGCGGCTCGTTCTCCTTGAGCCAGGCGGCCTTGAACGGGTACCACTCGGCGACGGCCGGGGAGCTCCCCCCGCCGTTGTACAGGCGGGCCACGGAGTCTGAGGCCTGCGCCCGGGCGGCCTGCTCGGTAGCACGCACGTCCATCCACATGATGGCTGGGCGCAGGACCTGGCCGCGCCTGTCCATGGCCACCAGCGTCAGCGTAGTGGCGTCATAGGAGATCCCCGCGATCTGGGAGGCGGAGATCCCCGCGCTGTCCAGCGCCCTGTGGGTGGAGGCCTGGAGGGCGTTCCACCAGTCCTCGGGGTCCTGTTCCGCCCAGCCTGGCCGGGGGTGGGAGGTGGGGTACCCGGTAGCCGCCAGAGCCAGAGGGCGGCCCTCGACGTCGCAGACGGAGACCCGGCAGGACTCGGTGCCGAAGTCGATCCCCATCAGGTAGGTGCCCTGGTTTCCAGCGCCGCCGGTGCTGCCGGTGCTGCCAACGGTGTCGGTTCTGTCAGTCATGATGCTCTCCTTTGAGTCGTCGTGCTGGTGGTCGTGCTGGTCGTCGTGCTGGTGGTCGTGGTCGTGGCGGGTCGGCGGGAAGGCAGGTCGTAGCCGACAGGCAGCTCACTCGTCCTCGGACCACCCCAGCCGCTGCCACGTCCCTGCGGGTACGAGCCGGTCAACGCGGTCAAGGACCCAGCGGGGCCGACGCGACGGCTCCAGGGAGGCGATGTCGGAGGCGGTGGCCTCCCCGGTCAGCACGCAGGCCGATCCCATGCCGGCGTCCAGCGCCATCTGGATGTCGGTGGCCAGGCGGTCGCCCACCATGACGCACTGGGACACCTCCACCTCCAGGCCCCGCAGCGCCTCGGCCACCATGAGCGGGGAGGGCTTGCCCAGGCTGACCCGGCACCTGTGGCCGGTGCACGCCTCGATGGCTGCGGTGACGGCGGCGCAGTCCGGCTCGCCACGCCCGCCCGGGAAAGGGCAGTACGGGTCCGGGTTGGTCTGGATGAGGAAGGCTCGCTGGTAGAACCAGATGGCGTCGAAGGCAGTCTGGAGCTTGCGGTAGTCGAAGGTGCGGTCGTAGGAGGCGACGACGATGTCGATCTCCTCCGGGTCCTCGGTCAGGACGATGCCCGCCTGTGCCAGTGCCCGCTTGAGAGGCTCCTCGGCGATGGCAAAGACCTTGGCACCGGGGTGGTGCTCGCGCAGCCACCGGGTCGTGGTCACCACGGTGCTGCAGATCTCCTCAGGGTGGACGCAGACTCCCAGGCCGCGGAGCTTGTCCAGGTACTGCTGCGGGTCCCTGGTCGGGTTGTTCGACAGGAAGCGCACCGGGACACCCTGCCTCCTCAGCTCTGCGACCAGTCTTCTGGCGCCGGGGAGGAGCTGGTCCCCCAGGTAGATGGTGCCATCAAGGTCGAACACGTAGGCCTGGGCGAGCTCGGTGGGGAAGGAGAGCAGGGCTGGGTCCTGGTGGCGGACCAGGTGGTGGGGGCGTCTCATGGCAGTGCTCCCGGTCACGACAGGAGGGCCGCGACGCTGACCACGACCGTGTTGCCCAGCCAGATGGAGGCAGCCGGGGGGTCGATATGGCTGGTGCCCCGGTTGTGCCACAGGCGCGCGGCAGCCTCGGCGAGGAACGCCGTCATTGTGCCGAAGAGCGCCGCCAGGCCGACGGCGCCCACGGCAGACAGCCAGGCACCGGACTGCCAGGAGGAGGTGGCCGTCCAGGTGTAGTCGGCGAAGGAGGAGCCCTCAAGGAGCGGGAAGAACTGTACTGCGGCCAGGCCGGCGATATTGGTGACGTGGTGCTGGACCGGCATGCTTCTGTTGGTGATGAGGAAGAGGATGATGACGGCCGAGATACCGAAAGCGAAGGTGTTGGCGTTGGCCGCGGCCAGGTTGGGGGCCAGTCCCCGGCCCGCCAGGTGCGCACCCACGTTGGCGGCCAGGAAGAGGGCGGCCCCGCCAGCGAAGGCCCCGAACATCACTCCGATGGTCACCACCTGGGCCGGCCTCTCCTGCCACTGGAGCCAGCGGCCGTTCTCACCGGGCCTGAGCCGGGCCAGCCCCTGGACGCCACTGGGCAGCGCGTCCCGGTTGAGCAGAGAGCCGCGCATGAGTCCCCGGCCTGGTGCCCCTCCGAAGAGGCAGCGCGCTAGGAACGCGGACACCAGGACAGTCAGGGCTACAGAGTCGGTGTGGGTCCCGAACCAGGGAACCCGGGAGATCCCGGCCTGGCCGAGGTAGCCCAGGGCGCCGAAGACCGCCCCTGCCAGGAGCACGTCGGGCCGCCCCAGGCCCGCCAGCGGGGAGTTGATGTCCTTGGCGTCGTCCACGTAGCCCCTGTAGGCGGCGTAGGCGGCGCCGGCCACGCCGCCGGCGAAGGCGACGTGCGGCCCCATGAACGGCCCGAAAGCCAGGTAGTCGAAGCCGACAGTCGATCCCGTGGCGGCGAACACCCCCCAGGAGGCGAGCACGCAGACACCGGTAAGGACAAAAGCGTAGTTGGCGCCGATCGCGGCACCGACGGCCCCGCCCGCGCAGGCGAGCACGAGACCGAAGAGGAGTATCCCGACGGAAGCGGTAAACATCGTTGTTCCTTCGCCGTAGGTGGTCCAGGTGGATAGTCCAGGTGGATGGTCTAAGTCGGTGGTCTAGGTGGATGGTCTAGGTCGGCGGTCTAGATAGGTGGTCTAGCCGGGTGATCCAGGTAGATGGTCCACGTGGGTGGCCCTAGGTAGTTGCGCTGCCGACCTCGGCCTCCAGGCGGTCCAGGAGGTCGATATTGGCCTTGGAGTGGGACGCCGGGTCGAAGGTGTAGCTGAGGAACTCCCCGGCCAGCCTGCGGGCGAGCTCACGGCCGATCACCCGCTGACCCAGGCACAGCACGTGGGCGTCGTTGGACATGATGAGGCGCTCCACGGAGAAGGAGTCGTGGGCGGTGCAGGCGCGCACCCCCGGTACCTTGTTGGCACAGATGGCCATGCCCATGCCCGTGCCGCACACGAACACCCCCCGGTCGGCCCGCCCCTGGGCGATGAGCCGGGCACCCGCGAAGCCGAGCCCCGGGTAGGTGGCCTCCTCACCAGGTGTGGCTCCGAGGTCGATGACCTCCTCGACCCGCGGGTCCTCCTCCAGGTCGGCCTTGATGGCCTCCTTGTAGTCGGCTCCCACCGAGTCCCCGGCGACGACGATCCTCAGTGCCATGTCTGCTGCTCCTTCCCCTGCACTGTCGTCTCCTGCACTGTCTCCTGCACCGCCCCTGTCCTGCCTGCGTGCGCGCTCAGAGCGCCAGTACCCACGGCCTGGCGCCGCAGGTCCCCCAAGCGGTGCATAACCTCGTTGGTGCCACGGCCGAAGTAGTCGTGCAGGAGCGTGTACTCCGCGAACAGGGCGTCATAGGCGGCGTGGGCCTCAGGGTCAGGGGTGTAGGCCGCACGGGTGCGCCGTCCCATCACCGCCGAGGCCGCCCGTACGTCCGGGTAGCACCCGGCTGCGACCGCGGCGTGGATGGCCGCGCCCAGGGCAGGACCCTGGCTGGACTCCAGCACGGAGACCGGCACGCCCAGGACGTCGCAGTAGACCTGCATGAGGAAGGGATCCTTGACCAGCCCGCCCGCAGCCACCAGTTCGGTAGCGCCTACGCCCGCGGTGGCGTAGGCCTCGATAATGGTGCGCGCCCCAAAGGCCGTGGCCTCGACCAGTGCCCGGTAGATCTCCTCGGGGCGGGTCTGGAGGGTCAGCCCCAGGATCATGCCGCTGAGCCGGGAGTCGGCCAGCACGCTGCGGTTGCCCGACTGCCAGTCCAGGGCGAGCAGCCCGTGCTCACCCACCTCCTGGCGGGCGGCCAGCTCGCCCAGGTAGCGGTAGATACTCACTCCCTGGCGGCGGGCCTCCTGGTGGTAGGAGCCGGGCAGGCAGGACTGGACGAACCAGGCGAAGATGTCACCGACGCCGGACTGCCCGGCCTCGTAGCCCCACAGCCCCTTCACGACGCCGCCGTCCACGACGCCACTCATGCCCGGGACCTCGGCCAGCACCTCGCTGACGGTCACCAGGCAGGTCGAGGTCCCCATGATGGCCAGGACCTGACCGGGGTCGACCACCTGGGCCGCAGGCGCGGTCACGTGGGCGTCCACGTTGGCCACGGCTACGGCCACCCCCTGGGGCAGCCCGGTCCAGGCAGCCGCCTGGGCGCTCAGCCCTCCGGCCCTCGCCCCCAGGGGAAAGGTCTCACGAGGCAGGCGGCTCCTGCTGAGCTCGCTGAACCCGGGGGACAGCTCCTCCAGGAGCTCCTCGTCAGGGTAGCGGCCGTCCTGGTAGAGAAGCTTGTACCCCACCGTGCAGGCGCTGGGGACATAGCGGCCGCACAGCTGCCACACGATCCAGTCCGCGGCCTCTACCCACAGGTCCATGACCTCGAAGACCTCGCGGTCCTCCTCGTAGACCTGCAGGGCTTTGGGCATCGACCACTCGCTGGAGACCACGCCCCCGTAGCGGGCCAGCCAGGGCTCCTGGCGCTGGCTGGCGAGCTCGGTGAGCCGGTCCGCCTGGGCCTGGGCAGCGTGGTGCTTCCACAGCTTGACCCAGGCGTGGGGGCGGTTGGCGAAGCCGGGTACCTGCGCCAGGGGTGTCCCGTCGGCCTTGGCTGGCATGACGGTACTGGAGGTGGCGTCAACGGCAAGACCGACGACGTCGCGGGCACTGGCCCCGTGGTCACGGCGGGCTGCCTCCAAGGCCTCAGGCACCGCGCGCTGCAGCACGGCGAGGTAGTCAGCGGGGTCCTGAAGCGCCCAGTCAGGAGGCAGCTCACGCCCGTCACCAGCGGTGAGGCGGGAATCCATGACGGCGTGCTCGTAGTCGTGGGTGGCGCTGGCCAGCTCCGCGCCGTCAGCGGCGCGGACCACGACCGCGCGGCCGGACAGCGTGCCGAAGTCGACTCCCACGACAAGGGCCTGGTCGGGCCAGGTGGGCAGGGAGGCCTCCGAACCCGAGGGAGTCAGCCCCGGTGCCGACCCGGGCGAAGCCTCAGGGTGGCCGGGCCGGACCGGGCGTGAGCCCGCCCGGCGGGAGGAAGGAGGTGACGTCGGTGAGGACGGTGCTGGTGGGGAGGCTGGCTGAGAAGCCGACCGTGAGACTGGCTGCGGTTCTTGTTGCGAGACGGCTTGTGGTGCTGACTGTGCTGACTGTGAGGACATAGCGCTCTCCAGGTGTGAGGGCAGCGACGGTGCTGCGAGTCCGACGCGCACGGCCCGGCGGCCCGGGACCGCCACCCTGCTGGGGCCAACGTGAGCCCGCCCTCGAACCGGGCGGGCCGACGGGCCAGGGCTCAGGCCTGCGCTGCCTGACCCCTCCACTATAAACACATTTTTTGTTAAAAACAACAGAAGTTCTGTTACTTCTCTCGAGCGACCGCTCCCCGTCGGGCACCGGCACCCCTGGCACCCGGCCAGAAGGCGCCTCTGGGAGGGGCTGCGGTCCCGCAACGACGTTCAGGTCACCTCCCCCCACCTGCACGCCCGTCCGCAGAGATGGCGCAGGTTCCAGCCCAGCACGAGGCTGGCACCAGTGCAGGCACAGCCAACGCTGACAGGAGACAGCTCATGAGCCCCGCCACTGATCAACCCTCCACAGCCCTCAACCACAGCCAGCGCCAGGCGGCACTGGCCGAGCTCACCTCCTCCGAGGGGCTCGACCTCCTTGTCGTCGGCGGCGGAGTCACCGGCGCCGGCATCGCCCTGGACGCCGCCTCCCGCGGCCTACGCACAGGCATCGTCGAGATGGGCGACTGGGCCGCCGGAACCTCGTCCTACTCCTCCAAGCTCGTCCACGGCGGGCTGCGCTACCTCTACCAGCTCGACTTCGCCCTGGTCCACGAGGCCCTGACCGAGCGCGGCCGCCTGCTGACCACCACCGCACCGCACCTAGTCAAGGCCCAGCCCTTCCTGTGGCCCCTCAAGCACCACTACGAGAGGTCCTACTCCGCGGTCGGGGTCGGCCTCTACGACGCCCTGGCCCTGGCAGGCGCGCGCGGGCACAAGACCGTGCCCGTCCAGCAGCACCTGGGCCGCAAGGGCACCGCCGCCCTGGCACCCGCCCTGGACACCTCCCACCTGGCGGGCGCCATCCGCTTCTACGACGCCCGCGTGGACGACGCCCGGCTGGTCATCGACCTGGTGCGCACCGCCGTCGGCCTGGGTGCCCACGCGGTCTCGCGCACCAAGGTCACCGGCTTCCTCAAGGACGCCCACGACCACGTCACCGGAGCCCGCATCACCGACCTGGCCACCGGCCAGGAGCTGGAGGTCCACGCCAGGCGCACCATCAACGCCACCGGGGTGTGGACCGAGGACGTCCAGGACCTGGCCACCCAGGAGGGAGGCCTCAAGGTCCTGGCCTCCAAGGGCATCCACATCGTGGTGCCCAAGGAGGTCATCGACGCCGAGACCGGCATCTTCCTGCGCACCGAGAAGTCCGTCCTGTTCATCATCCCCTGGCCGGACTACTGGGTCATCGGCACCACTGACACCCCCTGGGACCAGGACGTCGCCAAGCCCGTGGCCACCTCGGCCGACGTCGACTACGTCCTGGAGCACGCCAACTCGGTCCTGACACGCCCGGTGCAGCGCGAGGACATCATCGGCGTCTACGCGGGCCTGCGCCCGCTGCTCCAGCCCCGCCTCAGGCCCGGGGCGCAGGCAGCCTCCACCAAGGTCTCCCGTGAGCACACCGTGACCCGGGTGGCCCCGGGCCTGACCGCTATCGCCGGGGGCAAGCTGACCACCTACCGGGTCATGGCCGCCGACGCCGTCGACCACGCCCTGGGAGAGGGTCTGGCCAAGGCACACCCCTCCGCAACCGCCGACCTGCCCCTGGTCGGGGCCGCGGGATACGCCGATCTGGCCTCCCAGGCCGGGAGGATCGCCCAGGAGCGCGGATGGACCCTGGAGCGCGTCACCCACCTGCTGGACCGCTACGGCTCGGAGACCACCGAGGTGCTGGCCGCCATCGACGCGGACGCTGCTGCGCCGCAGTCCGAGCGCCTGGGGCTGGCAGCGCCCCTGGAGGCGGCCCCGCAGTACCTGCGTGCCGAGGTCGCCTGGGCTGTGACCCATGAGGGGGCCGAGCACCTGGAGGATGTCCTGACCCGTCGTGTGCGTCTGGACATCTCCCGGCGGGACCGGGGCCTGGGCGCAGCCGACGAGGTCCTGGCCGTCATGGCCTCCCTGCTGGACTGGGACCAGGAGAAGGTCTCCGCCGAGCGCGAGTCCTACGCCCAGCGAGTGGCACAGCTCGCCGCCGCCGAGACGGAGACGAGCGACGCCGCCGCCGTCGCCCACGTCTCCCGGCCGATCTGAGGCAGGAAGAACCGGTGGCCCCATCCACCCGGACACACCCGGCACGCATCCAGAAAGGTCACAAAGGGAGGACTCGCCGAGCTCCTCACGCGGCTGTGCCGCACCGGTCCCTACAGTTCTCCCGACGTCGTGCGAGGACCTTGCGTGGCCCGTGTGACGTCCTGGCGCCTGGATCCAGACGGCCGCGCTCCCGCCACAGGCACACTACCCGCCTGGTAGGAGTGCGTCCGCCGACCTGACCACGGCACCTTTTCCTTGTCCAGAGCACGGCAGCCCGCCGCGCCCGACACCGCGTACGGCCACCCGGGTCGGCACGCAGAAAGCGAACCACGATGACAGAACTGTCCATGGTAGAGATCTTCGTCTCGGAGGCCTTTGGAACCTTCCTCCTCATTCTTCTAGGTGTCGGAGTGGTGGCAGCCGTGTCGCTGCCCACCTCCAAGGCCAAGGACGCGGGATGGATCGTCGTCACCTGGGGATGGGGCCTGGCGGTCTTCGCCGGCGTCTACGGCGCCTACGCCACCGGAGCCCACCTCAACCCGGCCGTCACCATCGGCCTGACCGTGGCCGGCAGTGACCTGGCCGAGGGCGTCCCCGCCACCGCTGGCAACATCGCCGTGTACGTCGTCGCCCAGTTCGTGGGCGCGATCCTGGGTGCCGTGGCCGTGTGGCTGACCTACAAGAAGCAGTTCGACCAGGACGCTGACCCCGCCGCCAAGCTCGGGATCTTCGCTACCGGCCCGGCCGTACGCTCCTACGGGTGGAACGTCGTCACCGAGGCTATCGCCACCTTCGTCCTGGTCGGCTGGATCCTGGCCTCCGGCCAGACCCCCTCCCAGCTCGGCCCGCTGGCCGTCGCCCTGGTCATTGTCGCTATCGGCCTGAGCCTGGGCGGCCCCACCGGCTACGCCATCAACCCCGCCCGTGACCTCGGTCCCCGCATCGCCCACGCCTTCCTGCCGATCCCCGGCAAGGGTGGCTCCGACTGGGCCTACTCGTGGGTCCCCGTCGTCGGCCCGATCGTCGGTGGCGTTGCCGCGGGACTGATCGTCCCTAACCTGGCCGGCCTGTTCTGAGCAGGACCGCCGCACCCACCGTGTCCGCATACGGACTCACAACGGAGTGAAAGGAATCCCCATGTCCGAGAACCCGGGTACCGTCGAGAAGCAGTACGTGCTGTCGATCGACCAGGGCACCACGTCCTCGCGTGCGATCCTCTTCGACCACGCTGGAGCCATCGTCGCCGTGGACCAGAAGGAGCACGAGCAGATCTTCCCCCGCGCAGGCTGGGTGGAGCACGACGCCGTCGAGATCTGGAACAACGTGCGCTCCGTCGTGGCCGGAGTGCTGTCCAAGGCAGAGGTCAACCGTCACCAGATCGCCTCAGTCGGCATCACCAACCAGCGCGAGAGCGCCGTGGTGTGGGACAAGAACACCGGGGAGCCGGTGTACAACGTCATCGTCTGGCAGGACACCCGCACCCAGGCCATCTGTGACCGCCTGGCCGGGGACGTCGGCCCCGACAGGTACAAGGACCAGGTAGGTCTGGGGCTGGCCACCTACTTCTCCGGCCCCAAGGTCGCCTGGATCCTGGAGAACGTCGAGGGCGCCCGGCAGCGGGCCGAGGCCGGAGACCTGCTCCTGGGCACCATGGACACCTGGGTACTGTGGAACATGACTGGCGGCGTCAACGGCGGCGTCCACGCCACCGACGTCACCAACGCCTCGCGCACGATGCTCATGAACATCGACACCCTCGACTGGAACGAGGACATCTGCGCGGACATGGGGATTCCTACCTCCATGCTGCCTGAGATCAAGCCCTCCTCAGGCATCTTCGGCTACGGCCGCAAGAACGGCCTGCTGGTTGACACCCCCGTCTCCGGCATCCTGGGGGACCAGCAGGCGGCCACCTTCGGCCAGGCCTGCTTCGAGGTGGGCCAGGCCAAGAACACCTACGGCACGGGCTGCTTCATGCTCATCAACACCGGGACCACCCCGGTGCGCAGCGAGAACGGCCTGCTGACCACCGTGTGCTACCAGATCGGGGACCAGCCCGCCGTCTACGCCCTGGAGGGCTCCATCGCGGTCGCAGGCTCCCTGGTCCAGTGGCTGCGCGACAACCTGGGGATCATCAAGGACTCCAAGGACGTCGAGGAGCTGGCCAAGACGGTAGAGGACAACGGTGGCGCCTACTTCGTGCCCGCCTTCTCCGGGCTGTTCGCCCCCTACTGGCGTCCCGACGCCCGCGGCGCACTGGTGGGCCTGACCCGCTACGTCAACAAGGGTCACATCGCCAGGGCCGTGGAGGAGTCCACCGCCTTCCAGACCCGTGAGGTCCTGGAGGCGATGAACCGCGACGCGGCCGCCTCCGGCACCACGCTGACCGAGCTCAAGGTGGACGGGGGCATGACCCGCGACGAGCTGCTCATGCAGTTCCAGGCCGACCAGGTGGGCGTGCCCGTGGTGCGTCCCCAGGTCACCGAGACCACGGCACTGGGTGCAGCCTACGCCGCCGGTATTGCCGTCGGCTTCTGGTCCGGCACCCAGGACGTCATCGACAACTGGGCCGAGGGCAGGCGCTGGGAGCCCGCCATGAAGGAGGGCGAGCGGGAGCGTCTCTTCCGCAACTGGAAGAAGGCCGTGACCCGCACCCTCGACTGGGTGGACGAGGACGTGGTCGAGTAGGCGCTGGCCTGGGGCGTGCACCGCGCCCCAGGCGCCCGCACCGCCCACGGCAGGCCCGCCCACGGCAACAAAAAACTCATAGGACAACGCGCAGCATGTTGTCCTATGAGTTTTTTGTTGCCCTCGCGCGCCTGAACGGCATAGCCGCTGGGCCCCGGTGGTGCTGGACAAGACCGGAACCCTGACCGAGGGCACCACACCGCCTGTGACAGGCTGCACCGCCCCATGACATGATGGTGACAACGTGTGGCATCATCGTGACACGTCGCGCCAACGCCGGTCCGGTCAGTGCTGGTGCTGCCGTCCCGCCCTCGCGGTCGGGTCCCGGCGTCGTCCGCCCCGGCCCGGCACACCCTTGGGACAACGCGGTCCGCCAGGCAGCGCCCTCCCGCACTGCCCGTGACGTCCCGTCTGCACGAACCCGCGCCAGACTCGGAGAGCACGCCAATGACGCCCCTCACCCAACCGGTCCTGCAGCTCGCAACCTCCTTCACCCCCTCTACCACCGCTGTCGGCGGCAACGTCTTCCTCACGGCCCTGGTAGGGCTGGCCCCGCTCATCCTGTTCTTCGTCCTCATGGGAGCCTTCAAGGTGCCCACCCACCGGTGCTCCCTCATATGCCTGGGAGTCTCCGCCCTCCTGGCAGTCGTGTGCTTCCGCATGCCACTGGGGATGACGGCCCTGTCAGCCACCCAGGGACTGGCCATGGGGTTCGTCCCCATCATCTACATCATCATCGCGGCCGTGTGGCTGTACAACCTGACCGAGGTCTCGGGCCGGTCCCGGGACCTGCGGGCCGTGTTCAACACCATCGGCAAGGGCGACCAGCGCGCCCAGGCGCTCATCGTGGCCTTCTCCTTCTGCGGACTGCTGGAGGGCCTGGCCGGCTTCGGTGCGCCGGTGGCGATCACCGCCGCGATGCTGCTGGTACTGGGGCTGCCCAAGATCAAGGCAGCGCTGCTGACCATCGTGGGCAACTCAATCTACGTGGGCTTTGGGGCGATGGCGATCCCGGTGACCACCGCCGCCAACCTGGGTGGGGGCGAGGACCCAGCCGTGGTCGCCACGTTCATGGGCCGCTTCACCTGGCTCATGTGCGTGCTCATGCCCTTCATCCTGCTGTCCGTGCTCGACGGGGCGCGTGCCCTGCGCCAGCTGTGGCCTCTCGCCCTGGTATCCGGACTGGCGACCGGCGCCGGGCACTTCCTGTCCCCCTCGGTCTCCTACGAGCTCACCAGCGTCATCGCCGCCCTCCTGGGCTTCGCCGCCTCCTACCTGTTCCTTCTGGTGTGGACGCCGAGCACTCCGCAGGAGTACCGCTCAGAGGTGGCGGCACAGGACCGGCCGGACCGTGAGCGCGTCGTCCTGGCCCTGCTTCCCTACGTGCTGGTGGTGGTAATCATCGCCGTCACCAAGCTGTGGCGGATCGGCGTGGACCTGCGTGAGGTCCTGGCCTCCACCGACGTGGCCGTCCAGTGGCCGGGAGTGTACGGGTCCCTGCTGACCCCCTCCGGGGAGGCCTCCCAGTCGGCGATCTACACGCTGCAGACCCTGTCCAACCCCGGGACGTGGATCTTCCTCACGGCAGTCATCGTGACCCTGGTGTACGCTGCCCGCTCCTCGGGGGGCATGTTCCCGATGACGGCCGCGCGAGGGTTCCGTGCCCTGCCGGAGACCTGCTACAACCTGCGCCTGTCGATCCTGACCATCGCAACGGTCATGGCCCTGGCCTACGTCATGAACTTCTCCGGGCAGACCTCTGCGGTGGGCGCGGCCCTGGCCACGGCTGGCGGGGCCTTCGCCTTCCTGTCCCCGGTCCTGGGCTGGATCGGCACGGCGGTGGCAGGGTCGGCCACCAGCGCCGGGGCGCTCTTCGCCAACCTCCAGGCCACGGCAGCCCAGGGGGCGAACCTGGACCCCCGACTCCTGCTGGCGGCCAACACCATCGGCGGCGGTCTAGGCAAGATCGTCTCCCCGCAGAACCTGGCCGTAGTGACCACTGCCGTGGACTCCCCCGGCTCAGAGCCGGAGATCCTGCGCAGGGCGGCTCCGTACTCGGTGGGCCTGCTCCTGCTCCTGTGCGCACTGGTGCTGGCCGCCTCCCAGGGGTGGCTGGGCGGCTACACGCCCGCCTAAGGCGCGGGCGGGCGCGTACCGACTGCAACCCTCCGGTACTCGCTGGCCGCTCCCGGTACCTGGCGTCCTGGTGGTCATGTGGTTGCGCACACCCAGGGGCGCGTCTTCCCTGGCGATCTCACGGTGCCCGGCTGCCAGCACTCCAGAAGAATAAAGTTGGTTGCGGCCATGACTACGACCGTCACGCTGTCGGCTGCGGCGTCCTTCACCCCGGAGCCTTACTACCAGGCCGCTTTTCGCTTGAACTCACAGGGGCGCACCGCCCAAGACGCCGCGCACGGGATCGTCAGCGCCAAGACGACGGCTGCCGAGGGGTGGAAGGGCAGGGCCGCAGCAGCCTTTGCAGCACGCGCCACCTCAATAGCAGGCACGGTAGAGGGGCTGGCCAGCAGCCTCATACAGCATGCCAACCTGCCGAAGTGGTATGCATATGCAGAGGAACACCGCCTGCCAAGAGCGGTAGATGCCGCGCAGCAGATGGAGGCTGCGGGTTTCGAGGTTGCGGACGACTGGACGCTGTCCCTGTCGGCGGCTCAGCAGCAGGCTACCGGGCAAGGTTTCCTCCTGACCCAGATGGCTGCCATGCAGACGACGCTCAATGCCTTTGCCCAAGCGATCACCCTGGTGGACACCCAGGCCACGGCCCCGCTGGCCTCTACAGCGCCTACTGCGCCCATGTCGCCACAGGAGGCCCCATACACCACCGCCAATGGCTACACGACCGGGGAACCCCCGGACCGGACCATCAAATGACCTTCGACTACGAGGAGGGGTACCGGGAGGACACCTCGATCCGCAAAGAGGTTGACGGAGAGCTGAACGAGACCATCACGGCAGCCAACGAGCTCGTCGAGAACGGCTATACCGACACCGAGTTTCACTCCCCTATACGTCAGGGGACCCTCACCCGAACGGTGTCGTGGAAGGTCGGGGAGGAGCCGCCCCAGCTCGGGGACGGCTCCGGCCAGGAGCCAGGCGACTCGCACGACGATGAGTCCCGGGACCGCAACGACTGGCGCGGCGGGTGGGACAACGGTGGAGGCCGCTACCCCCGCCACGAGCCCGGTGGCGACGACCAGGCCAACCGGTACCCTGACGGCAGGCAGTACTGAGGAGGTTGCGTCGATGGTGACTGGCCGACTTCGAACCGACACCGCTGCGCTTCTGCCACTCATTCCGGCCCTACGAGGTGACGAGCCACGCCGGTGGATTGCCTGCGACGACTCCGACAACCGCCTGCGCCGTCCTCCTGACGGGGTGCTCCGTCCTGCCCCTCCCCGGCCAGGAGGAGCCGCAGGACGACCGCTTCGCCGACTTCACCCAATACGTACCAGAGCCGCTGAAAGTCCAGACGTCTCTAGGCTCAGTGACCCAACGCATGCCAGGCATCATCGCCACAGAGGCGCAGTTTGTCGCACAGTACAGGGTCAGCAAGAGCGAGTCACGGCTGCCGGAGCCTGATCGTCCCTACTGGTTCCACGCCGTCGTCTCCGTCGGGCCAGCCACCACCCAGGCCCTCGACGAGCTCGCCGTCTCCACCAGCTGCAACCTCATCATCCTCACCGGCACAGGAACCTCCTCCTAGCTCCACGCACGGCAACCCCATCCTGACCTCCTGGAGCCGGGGAGAATCGGCTGCTGCACATCTTCAGACTGTCTTGAGCCAGCAGCCACGGACGAACTGGCGTCATCACGCGGGAACCACGCCGTTCCAGCACCGAACCAGAGCCGAAGATGTGCAGCAGAGACTGGCACACACATCGTCGACCTCGGCTACGACCTCATGGTGCTGCTCTTCGGGGCTGCTCCTGGGCAGCACGTCTCCGACCCACTCCCGGCACAAACAGCTGCGCGCAGCCGCCTGCGGGCGCACCATGGAGATATGGGTAACGACGATGTCACCACCCCTCAGGCCTCCTCGTCCCCGACTACCTCGTCTCCAGCCAGCGCGCCCTCGCCCACCCCGGCGTCCGCCTCAGCGTCGTCAGCAAGCTCCCCGACAGCCTCCACCGCTACCACCACTGGGCCAGTAGGCAGTGCACGCGACCGTCGTGAGGTCCTGCTGGCCTTGATCCGTGAGCAGGGCACGCTAGCCGTCTCCGACCTGTCCACCCAGTTCGGCGTCTCCCAGGAGACCGCCCGGCGTGACGTGCGCGCCCTGGAGGACCGCGGCCTGGTCACCCGTTCCTACGGCGAGGTCACCGCCGTGGACGTCTCCACCTTCGAGACCGACCGCGCCTTCCGGGAGACCCACCAGACCGAGGAGAAACTGAGAATTGCCGCCGCTGCCAGCAGGTACGTCGACACCGCAGAGACCATCTTCCTCGACGAGGGCTACCTGCCTCTGCTGGTCGGCCGGGCACTGAGCGTGGAGCGCGACCTCACCATCATCACCACGTCCCTTCCTACAGCCATGGAGATGAGCGAACGTCCCCGTACCCGGGTCATCAGTGTCGGTGGGCGGGTGCGACGCACCACCATGGGTGTCGTCGACTTCTGGGCTCTGGGCACCCTGCGGCAGATGACCCCGGATCTGGCCTTTATCGGCGCCAACGGCGTCAGCGAGGACGGCTGGCTGTCCACCCCCGATCCTGCTGTCGCCTCCGTCAAAGAGACTGTCATCGCCGCGGCCCGGCGCAGCGTCTTCGTAGGAGGCCACGAGAAGTTCGGACGCCAGACATTCACCCGCTTCGCCCACGTGCGGGAGATGGAGGTGCTCCTGACCGGCCACGAGCTACGCTCCACGACGGCGCAGCGCCTGTCACTCCTGGGCACCAAGGTGGAGCGGGTCTAGGCCCGGTACTGACGGGCTGGCTCAGGCGGACTGGTTCACGCCAGCCCCCCAGGAACTGCTCCGGTGTCTAGCGTGTGGGGGCGGGGCTCCTCGACGTCGCCGGAGCAGGGCCTGGCCGTCTCGTGCCCCTAGCGCGTGCGTGCGGGGTAGTAGGGAGCCAGGGCCAGGCGCAGCTCGTAGAGCTCGCGCAGGGAGGCACTGACCTCGTCACGCGGCAGGACCACCCGGCCCAGGCCCACCAGCACCCGGTCCCACCACCCCAGCGGACGCGGCACCGCCTCAGGCCCCACCAGGCCCACCACCAGCTCGGCGGTGCCCGCCGGGCCGGCGGGCTCGGCCACCCCCGCAGCGGCCTCCCCGTAGCGCACCAGGTGCAGCACGTCGTTGGTCTCCACCACCTGACGCACCACCCGCTCACCAGCCGACAGCCCCTCCACCGACAGGCGCACCCCCGGACGCACCCGGGTGACCTCCCGCCACAGCGGCTCCACCACCTGCTCGCCCACGCGCTCCACCAGCACCGAGCGGCCCTCCTCCACGATCCGGCGCACGCCGCCCACGGCCAGCGCCACCACGATCAGCACCAGCACCACCAGGAACAGCACGTGACGCACCTCCCGGCCCCGGGCCCGACCAGCCCCGCCAGCGAGGCCACGCCCACGCCCGCGTAGACCACCGTCAGCCCCGCCGCCGCCACCAGCAGCACCAGCGACACCCGCGCCGCCCCCGGCTGGCCCCGGCGCACCAGCGCCGACACCCCACCCGTGCCCAGTGCCACCGCCATCGCGGCCAGGGCTACCTCGTAGGTCCCGTAGTAGACCCCCACCCAGGCCGAGACCCCCGCCTGGTCGTAGGAGTAGAGCAGGCCGCCCTCACGCAGCGGCATCGCCGCCGCAGCCACGCAGTCCACCACGCCCAGCACGGCGCCCGCCCCGGCCACCCGCCAGGCCGCACGCCGCGACAGCCCACCACGGCGGAACGTCATCACCAGCACCGCCACCGACACCATCGTCACCAGGAACACCAGGCGCTTGACCAGGTCCACCACCACCTGGTCCCCGTAGACCGCCTCGTACTCACGCAGGAGCACCGACACAAGCATGGATGCGGCGGCCAGCTGGAGCAGACGGGTGCGCGGCCCGCTGCCCCGGTGCACCACGGCCACCACCACAACCAGCGCCACCAGGGCGACAAGGACTGAAACAACAACCGACAACATGGCACACCTTCTGTTGCTCTCAGCAGGGAACTCAGGCCTGTCCTGCCTCACCAAGGAACAGGAGAACTGTACACATGCAGATGGGCACAAGAGAGCTGCGTACCTGCACAAAGTCTCGCGAACCTGCTCACCCCGCCCCCACGAAGCGGTCACCGTCACGGTCCACAGCGGTCAGCCAGTGCCCGGCACACCCCTGCTCGCCAGTTCTCCCCATCAGTCCCCTCGCCGCGCGGCCGCATTCTCACAGGCCGCACCAGCAGCGCGAAGACACCGCGGAAGGCGCCGCTAAAAACACCGCAGCAGCACAGTCTCGACGACCGGGGGCACCGGGCGACAAGCAGTCAGAAAACGGTCACGCCCTCCCACCAGACCGGGCAACCACACGACCTGCACCACACCCCACGATAGAGACACGGGCGGTCGCGGTTACGGAAGCCACGGCACCGTCACCACCGGACAAGCCCGCAGACACCGTCGTCTCACACCAGAGGTCTATCAATGCCTAGCTCAAACCCACTGGTGGCCGCGATCCAGCGCATACTGGTGGCCGCGATCCAGCGCACCGGCTTCCCTACCAACCTGGCGCTGGGCTTCCTGGCGGTCATCATCTTCGTCATCGGTGACGGGATCGAGGCCGTATGGATCGTCAGCTACCTGTCCAGCGACGCCGTCGGCTTCGCGACATCACAGGGCACCGACGTCTACACCGCCTACGGCGTCGTCGTCGCGATCGGGGCGTTCCTCTCCGGAGCCCTGTGCGACGGCATCGGGCCGCGCAGGGTCATGCTCATCGGCTTCCTGTCCTTCATGGTCTTCGACTTCCTGTTCATCGCCGTCGGCCTGCCGTCGGGGAACCTTCCCCTGGTCATGGTCTTCTACGGGGCGCGGGGACTGGGATACCCGATGCTTGCCTACGGATTCCTCACCTGGGTCATGATGGTAACCCCCACCGAACGGCAGGGTGCCGCCTCAGGCTGGTTCTGGTTCGCCTTCTCCCTGGGCATGCAGCTCCTCGGCTCCTGGCTGTCCTCCCTGCTGCTCAACCCCATCGGACACATCGCCACTCTCTGGCTGGGCCTGGTACTGGCCGGCATCGGTGGCACCATCCTGTGGCTGTTCCTGCTGCGTCATCCCTCCTCCACCCGGACCACGGGCGTGTCCGTGGCGACCTCCCTCTTTGAGGGAGTCAGCGTCCTGTGGCGCCACCCCAAGGTCTCCCTCATGGGCATCGTCAAGGTCATCAACCTGTCCGGGCAGTACGGCATGCAGGCCTACTACCTGGTCTACCTCCACCGTGTCTACGGGATGCCGGAGGCCGACGCCGCCCGCGCCTTCGCGGTCTTCGGGCTCGTCGCCATCATCGGGGACGTCGTGTGGGGCGTGGTCGGGGACCAGCTGGGCTGGCGCAACACCCTCCAGTGGATCGCCGCGCCGCTGACCGGGGCCTCCCTGGTCTACCTCTACTTCATCCCCATGGTCGCCGGGCCGAACTTCTGGCTCGTCTCATTGGGCATGGCCGCCATCGGCATCGGCCTGTCCGCGCACGTGCCCACCACACCGCTCGTCATGGCCCACGCCAAGGGGGAGACCGGCAACTCCCTGGCCATCCTCAACCTCGGCGCAGGGCTAGGAGCCTTCGTCGGCCCGGGGATCGTCTCGCTGCTGCTGATCGGCGACGGCAACACCGCTGGCGACTACGCCGCTCCCGGGCTGGCCCTGGCCGGCATCTACGGCATCTCCTTCATCCTGCTGTTCTTCCTCAAGCTCCCGGGTAACGCCCGGGTCCTGCACGAGGAGCCCGAGATCAGGGACAAGGAGATCAGGGACAAGGAAGCCGCACGCTAGGGGTGCGTGGCGGGCACCCGCCGGGACCTGGGGATACCTGGAAATACCTGGGAATACCTGGGAATACGGTCTCTCCACTCCCCACAGGCGCCATGACAGGCGCACTACAGGAACCATGGCACTATGGCGGTGTCCCTGGCAGGACCAGTGCCCACCACCCCCTTCTCACACCCAGACAACGCACGCCCCCAACCATGCACTCTACTCACCGCTGAAGAAAGCGAGACCATCATGACCACCACCTCACCCGCCGCCCCCGGCCTGTCACTGGCCGAGTCACCACTGGCTCCCGACTACGACCGCTCCGCCGTCACCACCGGCATCGTCCACATCGGCGTGGGCGGCTTCCACCGCTCCCACCAGGCCATGTACGTCGACCGCCTCATGCGCCAGGGCAAGGCGGCGGACTGGGGCATCTGCGGTGTCGGTCTGCTGCCCGGCGACGCCCGCATGCGCGACGCCCTGGAGGGCCAGGACCACCTGTACACCCTCGTGCTCAAGCACCCTGGCGGGCGACGCGAGCCCGCGGTCATCGGCTCGCTCCACCGCTACCTCTTCGCCCCCGACGACCCTGAGGCCGTCCTGGAGGTCATGGCCGCGCCCACGACCCGCATCGTGTCGCTGACTGTGACCGAGGGCGGCTACAACATTGACGACGCCACCGGGTCCTTCCGCACCGACTCCCCCGGGGCGCTCCACGACGCAACCCACCCGAGACAGCCCACGACGACCTTCGGCTACGTCGTGGAGGCGCTGCGCCGCCGCCGTGAGGCCGGGACCCAGCCCTTCACCGTCATGAGCTGCGACAACCTTCCCGGAAACGGAAAGGTCGCCAGGACCGCCGTCGTGTCCCAGGCACGGATGAGCGATCCCGAGCTGGCCGGGTGGATCCAGGACAACGTCTCCTTCCCCAACTGCATGGTGGACCGCATCACTCCCGCGACCACGCAGACAGACATTGAGGAGGTCCGCGCCCTGGAAGGCCTGGACGACGCCTGGCCCGTCGTCGCCGAGCCCTTCACCCAGTGGGTCCTGGAGGACGCCTTCCCCGCCGGGCGCCCCGCCTTCGAGGAGGTCGGCGCCCAGCTGGTGGAGGACGTGGTCCCCTACGAGCTTATGAAGCTGCGCCTGCTCAACGCCGCCCACCAGGGGCTGGCCCACTGGGGGCGGCTGCTGGGCATCGACTACGCCCACACCGCCGCCGCCGACCCTGATATCGCCGCATGGGTGCGCACCTACCTGCAGCGTGAGGCACGGCCGCGCCTGCTGCCCGTGCCCGGCATCGACCTGGACACCTACATCGACACGCTCTTTGAGCGCTTCACCAACGAGGCGATCGCGGACACCCTGCTGCGGCTGGCACAGTTCGGCCCCTCCGGGATGCCGAAGTTCGTGCTGCCGACTGTGCGCGACAACCTGGCAGCCGACGGACCTGTACGACTGGGAGCAGCCATGTGCGCCGCCTGGTCGCTGGGGGCTCTCGGCACCGACGAGAACGGGCAGGAGATCCCGGTGGCCGACGACCTGCGGCCACTCGCGGAGAGGCAGGAGGCGGGCGATGACCTCGCCTTCATCGGTCACCGGGAGGTCTTCGGGACCTGGCCGACGACGAGCGGTTCCGCACCACCTTCCTTGAGGAGCTAGCTGCCCTGCGCCGCGAGGGCGCGCGCGCGCGCATGAGGGCGCTGGTGGACGAGGGGGCAGGGCCTGACCGGACCCCTCTGCGACAGCTCAGGGGCGGCCCCGGGTCCTCACACACCCGGGGCCGCCCCTGATTCTCGTACCACTGTGGGACGTCATCTTCCCCCCTCCTCCCGCCCCGAGTTCCCCCTCCTCCCGCCCCGAGGCAGAGGACTCGTGACCACAGAGGCTGTCGGCCTCAGAAAAAGCACAGTCCTCGCTTGCTTAATCACGCGCAGATCACGACCCGGCGCTCCCCCGCCACTACCCTCACGCGACATGGACGGCAGAGGCTTCTCGGCGTCATGGCACCGCTTCGATCTCTCCCCGCCCCAGGCCACCAGCCTCCAGCCACCACATCGCGCGCCACGCCCTCCTAGCGAATACGGTAGAGGAGTCCTCGCCACCCTCCCGCCAGCCATCTTCCCGCCAACGACGTCGTGGAGGTTATTCCGTGCGCATCGCTCTCTTCGCCACCTGTATCGGGGACTCGATGTTCCCCCAAGCCCCGCAGGCCACCGTCACCATCCTCGAACGCCTTGGCCACGAGGTGGTCTTCCCCGAAGGGCAGGTGTGCTGCGGCCAGATGCACGCCAACACCGGCTACTTCAAGCAGGCCTCCGCCCTGGTCGCCAACCACGTGCGGACCTTTGAGCCGGTCCTGGACGGGGAGTGGGACGCCATCGTCGTCCCCTCGGGCTCCTGCACAGGCGCCACCCGTCACGAGCAGGCCCAGGTCGCCGAGCACGTGGGTAACCCGTCCCTGGCCCGGCGCGCCACCGAGGTCGCCGCCAGGACCTACGACCTGCCCGAGCTGCTCGTTGACGTCCTGGGAGTAACCGACGTCGGTGCCTACTTCCCCCACCGGGTGACCTACCACCCGACTTGCCACTCGCTACGCATCACCAAGGTCGGTGACCGGCCCTACCGCCTGCTGCGCGCCGTCGAGGCACTCACCCTGCTCCCCCTGCCCGAGGAGGAGGTCTGCTGCGGGTTCGGCGGCACCTTCTCCATGAAGAACCACGAGACCTCCACCGCGATGCTGGCGGACAAGGTCTCCAACGTCATGTCCACCCAGGCGGAGGTGCTGTGCATGGGCGACTACTCCTGCCTCATGCACGTGGGAGGCGGACTGTCACGCATCAACTCCGGGGTGCGGATCATGCACCTGGCAGAGATCCTCGCCTCGACCAAGGACCAGCCCTTCCACGGCAACGTCTCCTTTGCCGCGGACACCCAGGAGGCCACACCACGATGAGCAGCGTCTTTCTCGGCATGCCTACCCGCTCCAGGCCTACCGCCCAGGAGCCTGGTACCGGCGGCTGGCGTACCACGGTCACTATTCCTACCGACACCCTGCGCTGGGGGGAGACCTTCCCCCAGGCCGCACACAAGACCCTCCAGAACACCCAGCTGCGCTCCAACCTGGGCCGGGCCACCCGCACCATCCGTGGCAAGCGGGACATGCGTGCGGCGGAGATGCCTGACTGGGAGCAGCTGCGCGAGGCGGCCAGCGCCGTCAAGAACGAGGTCATGAGCCACCTGCCCGACTACCTGGAGCAGTTCGAGGCCAACGTCACCGCGCGTGGCGGCGTGGTCCACTGGGCCCGCGACGCCGCCGAGGCCAACCGGATCGTCACCAGCATCATCAAGGCCAAGGGGGTGGACGACGTCGTCAAGATCAAGTCGATGGCCACCCAGGAGACCAACCTCAACGAGCACCTCAAGGCCGAGGGATCACCGCCCACGAGACCGACCTGGCCGAGATGATCGTCCAGCTCGCCGACGACATGCCCTCACACATCGTGGTGCCCGCGATCCACCGCAACCGCTCCGAGGTGCGCGGGATCTTCCTGGACCGCATGGAGGACGCCCCCGCCGATCTCTCCGACGACCCGGTCGAGCTGGCCGGGGCAGCGCGTGCCCATCTGCGCAGAAAGTTCCTCCACGCCTCCGTGGCCGTCTCAGGCACCAACATGGGCATCGCCGAGACCGGGACCGTCTCGATCTTCGAGTCCGAGGGCAACGGGCGCATGTGCCTGACCCTGCCGGACACCCTCATCACCCTCATGGGCATCGAGAAGCTCGTCCCCCGCTTCCAGGACGTGGAGATCTTCTCCCAGATCCTGCCGCGCTCCGCCACGGGAGAGCGCATGAACCCCTACACCTCAATGTGGACGGGAGTCACCCCGGGCGACGGCCCCCAGGAGTTCCACCTCATCCTCATGGACAACGGGCGCACCAAGGTCCTGTCCGACCCGGTGGGGCGCGAGGCCCTCCACTGCATCCGCTGTGGCGCGTGCATGAACATCTGCCCGGTCTACCAGCACACCGGCGGCCACGCCTACGGATCAGTCTACCCCGGCCCCATCGGCGCGATCCTCACCCCCCAGCTGACCCAGGGACTGTCCGAGGACGACCCGGTCCACACCCTGCCCTTCGCCTCCTCCCTGTGCGGGGCCTGCGGGGAGGCCTGTCCGGTCAGCATCGACATCCCCACGATCCTCATCCACCTGCGCGCCCGCACCGTGGAGGCCAGACGCAGGGTCGTGCCAGGCATGTGGGACGTGGCCATGAAGGCCACCGCGCCGGCGATGAGTGACGGCCGCCTGTGGTCACTGGCCCAGCAGGCGGTCAAGGCCTCACGGCTGGTCAGCAGAGACGGCCGGATCGGTGCCCTGCCCTTCCCAGCCTCGCAGTGGACCGGCGCGCGCGACATCCCCGAGGCGCCTGCGGAGAGCTTCCGCCAGTGGTGGGCACGCACCCATCCGACGTCGGGGAGGAGGCCCGGTGAGGCCGCCACCGCACCCCAGGCAGCTTCCCAGGAGGACCAGTGATGGACGCACGTACCGCCGTTCTTGCCCGCGCCCGCGACGCGGTATCGCGCTCCCAGCGCGGCCCCGCGCGTCCGGTCCCGCGCGACTACATCCGCGTGGGCGAGCACGAGCCCGGGTCACCGCCAGTCGTGGCCGACATGGTGAGCAAGCTCGAGGACTACGACGCCCTGGTGCGCACCGAGGCCACCGACACTGGCGTCGTCCAGGCCGTTGACGAGCTCCTGGGCGAGGCCCGCAGCGTGGTGGTGCCCGCAGGTCTGCCGCAGACCTACAAGGAGGCCGCCGCGCGCCGGGGTCGCAGTGTGCACGTGGACTCGCGCGAGGCCCCCGTCGCCACCCTCGACCTGGACGCAATCGACGCGGTGGTGACCTGCTCGCGCCTGGGCATCTCCATCTCGGGGACTATCGTGCTCGACGGCGAGCCCGACCAGGGCAGGCGCGCCATCTCCCTGGTGCCCGACCGTCACGTGTGCGTGCTGGAGCGCGAGACGATCGTGCCCACGGTGCCACAGGCTGTCGATATCCTCAGCCGCCACCCCGCGCGCCCGATGACCTGGATCGCCGGCCCCAGCGCCACGGCCGACATCGAGCTCGTGCGCGTCCAGGGCGTGCACGGCCCCCGCAACCTCGGGGTAGTCATCGCCCACTGAGCCTGCCCAGGCAGGCACCCCTGGGACACCGGAGGTCCCAAGCGCCTGCCTGGGTGCACCACACGCCTCAGCACAACCGGCTCAGCAACCGGCTCAGTCGGCTCCGAGCGCATCCAACGTTCCCAACACGCTCTAGGCGCTCAGGAGGGGGTTGACAACTCTCACCCCGCGCAGGACGCTGCCATGCGTCAGGTCCTCGGTCCACAGCTCACCGCAGCCGGACTCGGCCACAGCCTCAAGCACCGTGGCGTCCCAGACGGAGAGCTGGTGCCTCTGAGCGGTCATCAGTGCCCGCTCAACCAGCGCACGGTCAGCGAGGACCACCCCGAGGTCTGCAACCTGGTGGAGAACGCGCCTGGCCTCCTCAACCGGCCATGCAGGCCTCAGCTTTCTGGTCAGGACGACGAACAGCTCAAGCATCACCTGGGTGCTCACGGTGAAGTCACGGTGACTTGTCAGGGCGGCTCGTGCTGCTGCCTGCTTGGACGCAGAAGCGCTGTCAAAGGCGTAGGCAAGGACATTAGTGTCCAGGAAGACCCTCACCATCAAAGGGGCCTAGACATCATAGAGGCCCTCGCGGCTCCACCCGCGTCCGCCCCCGCCACTGCTTGCTGGCCTGGCGTCCGCCAGAGCAAGCAGCGACTCCACAGCGTCCTGCTGGCTGGTACCCGCGTAGCGCTCCAGCATGTCGCTGAGGTACTGGTTGACAGACTCATTGCGCTCGAGCGCGCGGATCCGGGCACGACGAAGCACGTCGGCATCAACGGAGAGAGTCAGTGTGGCCACACGACCAGTGTGGCACTAGTTCTGTGCCGCACAAGCTCAACGGTCCCGAGCCGCCACCCCGCGCGCCCGGTGACCTGGATCGCCGGCCCCAGCGCCACGGCCGACATCGAGCTCGTACGCGTCCAGGGCGTGCACGGCCCCCGCAACCTCGGGGTAGTCATCGCCCACGGAGCCAGCCCAGGCAGCCAACTCGGGCGGCTGCGCGACAACCGCAGGAACCTGCGGAATCAAGGCGGCCAGGTGCCGGAGCACAGGCGTCGTTGCGGCCCCTCCCAGGGGCTGGTCTCAGGACCGCTTGACGATGGGGAAGGTGATGGTCTCCCGGATCCCCTGGCCGGTCAGGGCCATGAGCACCCGGTCGATCCCCATGCCCATGCCGCCGCAGGGCGGGAACCCCTGCTCCATAGCCACCAGGAAGTCCTCGTCCAGGACCATGGCCTCCGGGTCGCCCTTGGCGGCGGCCAGGGCTTGAGCCTCGAAGCGCTCGCGCTGGACCACGGGATCGGCCAGCTCGGAGTAGGCAGTGGCCGTCTCCGTGCCACGAACGTAGAGGTCCCACTTCTCCGTCAGCCCCGGACGGCTGCGGTGGTAGCGGGTCAGTGGCGAGGTGTCCTCCGGGAAGTCCAGGACAAAGGTGGGCTCCCACAGGGTGGAGCCCACGAGCTCCTCAAAGAGGTCCTCGACGATCTTCCCCGGCACCGCGTAGTCGCTGACGTCGATGCCGTGGGCCTCGGCAAGGCCCACCAGCCGCCCGCGCGGGGTCTCCACGGTGACCTCCTCCCCCAGGGCCTGGGACACCGAGGTGTAGAGGTCGATCATGGCCCACTGGCCGGACAGGTCGTACTCGGTGCCGTCAGCCAGGGTGACGACCTCCTGGCCCTCAGCCAGCCCGAAGGCGTCGCGGGCGGCCGCCTGGATGAGGTCACGGGTCAGCTCGGCCATGCCGTGGTAGTCCGAGTAGGCCTCGTAGGCCTCCAGGGCGGTGAACTCCGGGGAGTGGGAGGAGTCCACACCCTCGTTGCGGAAGTTCCGGTTGATCTCGAAGACGCGGTCCACACCACCCACCACGGCGCGCTTGAGGTAGATCTCCGTGGCGATGCGCAGGTAGAGGTCGGTGTCGAAGGCGTTCATGTGGGTGGTGAAGGGCCGCGCCGCCGCCCCGCCGTGGATCACCTGGAGCATGGGGGTCTCCAGCTCCAGGTAGTCGCGGCGGTGGAGGCTGTCGCGGATAGAGCGGACCACGGCTGCCCGGGTACGCACCATGTCGCGCGCCGCCGGGCGTGTCAGCAGGTCCAGCTCCCGACGCCGCACCCGCTGCTCCTCCGAGAGGGTGACGGCCTCCCCGGCCTCGTTGGTCCAGGTCTTGGGCAGCGGTCGCAGGGCCTTGGAGGCGATGCGCCAGGCCGGGACCACCACGTCGCCGTCAGTCGCCGTGGCCAGGTCAGCGCCCTCAGCCAGCACCGGCTCCGCGAAGACGGACAGCTCGCCCCGGCGGGAGGTACCGACATGGCCGTGGACAAAGAGGTGGTCCCCCAGGTCGACGTCCGTCTTGAAGGCGACCAGGCTGGAGTGGCCGCTGGCAGGCAGGGACCTGGCCGAGAGCATGACCTGGAGGGTGGCTCCCGCCCCGTCCTGGAGGGTGGCGAAGCAGAGCCTGCCGGTGTTGCGCAGGAGGACCACCCGCCCGGCTACGCCGACCACGGTGTCCGTCTCCACACCCGCCTCCAGGTGGCCGAGCTGCTGCCTGACGGCAGCAATCGTGGTCGTCACCGGCACGGTGACCGGGTAGGGGTCCCAGCCGTCCTGGCGCAGCCGCTCACGCTTGCCTGCGCGGACCTCGAACTGCTCGCCGGGTCCGGGATGCGAGGACGGCTGGGCGGGAGCGTGCCCGGCATGGCTGGCAGCGGACTCCCTGGGGACGCCCCGCGCAGGCTCTCCACCCCGGCTCCCCCCGCTCCTGGTGTCAGGGTACTGGGCGCTGCGGGCGCTGTTCTCATTGGTCGCAGGGCTCAGGGAGCCAGGGGTGTCAGTCACCCAGCAGAGTGTACTTGGTCCGCTGGCTGCCTACCGGCTGCCCACTGGAACCACCAGATCCAGCCGACCCACCAGCCGCCCGCCAGACCCACCCGGCCCACCGGCTGCCTTGCGGGCACCAGCCCAGGCAGCCGGTGCCCACGCATACCACCTGGTCAGTCCCACTGCGGCAACCGGTCGGCAGGCCTGCGCCTAGGCCTGCCGAACCGTCGGCGCTGCGTCCAGAAGCAGAACTCCTGCGGGAACCAGGTCGCGGGTAGTGCGTCAGCCTTTGTCGGCACCAGGTCGAGGCCAGCAGGCACCAGGGTCAGGCCATGACGCGAGCGGTGCTGGTCCCATGCCCCGCGAAGTCCGGGAAGCGCTGAGTACACGAGGCGCTCGTAGGCCGGGCCGAGCCAGGTCCACCACACCGGCTTCTCGGGCAGCCCGGCCACCAGTGCGGCACCGTCCTTCAGGCTCTGCGCCCACTCCGACTCCTCTTCGGGCGGCGACTCCACCGGCATGACGTCGCCCCTGTCGCTGCGCTCCCAGCCGTCCAGGACCTCGGCAAGAGCCAGCTCGGCCTGGAGCTCGTCAGCAACGGTGGTGAACAGCTCGTGCAGCAGCGGCACCTCTGCTGGGGAGCCAGCGGGAGTGTCAGCAGGGATGAAGGCCTCGGCGGGCACCACGCACTCAACCCTGTACATGCCATGGGGCTCACGCGGATCCAGATGGCGAAACAAGGCGAGGTCAATCGGGGAGGGCGAGTCCATGTTGACCCCGTTCTCGTCGCTGCGCCAGCGCTCCTCGACCTCCTCCAGGCGCCCCACGTCAAAGGGCCACATCCGGGCGACGCCCGTGTACCTGGTAGGAAGCCACTGTGGGGCGACCGCGCTGAGCGCCCGCACCCAGGCGTGCACCGGCTGGCTGCACACCCGGTGGCGCACGTACCAGGTCATGCAGACCACCCGCACCCTGGGTCCAGGCTCCTCGTCCTCCGCGTCAAGGTCGTAGTCCGGCACGTGCGGCCCAGGCTCTGGCCACAGCTGGCGGGTCAGGGCGTCCGCGACCACGCCGTCACCGGCCTGGGCCAGGCGGACGGCCAGCTCGAGCCTGCGGTCGCACGCTGACCGGCGATCACGCGGCTGGCGCCCAGAACTCACCTCGTGTACGTCGTACACAAAGTGCATGGCGTCCTTGCCGGAGACCTCGACGAGATAGTCGTAGAAGCGGAAGTCCATGTCCAGGGAGTTCTCCTCCAGGACGGCGAGGACCTCCTTTGTCCCCTCGCGCCGCACGGTGATGTACGCCCCGTCGCCGTCAACGCCCTCCACGGCGTAACCAGCCGGGACCGCCGCAACCACGTCGTCCAGTGTGAGCTCACGGCGGACATAAACCTGCATATTCTCCCCGGGACCATCCGCGCCCGCCTGTGTCATGCCTATCACATCCTTTGTCGCCCTCTTGTCTTCTTTTCGCCCACGAGCTCAGCGTACTCGCGATGTCAGCACGACCCGGTCACCACAGGGGGCGCTCTCGCCAGCCAGGCTCAACCACCGGTGGGCAGCCGCAGCACCAGCCGAGCGGAACCGGCCACCGCAAGGCAGCGTCAGCATATGAACCACGCTGACGCCGCCGTCTCACTTCTCCTGGAGCACGTCGCCTCCCTGCACGGGGCCGCGCACTCCGACGAGGTCGCCCACACCCCTGCTGAGCAGGAGGCTGTCAAGGTCGCCCTGGCTGCTGGGCTTCTCCACCGTCAGGGCCGCTCTCTCCTGGTGGCCCTCCACACCGACCACCGCACCGTGGTCGCGCGTTCCTTCCGGGGCCATCTGACCTGCGCCAGCGCGGCGGAGGTCCTCGGCTACCCCGTGCTGCACCCGCCAGAGGAGGTCCACGTCGCCGTCAGCCGTAACCATGGTGTCCGTGCCTCCGTCAAGCGCCCGCTCGACGGTGTCCGGCTCCACCGTGTCCTCGAGCTCACCCCGATGACGGTTGACGGCCTGCCACTCGTCGTCCCAGCCCAGGTCGTTGCCTGCTGCCTGGTCTGCATGGATGAGACACCTGCCGTCGCGGTCGCAGACGCTGCGCTCCACCGCGGGGATGTTACCCGCGAGGAGGTGTCTGACCTCCTGACCTCCCGGTACGCCGCCACCGCGCGCAACCGCCTTGCCCAGACCGAGCCGGGCACCAGGTCCGTGCTGGAGACAGTAGTCCGCCTGGCGCTGCGCCGTGCCGGGCTGCGGGTGGAGTGCGGCGTGTGGATCGAGGACGTAGGCGAGGTGGACTTCCTTGTCGAGGGGTGGCTCATCCTCGAGATAGACGGCTACGAGTTCCACAGCTCACGGGAGCAGATCCGCAAGGACCGGCACCGCGAGCACGCGGCCGCCCGGCTCGGGTACGTGACGATTCGGCTGCCCCACCAGGACGTCATGGAGGGCGAGCGTGCCATTGTGAGCACTGTCGTGGGCGCGATGCGCGGAGTTGCACGCTCATCTTTTATCGTAGACCCCTATAGCCCTGCAATCGCGCGGAAGCTTGGGCGGCTCTGGAATGACGGTCAAGGCTCCCATGTGCATCACTGACCTTGATGCACATGGGAGACGATCACACGCGTGAACCGCCGGGACGGCGCCTAGGGTCAGGCGCGCGCCTCCTCAAAGGTCAGGCCCGAGGAGCGCAGCCCCTGGACGCGGGCCGCCTGGGCGTCCTGGGGCACCGCCCCCGGGTCGCCTCCCAGGTGGACGACCTGGTTGCGCTCGTCGACGAAGACCACGTGCGGCACGTAGGTACGGGCCTCGGCGTCGCTGAGCTGGGAGTAAGCGATGAGGATGACGACATCTCCGGGAGACACCAGGTGGGCGGCCGCGCCGTTGACACAGACCTCCCCCGAGCCGCGCGGGCCGGGGATGGTGTAGGTGGTCAGTCGGCTGCCGTTGGTGCAATCCAGGACGTCCACGCGCTCACCTGGAAGCATGTCCGCCGCCTCAAGCAGGTCGGTGTCCACGGTGACGGAGCCGACGTAATCCAGGTCAGCCCGGGTCACCGTGGCCCGGTGAATCTTGGAGGTCATCATCGTGCGGGTACGGGTCGTCATCACACCCAGCCTAGTCCCGCGCCGCCAGCTCGAGGATGGTGTTGTCAATGAGCCGGGTCGCCCCCACCCAGGCCGCCACGGCCAGCAGACCCTGACGCCGGCTCACCTCGTTCACCTGGCCCAGCCGGCCTCCGGGAGCCCGCGGCACCAGGCCGAGCCCGACCCCGGCCAGGTCCACGAACGTGTCCGGCTCCACCAGCGCCACGTAGTCCACCCTGGCTCCGGGGGCGCGCTCCAGGACCCTGAGCGCCGCCTCCCGCACCTCCTGGGGCCGCGCGCCTGCGGCCGCCGCCTCACGGCCTGCGGTGAGCGCCTGGGACAGAGCCAGTGCCTGCCGACGCTCCTCAGGCGAGAGATAGGCGTTGCGTGAGCTCATGGCCAGCCCGTCAGCCTCCCGGCGGGTATCCACCGCGACGACCTCCACGGGCACAGCCAGGTCGCGCACCATGGCGCGCACGACCGCGAGCTGCTGGGCGTCCTTGCGGCCGAACAGCGCCCAACGGGGTGCCGTCAGGTGGAGCAGGGTGAGGACCACCTGGCAGACACCGGCAAAGTGCGTGGGCCGGGTACGGCCCTCCAGGACACGCCCTACCGGCCCCGGGTCGATACGAACCTGCGGCTGTCCACCGGGGTAGACCTCCTGCTGGGTCGGGGCAAAGACCACCAGGCGGTCGGCACCGGTGCTGCTCCTCCCGCCCGCCTCACTGACCGCCGCCTCGGAGCCTCCCGTCCCGCCCAGGGCCTCCTCCAGCCTGGCCAGGTCGCCGCCGAGGTCGCGAGGGTAGGTCTCCAGGTCCTCTCCGGCGGCGAACTGAAGCGGGTTGACGAAGATCGTCACCACCACGGTCCCGTGCGTGCCGACGCGCTGCACCGCCTGCCGCACCAGGTCCAGGTGCCCCTGGTGCAGGGCTCCCATCGTCATGACCACGGCACGGGGGCCGGGCCGGTCCGCCAGGGCCTGCGCCAGCTCGTCACGGGTCCTCACCAGCAGCGGGCCAGTGGACGGCTGCTGCCCGGAGGGCACCGGCTCACTGGGCACGAGAGTCCCCCGCGCGGGCACGAGCGGCCTCCAGCTCGCCGCGCAGGTAGGCGTTCTCCCGCTCCAGCTCCTCGATACGGTGGTCACGCGGGGCGACCGCTGCCGCGATCTGCTCCTCACCGGGACCTGCCGCAGCGCCGGCCGCACCGACCTGGGCCTCCAGGAGGCGCATGGCCTCGACGACCTCGTCGAGGTAGGCGTCGACCTCGTCCTGCTCGTAGCCCGCACGAAGCCGGGTCAGCTGGAACTTCTTGTTGAGGACGTCGTTGGCGGTCAGCGGCATAGCGTGCTCCTTGGTTCTTCAGGAAGGCCCGGGCCCGGCCCAGGCAGTGTAGACGACACCCAATGGTGCCACTCCCGCGCCTGCGGCACCCGGCCGTCTCACACCCGCCTGGTCACGAATCAGGGGACAGGACCTCTCGCAGCCGCTGTGCCTGGACGTCAGTGAGCCTGTGCTCCTCCTGGCAGCGCTGCACCGCGGCCTCGGCAAGATGGCGGTAGGAGGAGACGACGTCGTCAAGGCGGTGTCCCTGCCCGTCCCGCAGGGCACCCAGGGCCTCCAGGTGCCCGGCGACGGTTCCGGCGTCGCCCCGGGAGACCGGCCCGCTCAGCCCTGACAGGCCCTCGCTCAACGCTCGCTCCAGGGCTGCGACCAGCAGCGGGCGCACAGTGGCGGCACCCTCCGCAACTCCTGCGGCAGCCAGGGCACGCACGGCCTGGTCCACCAGGACCACGAGGTGGTTGGCACCGTGGGCGAGGGCAGCGTGGTAGGCGGGACGGGCCTCCTCCTCCAGCACGAACGGCTCCCCGCCGAGCTCAACCGCCAGGGCCTGGGCGATCGGGAGGACAGCGGCAGGGGCTGTCACCGCCATCGGGCACCCGGCGAGCCTGGCCGTGTCGGCAGACCAGCCCCCGAAGGTCATGGCCGGGTGGAGGGCCAGCGGGATGGCCCCGCAGCGCCGGGCAGGCTCCAGGACGCCTACGCCGTAGCGGCCAGAGGTATGGACGACTATCTGTCCCGGCTGCCAGCGGCCAAGGTCAGCAAGTCCGGTAACCAAGGGGCTGAGCGCGTCGTCGGGCACAGCCAGCAGCACCAGCTCGGCCCTGTCGACGACCTGATCGACGTCCAGGACAGGGACACCGGGCAGCAGCAGCTCCGCCCGGTCGCGGGAGGCCTCGGAGACCGCGTGGACGCCGACCACCTGGTGGTCAACCGCCATGAGCGCCGAGCCGAGGACCGCCCCCACGCGCCCCGCAGAGATGATGCCGACCCCCAGGCGCCCAGGCCTGATCGCCGCACGCCGGGATGTACTTGCCGGGGAGGGACCAGGAGCAGGGGGGAGGTCATCGGGCAGATCACCGGGAGAGTCAGCGGAGGAAGAGGGCTGCGGTGCGTCACCGGTACCTGTCGTCATGTCCACCGTCATGCCACGATCGTCTCACGCCTGGCCCCCTCCCGGTAGCATCCGGGCAGCCCGCTCCATCCAGCGCTCCGCCTCCTCCGCCCTGCGACGCCGCAGCGCACGCAGGGAGACCTCCTGTGCCAGCGCGGTGGCGTCGCTGAGTGCCAGGTTGCCGACCGAGGTGGTGACGCTGGTGGAGACCATGTCCAGGCGAAGACCCGCCAGGCCCCACCGCCGTGCCCAGGACCCCTGCGTGATCCTGATCGACTGGACACGCTCATAAGGGACGACGCTGACCCTGCGCGTCCAGCGCGCGCCCCGGATAAGAACGCAGGTCTCGGTCAGGGCCACCGCGTCGCGCCGCCACGCCAGGGGCGAGAACAGCCGCGCGCGCCGGGGTACCCGGATGAGGCCACGCCCAGGCGCCCCGACCGGGGAGGAGGTGTCCCCCACGCCGTCGTCATCGCGTCCGCTCAGCACGCCATCGACCAGGGTGGGGGGACAGCCCGTCAGCCCCAGGTCGGGGACGACCATGCCCAGGGCGAGCAGAGCGGTCTGCCGGCTCCCGACGGGAAGCAGGCGGCTCTCCGAGACCAGCCTGGAGGAGCCGGCCTCCCCTGCCTCCTCCATGCCGGCTACGGAGGTCTCCACCGTCCACCAGTCCTTCCGCCGCCACAGGAGCGGCTGGGCCAGGCTCACGGCGTGGACGCGCCCGGGAGGCAGTGTCCGCGTAGTCTCAGAGGTCAGGCCGTAGCGCATGCGGATGCCCTGCGGGGTCGCCAGGGCACGGAAGCGCCACCCCCGGGTGAGACGCTGCCAGGCATAGGACCAGCAGATAACAGGAAAGGCGAGCATCCCCCACAGGTTGAGCAGCAGCGCCAGGGTCAGCTCGGTTCCGTCAAGAACGACAAGCGCGAGGACAACCGCAGCGTAGGAGACCGCTCCCAGCACCACCCCCACTGCCGCGACACTGCGCAGGATCGACCCGATGAGGACGCCCGTACCCACCTCGTAGAGAAACTGCTCCTGGTTGTCCCGGTGGCTGCCCCGCACCTGGTCGTCACGGCGGTCCCCGCCGGAGGCTCCCTGCCGTGAGGCCCTTGCCCCGCGCACCTCCTGCACCCGGGCCTGGGCGGGTGGCTGCTGGTGCAGGCCGGTAGTGCCGACCCCGGAGGCGGCTTGCCCGGCGGACACGTCCCCGGAGAGCTGTTCCGGGTGGTCTCCGGGAGGAGGACCGGCCTCGGTGAGACGGCGGATCTGGTCCCGCAGGGCGCTGAGCTCCCTGGCACGCAGGAAGGAGATGACGACCCGGCTCCCCCGCCCGCCTGCCACCTCCACCGTGAGGCGGCCCAGTCCCAGCAGCCGCCCCAGCAGCGGGTAGACGGTGCTCACCGACTGGATACGGCTCAGACGAGCCACGCGTAGCCGACGCACCAGGATCCCGCTGCGCAGGTAGACGCCGTCGGCGTCCACCGCGTAGGAGCGGCGCCACCACGACACCAGGCCGAGCACCGCCCAGCCCAGCAGCAGGAGCGCGATCACGGCGAGAAGGTAGGGAAACGGCCCGCGCAGCACCGTTCCGTGCTCCCTGAGGTAGCGGTAGGCCGCCAGCGTCTCCTCAATGTTGCGCACGAGGATCACCGCGAGCACACCGGTCACGGTCTTCCAGCCCTCCAGGAAGGGCGTCACCACGGAGACCCGGTGCCAGACCACGTCACGCGGCTCGGCAGCCGCTGCGCCGCCCCGGCCCGGGGACCGGGCTCCGACGTCTCCCACTTCCCGAGCGGTGGTGGTCATGGGGGAGATCACAGCCCCGCCATCCTCTCCTCGCCCCGCTCAGACAGGACCTGGCGCAGGCGCTCAGCCTGGGCCAGCGGCAGCCCGTTGATCGTGGCGTCGGTGGAGGCGGAGGCCGTGTGGAGCCTGACCTCGGCAATACCCAGCCGAGCCGCCAGAGGTCCCTGGGAGACCTCGACAAGCTGCATCCTCCCGTAGGGGATGACCGACACCCGGCGGAACATCACTCCCCGCCGCCACAGGAGGTGGTCCTCCTCCAGGGCGTATCCCAGGGCACGGACCTGGCGCGGGATCAGCCACGCCTCCCAGGCGGCCAGCGCCACGGCAACAGCGGCCAGACCAGCCAGCCAGGGACTGACCAGGACCGCAAGCACCGTAGCAGCCACCAGGACCACGGCGTCAACAGCACTGTTGACCACCAGCCGGGCAGTCACCAGCCGTGGCGAGACCGGCTCGAAGACGACGTCCCACGGCGCCAGGGAGGCACCAGCCGCGCTGCTCATCACTCTCCTGACATCAGACTAGTCGCTGACTGCCGGTGCAGCGACGGACGCCGCAGCGCACAAGAGCCCGGGCAGCCCAGGCACTATGCCGCAGCACCACTAGGGGGCGGTGGACCGCTCCCCTGGGCATCGTCGTCGTCATCGGAGATGACGCACCAGTGCTCGACCAGAAAACCTACCACGGACCACAGGAGGCAGGCCAGGAGGCAGGCTGCCGCCATCCAGGCCAGGTGGCTCATTGCCGGGATGAGGGGACAGCAGCGCCAGGAGGAGCTGCCCGGCATAGACACCGCCCACGACCGCGCCCACAAGTGCCGAGGCCTGCGCCGCCGCGGCGGTCGTCGCCGCTGCGGTCGGCGTCATCCAGGTCCGCTCCCGCGAGCGCAGCCGCCGTACAGCCAGGCCGCATACCAGGACCGCCCCGGAGATGACCAGGGCAGCCACCGCCCCCCACGGGGTCAGGACAGGGACCGATCCCCGGTGCCGCAGCACCAGGTCGCTGAGCGCCCATCCTGCCACTGCTGCGGCAAGGAACACCGCCAGGGCGCTGGTCCGACGGACACGGCGCATCAGATACCGGGACGAGGAGCTGCGTCCTGGTCAGGTCCGCCGCCTCCGATGACCTCGTTCCACTGCAGAGGAGCCTCCCAGGGGTCCTGTCCCTCTGTCGGTCCCGAGGACAGGCTGCCGACGTCAGAGGCGTGGTCCTCCAGGACCACCTCGGCGGGCTCATGCGCCTGCGGTGACGACAGGTCCCCCTCCGGCGCCTGCTTCAGGGACTGCGGCTGTCGCGGTAGAGGTGGTGCGGACGGCGCCGGGGCGTCCTGCCCAGCCAGGTACTCGGCGGCCAGCCCCTCGTCCACGACGCGGCTCTCATCCCGCGTGGCCCCGTAGACGGGCTCTGCGGGTGCAGGCTCCTCCTGGGCGACCGGAGGCGCGACGTAGGGGCCGGTGGGCCTGTCAGGGATGTTGTCGGTGTCCAGCCAGTCGAAGGCGAGCCAGCGCAGCCCGGAGCGGTCCGGGGCGTAGTCAGCCAGCTCGGACACCGGCTGCCCGCCTAGCTCAGCGAAGGGGTCGGCCAGGCTCCAGGGAACCAGGACAAAGGCCCGTTCACGGGCGTGGGGGTGCGGTAGCGTCAGCCCGGGGTCGTCGGAGGAGACACCCTCCAGGGCCACCAGGTCCACGTCCAGGGTGCGCGGCCCCCAGCGCGTGGTGCGCACCCGGCCCGCGTCGCGCTCCAGCCCCTGGCACACCTCCAGCAGCTGCCTGGCAGACAGGGTGGTCAGCGCCGTCACCACCGTGTTGAGAAAATCAGGCTGAGGCTCACTGCCCTCCGGCACGGCGGCGACGCTACGCGCCAGCGGAGCTACCTGCATGACCTGGATCCCCTCGGTGCGGCGCAGAGTGTGCACCGCCTGGCGCAGGGTGTCCAGCAGGTGACCCACGTTGGCACCCAGCGCGAAGACCACCCCCACCGGGCGCCCAGGCAGCTCTTCCAGCGGGTCAGCCGCCCCGCCAGCCGCTCCGGCGGAAACCGCCTCAGTCTCAGTCACGGGGAGGGGAGCGGGTGAGGCTAGGACCGTCTGCTCCGGGGAGGTGACCACCGGGCCGCCAGGTTCTTGCACCGTAGCGTCCTGGGCAGTATGGAAGACGGAGTCGGCTGGCTCGTCCTGAGCCAGCCTCCCGGCAGCCTCCAGGGTCTCCTGGGCAGCGGCATCCTCCTGGCCGAGGGCACCGCCCAGGGGCACGACGCCCTCGGCCACTGGCACGGCCTGAGTGAAGGCGGCAGACGGGGACAGGGGCGAGGACGGCACAGCCGGGGACACAGCAGAGGGGGACAGACTAGAGGAGGGCGGAAGACCGAGCCCGGAAGGGCCGGGCAGATCCGTACCAGCCGCTACCTCACCGTGGGAGGCAGGACTCGCCGAGGACGAGGAGGCGTGCCGCCCCTCGGCCGGGGGCTGGACCGCCAGGGCGGCAGTGGACAGGTCCTCGTCCCCCTCCTGGCCCCTCTCCGGGAACGGCTGCGCCGTCTCCTGCGCCGTCTCCTGCGAGGCCTCCTGCGCAGCACCGTTAACAGGGTCGTCAGCGGTGTCGTCGACGGTGTCGTTGGCGGTGTCGTCAGCGGTGTCGCGGATCCAGGGATCAGGCGCCCAGGGGTCAGCAGGCGCTGCCTGCGCCCCAAGGACCGCAGCCTCACCCGGCACCTCCGCCACCACCTCACTGGCCGTGGCCTCGGACGTAGGCACGACCTGGTCAGCACCCGCCCAGGTGGGCCCAGAGGCAGCCTCCTGACTGGGGCCGACCTGCGCCGCTGAAGCCGCCGGGGCGCCGGAGGCCGCCCACGCCGCCTGGGTCACACTGGGACCACCCTGGACCACCGCGTCGTCAGCCACACGGTGGATCGTGACGGAGACATCCTCAAAGGCCACGTCCAGCGGCGCCTGGGGCTTGTGCACGGTCACCTCGACGGCAAGCACCCGGGGCACGCCGAGGACCTTCTCCGCGACACGGTCCGCCAGGGTCTCTAGCAGGCTGACCGGCTCCCCCTCGATCACGGTGACCACGGTCGTGGCCACAGCGGCGTAGTCCACGGCGTCGTCCAGGCTGTCGGTCACTGCCGCCACGGCCGTGCCGCGCTCCCCCAGGTCCAGGACGAGGTCGACGGTGAAGAGCTGGCCCTCCTCACGTTCAAAGGGCAGGACGCCGTGGTGCCCGCGGGCGGACAGCCCGACCAGGCGGATCCGGTCGGTGGTGGCTGTGACAGTGGTACTCACTGGTATTCCTTCCACAGGGAGGCGGTACGGAGGGCGTCCCGGTTGGCCGGGACCTCATGGACTCGCACAGCCCAGGCGCCAGCGGCAGCGGCCAGGGCTGTGGTTGCGGCGGTGACGGCGTCACGCTGGAGGGGCGTGGCACCCTCTGGTGCCGCCATCGTCAGGAAGCGCTTGCGCGAGGCCCCGACCAGCAGGGGCTGGTCCAGCTCGGCCACCAGGCGCGCGGTGCCTGCCAGGAGCTGCCAGGACTGGGTGTGAGTCTTGGCGAAGCCCAGGCCCGGGTCCACCACGACCTGGCTGCGGCGCGCACCCGCGGCGTCGAGATCGTCCAGGCGCTCCCGCAGTTCGGCAGCCACTCCCTCCAGGACCCCGTCCGGGTAGCTGGTCAGCCGGTCCATGGTCTGGGGGTCGCCACGCCAGTGCTGGCACACGTAGACCACACCCGTCTGCGCCACCAGGCGGTGCATGGCAGGATCGGCCAGCCCCCCGGAGACGTCATTGACGATGAGCGCACCGGCCTGGAGCGCCGCCTCAGCGGTCGAGGCGTGGACCGTGTCCACCGAGACGACAGCCCCCTGCCCGGCCAGCTCACGCACCACCGGCAGGACCCGGCCCATCTCCTCCTCCACCGTCACCGGTGCCGCGCCCGGCCGGGTGGACTCCCCGCCGACGTCCAGCAGGTCGGCCCCTGGGCCAGCAGCTCGCGGGCACGGGCCAGGGCCGTCTCTGTGGTGGCCCAGCAGCCGCCGTCAGAGAAGGAGTCCGGGGTCACGTTGACCACGCCCATGAGGAGGGGCCGACCAGCCGCAAGCGTGTCCGGCAGAGGCGCCGGAGCCGGGGCGGTCAGCCTCGTCAGAGTGGTCAGAGAGGTCACGGACCCAGGCTAACGGGTGCTCCGCCCCCATGGGCGCACCACGGCGTTTTCAGCCCGTCGCGAGCCCGGGAGAGCTCCTCCCAAAGGAGGAGACCGGGCAGACAATCCGTTCCTTTGGCTCATAGGCAGGTCGGGAGGGGAGTCCTAGCGTTGAGGGCACCGGGCCAGAGGCGTCCGGCGAGATGTCCGTGCAGATGTCCCAAGAGAAGACCAAGAGAAAGGCAGGGCGATGTCAGTCGCTACAGGATTCCAGGCGGGGTCGTACGGGGGTGTCGGCCCTCAGCCGCAGGCTCCTGCCGTGCCCGGCCATGCTGGTCGGCGCGGTGAGACCGTGGTGGAGGCCCGGGGCCTGACCCGGGTCTACGGCAGCGGGGAGGCCCAGGTCATCGCCCTGGACGAGGTGAGCCTGGCCGTGCAGCGGGGCCAGTTCGTGGCGATCATGGGTGCCTCCGGGTCGGGCAAGTCCACCCTCCTGCACTGCCTGGCTGGGCTGGACGCACCCACGCAGGGCCAAGTCCTCATCGCCGGGCGCGACATCACCGCGATGAGGGACCAGGAGCTGACCACGCTGCGGCGCGACCAGCTGGGGTTTGTCTTCCAGTCCTTCAACCTGCTGCCCACGCTCAGCGCGGAGGAGAACATCCTGCTGCCCCTGCGCCTGGCCCACCGCAAGCCCGACACGGACTGGTACAACGCCGTGGTGACCGTCCTGGGCATCGAGAACCGGCTGGAGCACCGCCCCTCCGAGCTCTCCGGCGGCCAGCAGCAGCGCGTGGCGGTGGCGCGGGCGCTTATCGGCCGCCCCGCAGTGGTCTTCGCCGACGAGCCCACCGGCGCCCTGGACACGGCCTCCTCGGCGGCGCTGCTGGACGTCCTGGCCCAGACCTGCCAGACCCTGGGACAGACCGTGGTCATGGTCACCCACGACCCGGAGGCCGCAGCCACCACCAGCCGCATCATCCGCCTGGCCGACGGGCGCATCACCCAGGACCAGGCCGTGGAGCGCCGCTCGGGCGCGCATGCGGCCAGCGCACCCGCCCCCGGCACAAACGCACCTGCCGCCCCCGGCACGCAGGCACAGGCGGCACAGGATCCCGGGCGCCAGGTCCGCGCAGCCGCCTCACCGGGCGGCGCCTCCTGGCGCCCCCGGCACGCAGCAGGGAGCCTGTGATGCCCGCCCTGCTTGACCTGCGGCGCACCGTGGCCGCCACCGTCGCGGTGGCCCTGAGCGCCGCCCTCATCGTGTTCTCCCTGGTGGTCACCGACACCTACACCACCCAGGCCTCCGCCGACGCCCGCACCAGCATCCACGGCGCCGACGTCGTGGTGACCAGCGAGGTAGCCACTCCCACCAGCAGTAACCGCATACCGACGGAGGTGGCCGAGGAGGTCGAGGCCCTGGACCAGGTGGCCTCCGTGCGCGGGGAGCACTGGAGTCTCTTGGACCTTGACCTTCCCGAGCAACTCAGGAACGGCGCTAACACGGACGTCAGGGTCCTTGACCTGCCAGACCTGGACGGACCGACCAGCCTCACCGACGGGAGGCTGCCCCAGGCCACGGGCGAGTTGGCCATTGACACCACCCTGGCGCAGTCCCGGGGCCTCCGGGTGGGGGACACCCTCAACCTTGTCGCGTCCGCAGAAGAGGAGGGCGGTGAGGGTAGTGAGAGCAGCCTCAGCTCCAGCTCGACGGTGGTCGGCATCGTCTCGGCCGGGGCGGACAGCGGAGAGATGCTGGAATCGGGGGCCTCGCAGTATAACAAGATCTACGCGACCCCGGAGCAGCTGGAGGCCATAGGCGCCTCCACGGACTACTCCTTCCTCTACGTGACCGCCGCCCCGGGGGCTGACACGGCAGCCCTGCAGGAGGAGGTCGCCCAGGTGGTCCACGCCTCCTCGGCTGAGGCTGATGTGGCCTCCGCCGAGGAGGTGGTGGTCCGGCGCACGGCAGAGAGCGCCGCCGGTGGCGGGATCATCACCACCCTGCTCAATCTGCTAGCCCTGGTGTGCGTGCTGGTGGCCGGGATCGTCATCGCCACCACCTTTGCCACGCTGGTGGCACGCCAGACCCGCCAGGTCGGGCTGCTGCGCTGCGTGGGCGCCACCCGCCGCCAGGTCCTGAGATCGGTGCTGCGCACCGGCGCCCTCACCGGCCTGGTGGGCTCGGCAGCCGGGGCTGTCCTGGGCATCGCGGGCACGGCGCTCCTGGTCCGCGCCGGGGCCATGGAGCAGCTGGACGGCGCCAGCCTGACCATCTCACCCGCAGCCGTCCTCCTCGCCGTCATCGCCACCACGGTGGTCACCCTGGTGTCCGTCCTGCGGCCAGCGCGCCGGGCCGCCCGGGTCTCCCCCCTCATTGCCGTCACCGGCCAGGACCTCAACCGGGAGCACGCCAGCCGCAGGCGCCGCCGGGTGGCTGCCTTCGGGGCGCTCCTGCTGCTGGCCGGGCTGGTCACCACCATCGCCGGAATGTCCATACGGTCGATCAGCACCGCAGCCGCCGGAGGCGCGGTCCTGGTTATCGGTCTCCTGCTGGCCCTGCCGCTTCTGGTGACCGCCGGGGCGGCCCTCATCGAGCGCCTGTGCAGCGCCCAGCGTTTCCCCGTGCTCCACCTGGCCGCCCGCAACCTGGGCCGCAACCCCGGCCGCTCCGCCGCCAGCGCGGCGACCATCCTGGTGGGGGTCGGCGTGGGCGCGGTGCTCTTCACGGGCCTGTTCTCCTTCCAGTCCTCCTTCCAGAACATCCTGAACGACGTCTCCCAGAAGGACATCACCGTGCTGGGCGTGACGCCGGAGAACGAGGCCACAGTCACCTCCGCTGTCGCGGAGGCCGAGGGGGTGGAGTCCCTGACCACCGTGCCCGTCATTGACGTCACCCAGACCGTGGACGGGACCACCCAGGACCTGTCGGGCATCGCGGTGCTGGACACCGAGGCCATCAGCCCTGTGGTGTACTCCACCGCCGGCCTGGAGGACCTGGAGGACGGCGTGCTCATCGTCGGCGGCATCTACGGCATCCCCGACGGCACCACCGTCACCCTGACGGGGCCCGCTGGCAGCACGGAGGTCACCGCCCGTGTCCGCGAGGGCTGGGGTGCTGTGGTCACGCCCGGCACCGCCCAGCAGCTCACTGGGGGCACCGGGACCAACAGCATGGTGTGGGCACGCGCCACCGAGGGCAACACCCCAGGAGCCGCTGAGGCGAATATCCGCGAGGCCCTGCGCGGCCAGGAGGTCATGGTCGACGGCCGGGAGGACGCCTTCGCCAGCGTCACCCACAACCTCAACCAGATCGTGCTCATGGTCTCGGTGGTCCTGGGCCTGTCCCTGGTCATCGCCCTGGTGGGCCTGGCCAACACCACCAGGGTCTCTATCCTGGAGCGCACCCGGGAGATCGGGGTCCTGCGTGCCATGGGCACTCAGCGCACCGAGGTCAGGCGCCTCGTGGTGGCCGAGAACGTCCTCACCGCCGGGCTGGGAGGGCTTCTAGGTATCGCTACGGGGACCCTTCTGGGAGCGGTAGGAATGATGACGATCATCAGCGTCATAACAGATGACCTGCCCACCGGGGAGAACAGCCAGGAGGCTGGCAGCATCGCCGTCTCCGTCCCGTTCCTGCCCCTGGTCATCACCCTGCTGGTGGCCCTGGCCGTGGGCGTGCTGGCCTCACTGCGCCCGGCGGGTGCCGCCAGCCGGGTGCCACCCGTCCAGGCCCTGGCCGTGGACTAGCGGGACCAGCCGCCGTGCGCGCACCCACCACACGACCCATCACTACCACCGGGACCTCCACGGGGACCAGCCTCGTGGAGGTCCTCGTGGAAGAAGACACCCTACTGCGTCCCCCAGTTCCTCAAACTAAGGAGTACCGCTCATGCCTGCCCTGCTCGACCCCCGCCGCACCGTGGCCGCCGTAGTGGCGGTGGCCATGAGCGCTGCCCTCATCACCTTTGCCCTCATCGTCTCCGACTCCTTCCGCTCCCAGCTCACCGCCGACGCCCGCGCCAGCGTGGGTGAGGCCGACGCGGTCGTGCTCGTGGACCCCAGGGACACCACGGCTGACGGGCGGCTCTCCGGACAGGCGGTGCAGGAGGCCTCCCAGGCCGACGGTGCGGCAGCTGTTCGCCTCTACACCGAGGGAAACGTGTCGGTCCGCCACCACGGGGGCCTCTCCGACACCTCAGCGATCGTCCTGGACGTGCCGGAGCCGACAGGCGGCACCGAGCTGGTGCAGGGGCGCCTGCCGGAGAGGACCGGTGAGATCGCTGTGTCCCCCTCCTTCCTCCAGCACGAGGAGGAGCTGGGAGCCGGGACCGGCACTACAGTCGGCTCCACCATCACCTTGGCCTCTGGTGACCCGGACTCGGAGCAGACCTCCACAGCGACTACTTCTACAGCGACTATCGTCGGCGTGGTCCAGCCTGGGGCTGAGATCACCCGGAACGACCCCAACGGCATCTCCCACATCTTTGCCACGGCCGAGGAGCAGGCTGAGCTGGGGCTCTCACAGGACCCGGCCGTCCTCTACGTCACAGCACAGCCGGGAACCAGCGCAGGCGAGCTGGTCGCCACGCTCACCCGGGCCGTGACCGCCGTCCAGCCGGGCGTGGAGGTCTACACCGCCTCGGACATCATCACCATGCGTGCGCAGAACGCGGGCGCCACCAGCTCGAACGCGCTCAACCTGCTCCAGCTCATCACGCCGGTGTGCGCGGTGGTGGCCGGGATCGTCATCGCCACCACTTTCACCACCCTGGTGGCCCGCCAGACCCGCCAGGTCGGGCTGCTGCGCTGCGTGGGCGCCACCCGCCGCCAGGTCCTGGCCTCCGTGCTGCGCACCGCCACCCTCACCGGACTGGCCGGCTCCGTGGCCGGGGCCGCCGCCGGCACCGGCCTGGCCGCGCTGGTCATCAACTCCGGGGTCATCGAGGGTGTGGGGACCGGCCACCTCACCGTCTCCTGGAGGTCCCTCGCCCTGGCCGTCCTCATCGGCACCGTGGTGACCCTGGTCTCCGTGCTGCGCCCGGCCTACCAGGCCACTCGGGTCTCACCGCTGGTGGCGCTGACCGGCGAGGCCGCCGGGAGCGGCTCACCGCGCAGGCGCAGGCGGCTGGCCACAGTGTCCGGGGCTGCCGTCATCGTCCTGGGCCTGGGACTCCTCTGGGGTGGTGCCACGTGGCGGGCGCTGCAGGTCCTCGTCACCGGGGCCGTCGTGGTGGTCCTCGGCGTCATGGTCCTCCTGCCGACGCTGGTCACCAGGGTCTCCCGCCTGGCCGAGGCCCTCAGTGGCGGCCCGCGCCGCCCCGTCCTCCAGCTGGCCACCCGCAACCTGGCCCGCAACCCCCGACGGTCGGCGGCCACCGCTGCCTCCCTGCTGGTCTGCGTGGCCGTGGCCGCCGCCATGGCCACGGGGGTGTCCGTCTTCACCGCCTCCTGGGGGAGCTATGTCACCAGCAGGTCCCCGGTTGACATCATTGTCGGGGACCTGGCTACGGACCAGGACGCTGAGGCGGTCACTGCTCAGGTCCAGGCGGTCGAGGGCGTGGAGACGGCTGTGGCCGTGCCTTCCCTCGACGTGCAGATGACCTCAGCCTCGGCAGAGGTCGATGAAGACGTCGACGACCAGACCGTCACCGTCATAGCGACCGACCAGGAGGCGGTCTCCCCAGTCCTGCGCTCCCTGGAGGTGTTGGAGGACCTGGACGACCACACGCTTGTCCTGGAGAGCGTCTACGAGATCCCCGACGGCACCCAGGTGACCCTCACCGGCCCGGAGGGCAGCGCCGACCTCACCGTCCGCGTCAACCCGGGCGCCAGTGAGGCCCTGGTCACGCCCGCAGTGGCTAAGCAGCTGGCCGGGGACGCCCCCACCGCCTCCACCCTGTGGGTACGCGCCAGCGGGGAGATCACCGACCAGGCACCGGCCGCAGCGGTGCGCGAGGCTCTTGAGGGCACCGGCCTCTACGTCGCTGACTTCATGGAGTCCCGCAGCGGCCTCACCGATGAGGTGGTCCAGGTAGCTGCAGCCGTGGGTGCCATGCTCGTCTTCACGCTGCTCATCGCCCTGTCCGGCATGGCCAGCACCACCTCCATGAGCGTCCTGGAGCGCACCCGTGAGATCGGGGTGCTGCGCGCCACCGGAACCCAGCGCGCAGAGGTCCGCTCGCTCTTCGTCTCCGAGGGGGTCCTCACCGCTCTCCTGGGCGGCGGTATCGGCCTTGTGCTGGGGTGTGGCGTCGGCGTCGCGGGAGCCGCCGCCCTGCTCAACAACGGGGAGGGGAGCCCTCTGTCCGTCCCCGTGTGGCTGGCACCAGGGCTGCTCATCATCCTCCTGGCTGCCGCGGCCGTGGGTGTGCTGGCCTCGCTGCGCCCGGCGGGTGCCGCCAGCCGGGTCCCGCCCGTCCAGGCGCTGGCCGTGGACTAGCAGGACCAGCCCCAGTCGCCGTGACTCCGTGAGCACCCGGCGAACCAGCACAGCAGGAAAACCGGAGCCCCAGAAAACAATAAAGGCCCCAAACAACCCCAAACAACAAGGAGTACCGCTCATGCCCGCCCTGCTCGACCCCCGCCGCACCGTGGCCGCTATGGTAGCGGTGGCCATGAGCGCCGTCCTCATTGTGTTCTCCTTCATCGTCTCTGACTCCTTCCGCGCCCAGCTCACTGCGGACGCCTGGGCCAGCGTGGGTAAGGCCGACGTCGTGGCCGAGGCCTCCGCCACAGCAGACGAGGGGGTGTTCCCCGAGCAGGCCGTGCGCGACGTCTCCCAGGCCAACGGGGTGGCGGCGGTACGCCCCCAGATCCAGAGGCAGATGTGGGGAATCCCGCCGGGCGCGAACAGCGCCGACGTGTTCTCCCTGTTTGTGCTGGACGTGCCGGAGGTCTCGGGGGGCACCCGGCTGACTAGTGGCCGCCTACCGGAGAGCGCCCAGGAGGTGGCGGTCTCCTCCACCTTCGCCCAGCAGTACAGCCTGGAGGTGGGCAGCACGACCACCCTGGCCCAGGGCCCACGCGGTGGCCCGGCCAGGACGACCACCACGGTGACCGTCGTAGGTATTATCCAGCCCAGCGCCGAGGTCGCTGCTGACGTCAACTCGGTCCCCCTGGTCTTTGCCACCGCCGAGGCCCGCGCCGCGCTGGGGGTACCCGAGGGACCCGCCTTCCTCTACATCACCGCCCGGCCGGGCATCAGCCCCGAGGAACTGCGTGAGGCCGTCACCGAGGCGCTCCAGGCCACCCAGGCCGACGCGCAAGTCAGCACGGCCGCAGACGTGGTCACCTGGCGCGCCAGCACCTCTGGTGGGGGTGCTACCTCCACGGCGTTCCTGCTGCTACGGCTGCTCACGCCGGTGTGTGCCGTGGTGGCCGGGATCGTCATCGCCACCACCTTCACCACCCTGGTGGCCCGCCAGACCCACCAGATCGGCCTGACCCGCTGCGTGGGCGCCAGCCGCCGCCAGGTCATGGGCTCGGTGCTGCGCACCGGCCTGCTCTCCGGGGTGGTGGGCTCCGTGGCCGGGGCGGCCGCCGGGGCGGTCGTGGCCGCCACGGTGGTACGCTCCGGGGTGGTGGAGGGCCTTGAGGCTGAGCACCTCACCGTCTCCTGGAGGTCCTTCGCCCTGGCCGTCCTCATCGGCACGGTAGTCACCCTGGTCTCCGTGCTGCGCCCGGCCCGCCAGGCCACCCGGGTCTCCCCGCTGGTGGCCCTGACTGGCCAGACCGCTGACACCAGCGCACTGGGCAGGCGGCGGGTCGCGGTCGCCGCAGCAGGGGTGCTCATCGCCTTGGTCGGCTGCGGACTCATCTGGCAGGGTGTCACCGCGCGAGTGCTGGAGTACATCACGGCCGGAGCGGTGGTCACCGTGCTGGGGGTGATTGCTTCCCTGCCGCTGCTGGTGGTCGGCGCCTCCCGCCTGGCTGAGGTCCTCAGCGGGCGCTCGCGCCGCCCCGTGCTCCAGCTGGCCGCCCGCAACCTGGCCCGCAACCCCGGACGGGCCGCCGCCACCGCCGCCTCCCTGCTGGTCTCGGTGGCTGTGGCCGCCACCCTGGCCACCGGCCTGTCCAGCGTTGACGCCTCCATGGAGGGCTACCTGGCCTCCGGCTCCCCGGTGGACATCCGCGTGGAGGGGATCACGGCTGAGCGGGACGCCACCGCCCTGGTCTCCCAGGTGGAGGCCGTCGAGGGCGTGGAGGCCACCACGCTCGTGCCCCGCATTGAGGCCCAGGTCACCTCCAGCACTGCCGAGAGTGGCAGCAGCGCCGAGGATCCAGAAGACCCAGAAGGTGCTGGGGACCCGGACGACTCCTCCATGACCCTGGACGTCATCGACCGCGACGCCATCACCCCGGTCATCCGCTCCGACCAGGGCCTGGAGGGTCTGGACGACCACACCCTCATCATCGGGGGTATCTACGGCCTGGAGGACGGATCGGCCATCACGCTGTCCGGCCCGGCTGGCAGCGCCGAGCTCACCGTCCACGTGTCAGAGGAGGCAGGCACCGTCGTCACACCGGCAGTGGCCCAGCAACTGGCCGGGGACGCCCCGACCAGCGTCTCCCTGTGGGCACGCGCCAGCGGTGACGGCTCTGACCAGGCACCGGCCACCGCGGTCCGTCAGGCCCTGGCGGGCTCCGGTCTCCTGGTTGTCACCTCCGCCGAGGGCAGGGCCTCCTTCACCCAGATGGTCCAGCAGGTCACCGTAGTCATTGGCGGGGTGCTCGTCTTCACGCTGCTTATCGCCCTGTCCGGTATGGCCAACACCGCGTCCGTGGGCGTGCTGGAGCGCACCCGTGAGATCGGGGTGCTGCGCGCCACCGGAACCCAGCGAGCAGAGGTCCGCCGCCTGTTCCTCACCGAGGGCCTCCTCACCGCCCTCCTGGGCGGAGCCATCGGCATCCTGCTGGGCTGCACGGTAGGCATCGCGGGATCGGCCGCCCTGCTCAACTCGGACTCCGGTGACAACCTGGTCATCCAGGTGCCCTGGCTGGTCCTGGCCGGGGCCTTCCTGGCTGCCGCAGCCGTGGGCGTGCTGGCCACCTGGCGTCCTGCCGAGGCCGCCAGCCGGGTGCCGCCCGTCCTGGCCCTGGCCCAGGACTGAGGTAACCGGATCTGGAGCCAGATCCAAGACTCGTCACTTACTACCCACCCCATTGCGGCCCTGTGCTGCGCCTTATCGGTGCGGCACAGGGCCGCACGGCATTTACTGATGTGCCACCGCTCCCCTTGCTAACAGCGCATGCGGACACGACAGCCCGGCCTCCCTGCATACATAGCCCGCTTGTGCCATGCACCTTGTGTCGCGCTTCTTGTACTGTGCTGACATTGCACGGAGTCAGGAACAATCAATTCCCTCACCCTTAAGGAGGAGGCGCAGGAGAAGTTCCATCTTCTGCCCCATAACACCGCCTGGGGCGAGCGCATAGTATTCAGGTATCAGAAGGAACGAGGACGGGAGCACTCAGGCAGCACGGAAACCCGGACAAGCAGTCCGCCTGGAATGAGGTGACACCGACAGCTTCCGTCAGCGCAGTCCTTCTGAGTCCATTCGCCACACCCCTCCCACCCGGGAGGTATATGGCAACCACACACCGACCGCTCCGGACTCAGGATATCCGGAGCAGAAAAGGAGGACATCATGTCCCAGTTCATCCGCCGCACCACCACCCTGGCTGGCGCCGACTTCACTCAGGCCCTGCGCTCAGAGACCCACGCACCCACCGAGGGCGCCGAGGGCCCCTGCCCCCTCAACGAGAAGAAGTGCAGCCAGATCTGCAGGGCAAAGGGATACAAGGGCGGCTACTGCGGCAGTTTTGCCAACCTCGTCTGCAAGTGCTACTGACCCCAGAGGCTCTCTAACCAGCTCCGCCCGGGTCCCACACATTTCATCACGTGGGGCCCGGGCGGAGCCCTCACAGGCAGGACCACCATTCGGGCAACAAAATTACTCCAACATCTGTAAAGATAGATTAGCAAAAGGAGAACACCGTGCCCCCATTCATCCGCCGCACCACCGCCCTGGCTGGCGCCGACTTCACCCAGGCCCTGCACTCCCAAACCAGATAACCACTGCTCTCTGAGCGCCCCGACCCGATTGAGACCTATCCATGACTACCCAGACCGATCCACCATGGAACGCCACCCCAGCGCTGCTGCGGTACAAGGAGGGAACCTGGCAGCAGGTCGATGAGAAGACCCTGGCCGACGAGCACGCCTCCGCAAACCTCATGTTCGTGCTCGCCCGTATCGCGGGCCTGCGCCCACCGTTCGGCCGCTCCGTCTTCACCGACGTGCTCCAGCGGACTCCCGGAACTGTCCTCAGCGGCGAGGAGATCACGCCCCAGGCCCAGGAGGGTGACGACCCCGGCACCCGCAGCCTGGAGAGCGCGGAGCGGCTCCTGGCCGCCTCACTGGCCCGCTACGGGGCCCGGGGCGCCGTCCAGTCAGCCCTGCCCGTGGACCACATGATCACCCGCTACCTCAGCGACATCACCTCACGACAGCCAGAGTCCTCCCCGCAGGGCGAGCAGAGGAGGAGCGCCACCGCCGTCGTCGACGCCCGGGGCGTGCGCGACCTCATCGGAGCCGTCGAGGGGGAGACGCGGGAGGAGGCTGGCAGCGCCTACCCTGCCTTTCTCCAGAGGCTGCTCAGGCGCGACAAGTCCCGCTCCTCTCAGCCCGGCCCCGTCCCGGCAGACGCCCCCGAAGCCTCCCCTGGCTCCCTTGACTCCGCTGACTCCACCGGGACGGCCCCGGAGGCTGCCGAGCCGGAGCTGGACCTGGACCCCCAGTGGCTGGCTGGTGAGGCCATCCAGATGATCGACGTCGCCCGGATGGTCTCCCTGACCTCCTGGCAGGAGGCCGTCAAGGACCTGCCGCCCCGCACCAGCCAGCTGCTCTGGATCGCTGCGGAGGACCCGGCCACCAGCGCCCTCGCCCCCTACCGCCCCGCGCACGACCCGCAGGTGCTGGCGGCCTTCGCCCAGGTGCCAGCCACGCAGCGCGCCATCACCCTGCCCAACGGGCTACGCACCCTAGACGCCGCCCTGTGCCAGCGCTACGGCCGCGACCCCGT